>NZ_UWOD01000001.1:0-322500 GCF_900604335.1 Intestinibacillus sp. Marseille-P6563 | reverse complement strand
CATGTTCCGCAAGCGTTAACGTGATGGTACCGGCTCCGCAGTAAAGGTCCATGACCGTTTCCTGCCCCGTCAATTGAGCAAACTCCAGCGCACAGGCATATAACCGTTCGGCCTGCGCATGATTGACTTGATAAAATGCGTGCGGTGAAAGCCGGAATACGTGGCCGCACAGAATGTCTTCCAACTCTTCCATACCCCAAAGGAGGAGGGTACGATCGCCCAAAATCACATTATCGGTCCGCTTATTGACATTCAGAACAATACCGGTCAGGGAAGGAACTGCCTGCGTCAGCTGTGTGATCAGTTCCTGAGTATGTGGCAGCTTGGCGCGAGTCGCAATCAGGCAGAGATGGGCTTCGCCGCTCGCGACGCCAGTACGTACATAGATATGCCGAATCAGACCGGTATGGGTTGTTTCCTGATATGCAGGGATGTCATATTCTTTCATCCAGTCGCATACCAAAGAAGCAATCTGGTTGGCGACCAAATCGGTAATCAGACAATCGGATACCGGGATGATATCATGGCTGCGCGGGCGGAAAAATCCCGTGCAAGGGCCATTTTCGGTATCGGCAACCGGGAACTGTGCTTTGTTACGATAGTGGGTAATATGTTCCGAACCAGTGATGCCTTGTAAAATATCCGGCAGGCCGCCGATGCGCTGTAAAGCATCGGAAACCTTGCGAGCCTTGGCGCGCAATTCCTCTTCATAGGTCAGGTGCTGATAGCAACAGCCCCCACATTTATCCGCATGCGGACAAGCCGGCTCGATACGGTGCTTAGAACGCACTCGGATACGTTCGATTTTCCCATAGGCAAGCCGTTTGGTCACTTTGAGGATTTTCACATCACATTGATCGCCAACAGCCCCGCCGGGAACAAAAACCGTCATGCCGTCAATGTGTGCAACGGCCGACCCTTCTGCGGTATAACCGGTAAATTCTGCATGATATACTTTATTTTTTTGTAATGCCATAATTCCTCCATGTCAAGACGTACACAACAAACCTTCCAATGCGGTGAAAGGGATTTCAAAAAACTGGGGCCCTGCTGCATAAGGGGCCAAGGTATAACAGGGATATACAAAGACCAGGCTATCCTCAGTCAGAGAAAAATGTCCATCGGTCAGACCTTGCTTTAGATTTTCTTTGGCGTCAGCCTCGTATGTGATTTCACCCGCCTGCATCCGCTGGTCCAGTTCCTCGGACAGCAGAGAAAGTAAAGTGCTGGTATAATCGATATCCGGCTGAAAAAGGTCGGCTAGAGCTACCAAAGAGCCATCTTTTTTATAAAAATTTTCACAAAAGACCTGTTCTTCCTCCTGGGCGCCGCCAGTATAACTTTGCCGGATGCGCTGGATGCAAAGATAGGTGTCATCATTTCGCACAATGGAATAGTGTTCCTCAATCGCGTAGGGACGGAACACCTGATTTTGCTCCTGCGATTGGGCATACTCCTCCCGTGCAAAATCGGCCAATTCCAGTTGCCATTGTTCGGTTTCTGCCGCATAAAGCTCGTCATAGTATGTTTGGATCGCTTGAGCGGCTTCTTCGGTGACATACGAGGCCACATCGGGCGAATCGGCTGTGATTTGCAGGACTACGGTGCCGTCGGGTGCGTTTTCGGTATACAATTCATTTTCAGGTGATGACGCACTGGAAGCAGGCGTGGATGCAGACCGGCAACCGGACGGCAACATCAAAACAGACGCTGCCAAAAGGGTGGCAGCCAGTCGGGGGATAGATTTCATAAACACTCCTTGTCGGCTGAAAAACAAATCAACCGTTGCTATGCGGTTATTATACCACATAGGCCGAAAAAATTTAACCCTCTGCGTATTTTTCCGTATGCTGCGGCAAAACAAGGGTGACACTGGATGTGAAAGGAGGGGAGTGCCATGGAAGACACACCCACACCGCGCCGTCCGGAAGAGCTGCTGTATCGTATGGGACACAGTACCCGTGCGATGAACGCTTTTTTTGCTTTGTCGGAAGAAGAACAGCAGGCGGTTCTGGCATGCAGCGCGCAGTCACCGGATGATGAGGTTTTGGAACGCACCCTGTCGCATTTGGAAGCGCTGGGCGCGGATTACGATCATCCCATTCGATAAAAAAGGATACAACCGGAGCGGGGGAACCATGGAAACATCCATCGGCTGTACCCGCTCCGGTTGTGAGCAGCGATATTTCTTATAAAGTAAACGGTTTCCGGCAAGCTTCCTGTCCGCTGAACCGGGTCACAACAAACGGATAGCTGTTGGTATGGGCTTGTACACCGATTTCAGACAGCAGGCGGACCATGGTCGAGCAGACCTGCAAATCGTGGTCATGCTGGGCTACGGACAGTTTCATTTTGCCGTTATACGAGCTGATGAGCAAGCCATACGGCTGGGAAGCACTGGGCAATACCGCGCCATAATCCAAAACATAGGGGTGCATGGACGGCGGCAGCTTGAAGGCGCCGACATTGGTGATGATAAAGCTGTCGGCATGGACGAAATTATGAATCATCTCACTGGCGCGCTTTTCTTTTTCCGCCAGGGGGATGTTTTCGTTATGAAGATTCAGGCAGGCATCGCTGGCAGCCTTGGCTCGGTACAGCAGTTTTTCCGGCTCGATTTGTTCATCCAGAAAGGCCTTGGTCTTTTGAAAGACCTGTTCGAGCGGCAACGATTCATAAGAAGCCTCATACGGCAGATCGACAAAGCAGATAAAATACCGGCTGGTCACACTGGGCACATAGGGCCGCAAATCGACCGGAATCTGAGCAATGACCGGCTTTTCCGAACCATGGCCGAATTTGGAATAAAAGGCGCGGCAGAACAGAGGGGAGAGGATGGTCAGCGGAGAAACATGATAGCGGTGCGCCGCCTCCCGAAGCTGCTGGAAGGGGAAGGTGATTTCGGTAACGATTTCGGGTGCATCCCCCAAGTCGCTGAGTTCGTCGGCATGCAGCGCTTCTGGCTTTTGATAAATGCCTTTCGAGGAATATTCTCGGTCCAGATGCTGATAGGCATCTTCATTTTCTTCAAAGGTATAGATCGAATCCAGGGTGCGAATGGTCCCATCGTTTTCGACCGGATGTCCGCATAAACGCAGGTATGTAAACAGAACACAGCGAATAAATTCTTCAAAGCCGCGGCCATCGCTGATGCTGTGTTGATATTCCATGAAGATTTCATTGCCATGGAAGCCGACCAGGAACAAATATCCGTGGGTATCCGGCGAGCCGATGGCGTATCGCGTGGAGCAGCCATCGAACGGCAGAACAACCGGATCTTCGGCCAGCAAACGATATACATATTGGGTATCGGTCGCTTCGATGCCCACGATCATAAACGGAAAACGCAGCAAGGAATCCTTGACAGCCTGCAACAAAAGATCAGGTTTGACAGGCTCGGATAAACGAATCCGATGCCGGGGAACACAGGCGCAATCGGTATGTGTGCAATATAAAAAAATCTTACCATAACTATCGGTACGGAGCAGCGGGTGGCCCTGCAAATTCATACAACATCCTCCTCTTCGAACAAACCGGCGGCAGCCGGTATCCTACATTGTATTATATCCTTTGAAGAAATTTCCGTCAATGCGTAAAAATACCGAAAAAATACAGTTAAACAATCAGAACGCATGAAAACGCATAAATTAGGTAAGATATTTGTAAAATCGGGAGAAAACAGAACTTTGTAAGCGGTTAAGTAAGCCTGCCAGAGGGCAGGCAAGGTCAGCAGCCATGCGGCCGCAGGCGGCGGATGCGCGTAGCAGTAATCTGCGGTGGGATGCTCATGGTCATCACGCCGCTGTACTGGATGCACAGACGATCACCATAGCAATAACAAAGGGCCTGCGGCGTATGCACCAGAATATCCTGTTTGCTGCACCAGTCATACACCAAAAGATTGGTATCCCGTACTTCTCGCACGGTTGCACGGATTTGTTTCATCATTTTCACCTCCCTGCACCAGCCTATGCGGCGGGCAGGGGAGAAGTGAAAGCCCCCGACGGTCAAATGGACTGCCCCAGATTGTGCGGACAGTATAAAAAAGAGCCCTGGTAGGAAAGATTGAGTTTTAAGTGGAGAGGCGTCGCGTAAGCGGCGCTTCTCCAGTCTTTAGCTGGATGCGCTCATGGTTGTAAAAGTAGATGTAGCGGTCAATCATTTCATTGGCTTGCGAGAAGGTAGCCGGTTTGTGGCGGTAGATGCACTCTGTTTTGAGGATAGAGAAGAAATTTTCCGCCATAGCGTTGTCATAAGGATTTCCACGTCTTGACATAGATGGCGTAATGCCGTATGTTTGAGTTAGCTCAAAATATGCTTGTGAGGCGTACTGAGCACCCTGGTCGCTGTGGAGCTGCAACTCTGCAGCGGCCCTCTTTTTCTCTTGCTTCATTGCCAGACGAATGGTGTCCAGAACCAGATTCACCGTTTGTTCCGTTCCGGTTTTGTAAGCCACAATACTGTTGTCATAGAGATCCCGGATCATGGACAGGTACAGTACGCCCTGCTTAGTGTGGATGTAGGAGATGTCCGTTACCCATTTGCTGTTGGGCTTGTCGGCCTGAAACTGCCTGCTTAGCAGATTCTCGTACTTGTGGAGCTGCTGCCCCATCTGCTGCCATTTCCTGCGTCGGCGGATTTCTGAGAGCAGATCATATTTCTTCATAATTCGCAGCACTGTTTTTGGATTACAGAAAATATTCTGGTTCTTCAGCCATAGACACATCCGCCGGTAGCCGTAGGTGCGGAAGCTGCGTTCCCGCTGTTGTCCAATTAGTTCTGCAAGAGCTGCGTCCTTCTCCGGCTTACCAAGGCGATGGACGAAGGCATAGTATCCGCTTCTGGATACTCCAAAGAATTTGCACATAACTGCCACGGAATACTCTGCTCTGTGACGATATATAATGTGATATTTTACCTTTGCCCTCACTTCCTTCCTATGCAGTGCAGAAAATCCCGCAGCAGCTTATTCTCCATACGAAGTCGCTGGATCTCATGTGCCTGCTCGGTTATAATATCTCTTGGTGCGGCATTTGTTCTTGGCCGCCCTTGGGGCCGCGCAAGGATGCCAGCTTCTAACATACGTTCTTTCCTCCGTTCACGCTTAAGTAGACTTTTTATCACCTGCTTATCCTGAAAACCGTAATATTCTGCAACTTCCCGCTGGGTTTTCCCCGCTGCCAGCATAGCCTTGATTTCTGGCAACAGCACTTGAATGTGTGTGTATTTTCGTTTCTCCATGACAAAACCCCCTGATGTAGTCTATTTTCCTACATCAGGGGGTTTTTGTCACTGTCCATTTTTACTGGACCGGTTCAAAAGACCATCGGGGGCTCTTATTAACCTTTTCCGTTGTAAAGCTGTGCGGCGCTGGCTGGGCCATTGCGGATGATTTCTTCGACCGCCTGCATGGCGCGGTCGACCGCATGGTCAATGCCTTCCTGTTCATCGGCCGTGAAGCGGGAGAGGACCCAATCGGCCAGATCATAGTCGGGATGCGGCTTGGCGCCCACGCCGATCTTCACGCGGGGGAACTGATCGGAAGACAGATGATAGATGATGTTTTTCAAGCCGTTCTGTCCGCCGGCCGAACCCTTGGCACGCACGCGAATGCGTCCCACATCGAGCGAGATGTCGTCGGATAATACGATGATATGGTCGGGCGCGATTTTATAGAACGAAGCGGCATCGCGTACCGCTTCGCCGGACAGGTTCATAAACGTCTGCGGCTTGATAAACAAAACCCGTGCGCCGCCGAGCGAACCTTCTCCGACCAGAGCTTTGAATTTCATTTTGTCAATGCGCTGGCCGGTCTTGGCGCAGTAGTGCTCCAGGGCGCGAAAACCTGCATTGTGGCGGGTGCCGTTGTACTTGCTCCCCGGATTGCCCAGACCGACGACCAGCCATTCGACCGGACCGGCAGCGCTTTCCCGCTCGGCTTTTTCTTTCTCTAACTTTGCAAAAATATCAAAAATAGACATGCAATACCTTCTTTAATCGATTCTTGGTGGCCTTTTTTCGGCAAAACTTTGGCGGGGAAGTCCCCGCCAAAGAAATGCATTATTCCACTGAAATAATATAATAGTAAACCGGCTGGCCGCCGTCAATGACCGTGATCTCCAAATCACGGTTTTCCTTGTGGAAGATTTCCTCCACCTTGGCGGCATCTTCTTCCGAAACGCCCTCGCCGAAGATGATCGTTGCAAAAGCACTGTCATCCTGCACCATTTCGCGGGCGAGTTTTTTCACGGCATCCAGCGGCTTTTTGGAGTTTGCACAAAGCTTACCTTCGCACAGCGCCAGATACTCGCCTTCCTTGATCTTCTTGCCGTCAAACTCCGAGTTGCGGGCTGCATAGGTGATCTGTCCAGCCCGTACACCAGCAATCGCGCCTTCCATTGCTTGGATGTTGGCCTGCGCTTCGCTGTCCGGGTCAAAGGCCAGCAGCGCCGAGATGCCTTGCGGGATGTTCTTGGTGGGAATCACGATTACCCGCTTTTCCGAAAGCGGGACCGCTTGTTCGGCAGCCATGATGATGTTCTTGTTGTTCGGGAATACGAACACGATCTCGGACGGCGTGGCGTCGATGGCATACAGGATATCGTTGGTAGACGGGTTCATGGTCTGGCCGCCCTGGACGACGGTGTCGCAGCCAAGGTCGGTGAACACGCCGTTCAGCCCTTCGCCAGCCGCAACCGCCACAAAGCCATATTTCTTCTCCGGGTCTCGGATGACACGCTCCCGCGGCTCGGTGCTTTCGATCACCTTAGCCGTGTGCTGCTCCCGCATGTTTTCGATTTTGACCGTGAGAAGCGGGCCAAATTTCAGACCTTCTTCCAGCGCCTTATTGGGCTGGTCGGTGTGGACATGCACCTTGACGATATCGTCATCCTCGACCACCACCAGGCTATCGCCGATTTCGTTTAAGATAGCACGCAGGCGGCCGACATTGCGGGCCTGATCCCGGCGCTGGGCGATGAACTCGGTGCAGTAAGTAAAAGTGATGTCCTCATCGGCAATGGCGCCAAAATCGGCAGCACCCTTTTGGGTGTTTTCCGGCTGGAGCACACGTTCTTTGTGGATGCCAAGGAATGCGTCCCGCATGCCCTCCATAATGACCAGGAAGCCAAAGCCACCCGCATCCACAACACCTGCCTTGGCAAGCACCGGATTTTGTGCCGTGGTTTCGGCAAGCGCGGTCTGACCGCGTTCGAGCACGGCATTCAGAACGGTTTCTACCGATACATTGGGGTCGGCCTGGCAGCATTCTACGGCATGCTGTGCCGCTACACGGGATACGGTCAGGATGGTACCCTCGGCTGGTTTCATGACCGCTTTATAGGCAGCTTCGACGCCTTCGCGCAGCGCCAGTGCCAAATCGTGGCCACCGGCCTCGGTGCAGTCGTGCAGCCGCTTGGCAATGCCACGGAACAGGAGCGATAAAATAACGCCGGAGTTGCCGCGTGCCCCGCGCAGAAGCGCCGATGCAGTCGCATCGACCGCCTTGGCCAGGGTCGGTTCATGCAGACGCTGCATTTCCGCCATTGCAGCGCCCATGGTCAGCGACATATTGGTGCCAGTGTCGCCATCCGGCACCGGAAAGACGTTGAGTTCGTTGGCTTGCTCTTTCTTTTCTGCAATGGCAAGTGCCCCTTCGATTACCATGCTTTGAAAAAGCGAACCCGTTAGTTTCTGTTCATTCATTTCGGAAATTTTCCTCCTAGCGGCCGCAGTCAGTCGGCCTTGATGCTGTCTACGTAGACATCGACATTTTTGACATCTACTCCAGTCAACCGCTCCACATGATACCGCACTTCGGTGATGATCGAGCGGCAGACCGAAGCGATGTTGATGCCGTGTTCCACAGCGATATGCAGGTCAATGTTGACGCCGCCATCTTCGGCCTCTTGGACTTTGACCCCGCGGCGCTGGCTTTCCTTGCGCAGCAGATGGGACAGGCCATCGGATACCGAGCGGACCGTCATGCCTTTGACGCCAAAGCAGGAAGAGGCGGCAAAGCCGGCAATGTCGGCGATCACGTTGGGTGTGATTTCAATATAGCCAAGGTCTGTATGGATCGTCATAAGTAACCTCCTTAAAACGACAGGTCGATCAAAAGTATATGCTGTTTTTATTTTATAATACTTTCTATACGAGCACAAGCGAATTTTACAAAAATAAAACATAGAAAAAGAAACAAATGTTTGCAATGTTGGGCGATGTATTATATAATGAAAGCGGAAAGAACCAAACACTTGTTTGAATCCTGTGCCAAAGCGGGCAGGAACCTTTCGATCAATCGTCGTTTGACACCGATATGGAGGACATACCGATGAAAAAGATTTCCGAAAAACAACAACGAATTTTAGATTATATCAGCCAATATACCGCCCAGCAGGGCTATCCGCCCTCGGTGCGTGAGATCTGCGCCGAAGTGGGGCTGTCGTCGCCTTCGACCGTGCATTCTCACCTCAAGCGTCTGCGCGAAATGGGCTATCTGGAAAAGGATGACCATAAGACACGCGCCCTGTCGGTACGTGGTGGCGCAGCTATGGTCGGCCGGGTACCCATTCTGGGCAAAGTCACGGCCGGTATGCCTATTTTGGCCGTCGAAGAAGTCGAAGGCTATGTGCCTTATGAGGGCGCGGGCAAATATGGGGAACATTTTGCGCTGCGTATCAGCGGCGAATCGATGATCGGCGCCGGTATTATGGACGGGGATTTGATTATCGTGCGTAAGGAATCGACCGCGCGCTCGGGTCAGATCGTCGTGGCGCTCATCGAGGACGAAGCCACCTGCAAGCGCCTGCTGTTGCAGGACGGCGAAGTCTGGCTTATGCCCGAAAACCCGGCATATCCGCCCATTGACGGCAGCGAATGCTCGATTTTGGGTGTTGTTGTGGCGGTTTACCGGGAATATCACGTCTGATGCCGAACCTATCCGACAGTGTGCGCTTTGTGCGGGGATTTGGCCCGAAAAAGGCACAGCTTCTGGAAAAAATGCAGATCTTCACGCTGGAGGATGCACTGCATTGCTATCCGCGCGATTATGAGGACCGCACGCGGCAAAAGTGCATCGCCGACCTGCGGGACGGCGACCGGGTGACTATTCGAGCCATTGTCGGCACCGCGCCGGCGGTGCGCCACATCCGAAAGGGTATGGACCTGACCAAGCTGACCATCTTTGACAGTTCGGGCACCCTGGGGGTGACCTATTTTAACAACAAATATGTCGCGGCCCAACTGCGCGAAGGGGAGGAATACCTGTTTTTTGGCCGCGTGCAGGGAGAGGGACGGCAGCGCATGCTGCTGTCGCCCGTGCATGAAAAATGCCAGACCGGGCTGGAAACCGGGCGCATCGTACCCGTGTATCCGCTGACGAGCGGGCTCGGCCAGAAGGATATGCAGCGGCTGACCGATGCGGCTTTGGCGTGTGAACTGCGCGCCATACCCGACCCCATCCCGTCCGGCCTGCGGGCGCAATACGACCTGCCGGACCTGGCGTCTGCGGTGCGGTATATCCACCGCCCGCACGATCTGGAAGAGGTGCAGGCAGCCCGGCGGCGGATGATTTTCGAAGAACTTTTCCTGCTTTGCTGCGGGTTGCAGCGTCTGAAAGAGCGGCGGCGGGAAGAAGAAGGGCTGCTGTTTTCCAACACCGACCTCACTGCGTTTTGGCGCGCCTTGGGCTTCCCGCCCACCGGGGCGCAGCGGCGCGCCGTGGACGATTTGGTGCGGGATGTCGCTTCGGGCAAGCCGATGAACCGGCTGGTACAGGGCGATGTCGGGTCGGGCAAGACGGTTGTGGCCGCCGCGCTGTGCGCTCTGGCGGCCCAGAATGGCTATCAGGCTGCCGTTATGGCGCCGACCGAAATCTTGGCGACACAGCACGATGCGTCTTTGCGTGAATTGTTCGGCAAGCTTGGCGTCACCGTTGAATTGCTGACCGGCTCCATGGGGGTCAAGGCTAAGCGGGAAGCGCTGGCGCGCATCGCGTCTGGACAGGCGCAAGTGGTCGTCGGAACCCATGCGCTTATTCAAAAGGGCGTGGAATTTGCCAAACTCGGCGCAGTCGTGGCCGATGAGCAGCACCGTTTCGGCGTTGCGCAGCGCGCCAGCCTGCGCAGCAAGGGACAGATGCCGCATACCCTGGTCATGTCGGCAACGCCCATTCCGCGTACTCTGGCGCTGATTCTTTATGGCGATTTGGACGTGTCGGTCATCGATGAACTGCCGCCCGGCCGCACGCCAGTGGCGACCTACGCGGTCGGGGAGCGGATGCGCCGTCGCATCGAAGCTTTCATGGAAAAGCAGATCGCCGCAGGCGGGCAGGTGTATGTGGTCTGTCCGCTCGTCGAAGAAGGCGAGGGCGAGGTGCGGCTCAAAAGCGCCGAGGAGCATGCGCTCACGTTACAGCGCGCGCTGCCCGGCCGCCGCATCGGTGTGCTGCATGGCCGCATGAAGCCAGCCGAGAAAGATGCTGTTATGACCGCGTTTGCATCCGGCCTGCTCGACGTGCTGGTCGCGACCACGGTCATCGAGGTCGGGGTTAATGTCCCCAATGCCAACCTCATGGTCGTGGAGGATGCCGACCGGTTTGGTCTGTCTCAGCTGCACCAGCTGCGTGGCCGGGTCGGCCGCGGACGAAGGGAATCGTTCTGCATCTTCTTCGGCGCGGACAAGGGCCAAAACGCGCGTGAACGGCTGCGCATTTTGGCGGACACGAACGACGGCTTTGAGATCGCGCGCGCCGATCTGGCGCAGCGCGGGCCGGGCGACTTTTTCGGCAAACGGCAGCATGGCCTGCCGGGCATCAAGATGGCCGATTTGGCGTCCGATATGCAGCTGATGCAGCAGGCACGCGAGGAAGCCGAGCGATTGCTGGCGCATGACCCGCACCTGACGCGTTATCCGGCGCTGCGGGAACGGGTGGAGCGGATGTTCCGCCCCGAGAGCGGCGAGATATTCAATTGACGCGGAGAGGCCCGGCGGACTGCCGGGCCTTGCTGCTGTGTAAAAGCTGGCGTGAAATGCGTTTTTTTGACATTGTAAAGAGGAGAAATCTATGCTAAAATATGAGAAGCTCATGGTGGGAAGGACGGAATTTTTGTGATTATTCTGGGACTGGACCCCGGCTACGGCACCACCGGTTATGGGCTGGTCAAATACGAAGACAACCGGTTTACCCCCATCCAGTACGGCGCCATCACGACGCCGGCCGGGCAGCCGTTGTATCACCGCCTGTGCGAGATTTATGAAGATGTATGCACATTGGTGGATACTTTTCACCCGGAAGCAGTCGCGGTGGAAGAACTGTTTTTCAATACGAACATTACGACCGGCATCCAGGTCGCGCACGCACGCGGGGTCATCCTGCTGGCACTTGCGCAAAAGGGCCTGCATCCGGTTTCCTATACGCCGTCCCAGGTCAAACAATCGGTCGTGGGATACGGCAAAGCCGAAAAACGGCAGGTGATGGAGATGACAAAATCCATGCTGGGGCTTTCCAAAATTCCCCGGCCGGACGATGCCGCCGATGCGCTGGCCATCGCCATTTGTCATGGTCACGCCAGCCGTTCCAAACTATGGGAGAAATAGAACATGTTTTACTATGTAGAAGGCCGCGTCGCCCTGCTTGAGCAGGGGCTCGCGGTGATCGACTGCGGCGGGGTGGGCTATGCCTGCCACACGTCGCAAAATACGGTCGGCAAACTCAAAATTGGCGAGACCGCACGGCTGTATACCTATCTTTACGTCCGTGAGGATATTTTTGAACTGTTTGGCTTTGGCGACGCCGAAGAACTGGGCTGTTTTAAAATGCTCATCAGCGTATCGGGCGTCGGCCCCAAGGCGGCGCTGGCGATTTTGTCCATCGCTACCCCCAGCCAGCTTGCGCTGGCCATCATCACCGAGGATTCCAAAATCCTCACCCAGGCGCCCGGCATCGGCAAAAAGATTGCCCAGCGTATCGTGCTGGAACTGCGCGATAAGATGAGCAAGGGACAGCTCGAAGGCGCGGCAGGCAAGGCGGCAGAGGCCATCGCCGTTCCGCAGAAGGGAACGGTCAACCATACGCAGGAAGCTGTGGCCGCTTTGATGGTGCTTGGATATAGCCAGGCCGAAGCCTTTTTGGCTATGGAAGGCCTGAATACGGCCGAGATGGAGGCCGAGGACATCATCCGGCAATGTCTGAAGAAACTTGCGACCCAGTAAGGACGTGACACATTGAGCATCGAATTTTCGGGCGGTATGGCCGACGATGAACGCATCGTTTCCAGCCGCCAGATGAAGGACGACAAAGCGGAAAACTCCCTGCGTCCGAAGTCCATGGACGAATACATCGGGCAGACCAAGGCCAAGGAAAATCTGTCGGTGTTCATCGAAGCGGCGCGCCAGCGCGGCGAACCGCTCGACCATACGCTGTTGTATGGCCCGCCCGGCCTCGGCAAGACGACGCTGGCCGGCATCATTGCCAATGAGATGGGCGTGAACATCCGCGTGACTTCGGGCCCTGCGATCGAAAAAGCGGGAGATTTGGCCGCTCTATTGACAAACTTAAGCGAAAATGATATTTTATTCATCGATGAAATCCATCGACTGAACCGCAGCGTGGAGGAGATTCTTTACCCGGCCATGGAGGATTATGCGCTGGACATCATCATCGGCAAAGGGCCGAGCGCGCGCTCCATCCGGCTGGATTTGCCCCGGTTTACCCTCATCGGCGCGACTACGCGCGCCGGGCAGATGACCTCCCCTTTGCGCGACCGGTTTGGTGTGATGCTGCGGCTGGAACTGTACAGCCCCGAAGAACTGGAAAAGATCGTCACCCGCTCGGCGGGGATTTTGGGCGTACACAGCCGATATGACGGCGCCTTGGAGATCGCCCGCCGCTCGCGCGGCACGCCGCGTATCGCCAATCGGCTTTTGCGGCGCGTGCGCGATTTCGCCCAGGTCAAGGGCGATGGCGTCATCACCCGGGAAACGGCAGATATGGCGCTCAAAGCGCTGGAAATTGACCAGTTAGGGCTGGACAATATCGATCGCCGCATGCTTCGCAGCATTATTTTGAATTACAACGGTGGCCCGGTGGGCCTCGAAACCCTTGCCGCAACCATCGGCGAGGAAGCGATTACCCTGGAAGACGTATATGAACCCTATCTCATGCAGATCGGTTTTTTAAACCGCACGCCGCGGGGACGCTGCGTGACACTGCGTGCGTATGAACATCTCAAAATGGAGCCGGCCGATGGCCAGCAACATTTCTGAGTCAACAAAAATGAATAAGGTCAGGTGTTAATTTTGGGAAAATATTTTGGAACAGACGGCGTTCGCGGTGTGGCGAATGTGGAACTGGATGCTATGCTGGCATTCAAGATCGGTGCAGCGGCTGCTTATATTTTGACCCAGGAACGTGAGCAAGGCGGCAAGGCCAAGCTGCTCATCGGTAAGGATACCCGTATCTCGTCGGACATGTTGGAAAACGCCCTGATCGCGGGCATCTGCTCGGTCGGTGCGGACGTGGAACCGCTTGGCGTCATTCCGACCCCGGCGATTGCGTACTTAACCATCAAGCACAAGGCCGATGCCGGCATCGTCATTTCGGCGAGCCACAACTCCTATGAGTACAACGGCATCAAGATCTTCGCTGGCAGCGGCTATAAGCTGTCGGACGAACTGGAGGAACGCATCGAGGAGTACATCGATGACTTTGACCGTGTGCCCAAGGCCAGCCATGCGGCGCTGGGCCGTGTGCTCAAGAGCGCGATCGACCCGATCGTGGAATATACCGATCACCTGGCCGAAACAGTGGACGGCGACCTGTCCGGCCTGCGTGTTGCAGTCGACTGCGCCAACGGCGCATCGTCGACGACCATCACCCGTCTGATGCGTCTGCTCGAATGCAAGGCCGATTACCGTTTCTACGAGCCGGACGGCATTAACATCAACGACGGCTGCGGCTCGACCCATCTGGAAAACCTGCAGGAGCGCGTGCGCAAGGGCGATTTTGACCTGGGTGTGGCCTTTGACGGCGATGCCGACCGCTGCTTGGTTGTTGATGAGACCGGCGAAGTGCTCGACGGCGACCGCATCATGGCCGTGTGTGCCGTGCGCATGAAGCAGCAGGGCAAGCTGCGCGGCGGCGCTTTTGTAGCGACCGTGCTGTCCAACATGGGCCTGCATGCGTATGCCAAGAAGATGGGCGTTAAGATCGAGTGCGCCAATGTCGGCGACCGGTATGTGCTCGAGATGATGCTCAACAAGGGCTATATCCTGGGCGGCGAGCAGTCGGGCCATGTCATTTTCCTGGAATATGCTTCCACGGGTGACGGTCAGCTGACCGCGATCCAGTTTATGAATATCCTCAAGCAGAGCGGCAAGAAGTGCTCGGAGATTGCCGCTGAAGTGGTACCGTGGCCGCAGGTCATGCTCAATGTTCCGGTACCGAACAGCGAGAAAAAGACCATTGCGCAGCGTCCGGAAGTGGCAAAGGCCATTGAAGAGGCTGAAAACAGCCTGGGCGAGGGCCGTATCCTCGTGCGTGCTTCGGGCACCGAGGCGCTGGTGCGTGTCATGGTCGAAGGCGTGGACGCGGAAAAAGTGGATGCCGCGGCAAAAAGTGTTGCAAAGACCATCGAGTCTATTGTATAATGTAGTTTGCATAGGCGGGGCTGCCAGAAATGTGCAGTTCCGCCTATTCGTCTTTTTGTTAGATCGGAGGTGGGAACCCAATCAAAACTGCATATGAAGCGCCAGGACTGCGTCACCGCCCGTGCCGCAGTTGACGAGGTAAGGATTTATCGAAAGATTCGGCGGATGATCCTTCGGCCAAGAGTGGGTTGGTCGTCAGTGGCTTCTCAAAAAGCGGGAGCGATCCCGTAACAAGGAAGTTCGCATAACGCACTATTTTTATACCCTTTTTTAGAAATTTACCGCGTTTTTATATTCTTAGGAGGACTCAAAACTATGTGTGGAATTGTTGGTTTTACCGGTCAGGACAATGCGCTTCCGATCCTTTTAAAGGGTCTGTACAGCTTGGAATACCGTGGTTATGACTCGGCAGGCATCGCAGCCTTTACCGAGCATGGCCTGGAAGTGATCAAGTCCCGCGGCCGCATTTCCAACTTGGAAGAACGCATTCGGGAGAGTGGCGGCATGCACGCCTGCTGCGGCATTGGGCACACCCGCTGGGCGACCCATGGCGAACCGTCCGACCGGAATTCCCATCCGCATTTGGGCGGCAAGGACGGCAAGAGCGGCAAGATCGCCGTCGTCCACAACGGCATCATTGAAAACTATCTGGAATTGCGCGAGCGCCTGGAAGCACACGGCTATGTGTTCCAGTCAGATACCGATACCGAAACGGTTGCCCATTTGGTTGACTATCTGCATACCGGCAAAAAAGAGGATCTGTGCATGACCGTGCTCAAGGCGGTGAGCATGCTGCGTGGTTCGTATGCGCTGGGTGTAGTATCCATCGATGATCCGCATGAAATCGTAGCCGCCCGCCGCGACAACCCGCTAATCATTGGTTTGGGCGAAGGGGAAAACCTGATTGCATCCGACGTGACCGCGATCATTTCGCGCACCCGCAAGTACATCATTCTGGATGATGGCGAAGTTGCCGTCGTACGGCCGGATAAGGTCACGGTCATGAACGCCTTTGGCGATACGGTCGAGAAAAAAGTACAGGAAGTTACCTGGGATCTGTCGGCTGCCGAAAAGGGCGGTTATGAGCATTTTATGATGAAGGAAATGATGGAGCAGCCGCGTGCGGTCGCCAATACGCTGCATCCGCGCATCCAGGACGGTAAGGTCGTCTTTGAGGATGAAGGCCTGACCGATGACCGTCTGGCACACATCAAGCACATTCACATCATTGGCTGTGGTTCGGCGCTGCATGCCGGTATGGTCGGCCGTTCGGTGATCGAGAACCTGTGCCGGGTGCGCTGCACCGCATCGGTGGCATCCGAGTTCCGGTATGAGAACCCCATCATCGAACCCGATGATCTGTGCATTGTCATCAGCCAGTCGGGCGAGACCGCCGATACCCTGGCTGCTATGCGGCAGGCCAAGCGTGCGGGTGCCTATACGGTGGCGATCGTCAACGTCGTATCGTCGACCATTGCCCGCGAAGCAGATGGCGTTTTGTATTTGTGGGCTGGCCCGGAAATCGCGGTAGCCACCACAAAGGCGTATTCGGCGCAGCTCGGCGCGCTGTACCTGTTTGCCATCAAGCTGGCCAGCGTGCGCGGCAAGCTGACCGCAGAGCAGGAAAAGACCTTGTGCGATGCTTTGTATCACATTCCGGATCAGATCGAGCAGGTGCTTAAGACCAAGGAACAGATGCAGTACATTGCGACCCGGTATGCAAACCGTGCCAGCATCTTTTTCCTGGGACGCGGCCTGGACTATGCGGCGGCGATGGAAGCGTCGCTCAAACTCAAGGAGCTGTCGTACATTCATAGCGAAGCCTATGCAGCCGGTGAACTCAAGCACGGTACCATCTCTCTGATCGAGGAAGGCACCCTGGTCGTTGCCATGGCCACCCAGCCCGAGCTGTATGAAAAGACCATCTCCAACATCCGCGAAGTGACATCCCGCGGCGCCGAGGTGGTGCTGGTTGCCAGCGAGGACTTTGAGGGAGATACGTCGTATTGCAGCTATGTGGTGCGTCTGCCGAAGATTCCGCATATGTTCACCCCGTCGCTGTCGATTGTGCCGCTGCAGCTGTTGGCCTATTATATCGCGGTGGAGCGTTCGTGCGATGTGGATAAGCCGCGAAACCTGGCAAAATCGGTCACAGTTGAGTAATTTTTATCGAAAGTGCACAAAGAAAGCGGCGTGTTATACCGCAATATTTACGATTAACACAGGGATGTATTGACAGTATGCGGAAAGCATAATATAATTATAGAAAATATGACAAATGGAACCGAGCGAATGGGATTGGAAATCGGCAAAATGAACGAAACTGAATTGTGTAAAGCCGCCAAGGCTGGCAACAGTGAGGCGGTGGAAGAGTTGGTTGGCCGCTATTCCAAACTGGTCAAGACCTGCGTGCGTCCGTATTTTATCGCGAGCGCCGAAGGGGAAGACCTCATTCAGGAGGGGATGCTGGGGCTTTGGCGTGCTGTGCTCTCGTTTGATGAAACGCGGGGCGTGCCGTTTGAAGCCTATGCTCGCACGTGCATCGACCGGCGCATCGTTTCGGCCGTGCGCGCAGCGCATGCGCACAAGCATGAACCGTTGAATACCTCCCTGCCGCTTGAAAAGCCTCTGTTTGAAGACAATGCGGAATCCCACCCCAGGACATCGGCAGTTTCCGATCCCGAAGCGTTGGTGATTGGCATGGAAGAACAGGCCGATCGTTTGCATCGCCTGCAATCTCTTCTCTCCGCGTTCGAACGACAGGTGTTGTTGCTGTATTTGGATGGCCTTTCCTATGAGGAAATCGCCCAGCGGGTACATAGGCCCCAAAAATCAGTGGATAACGCCATCCAGCGGATCAGACGCAAATCGGCCTCTGTCAATTTTTAATGGTGGCATCAGGGCATATGCCCTGTCCGCATAAATTTCACAAGCGTTCCTAGAAGGGAACCAAGGTATCAAAGAGAGGTAAAAAGAATGTACCAGGACAAGACGTTAGTATGTAAGGAATGCGGCAATGAGTTCGTATTTACCGCCGGCGAGCAGGAGTTTTATGCAGAGCGCGGCTTCCAGAATGAGCCCCAGCGCTGCAAGGCGTGCCGTGATGCGCGGAAGAATGCAGCTCGTGGTCCCCGCGAATACTTTACCGCTACCTGCGCTGCTTGTGGTGGAGAGGCAAGAGTGCCGTTTGAGCCCAAGTCTGACCGCCCGGTTTATTGCAGCGAGTGCTTCGCAAAGATGAAGGCGTCGCAGGACTGATAACCCAAAAGCCCCGGAAAACCGGGGCTTTTTACTTTGCAAAAATCCCGGAAAAACATAGAATCTGTATTGAAATCGGGCGAAAAAGGCAGTATAATACTTGTAGTTTCAATTGCAAATAAACGGAGGTTTTTTCACATGGCGACGATTACAAAAAAGACGACCATTGGCGAAGTGCTCGCAATGGATATGGGTACTGCAAAGTTTTTCCTGGAAATGGGTATGCACTGCCTGGGCTGCCCGTCCTCGCAGGGTGAATCCATTGAAGAGGCCTGCATGGTGCACGGCCTGGAGCCGGAAGTTCTCATTGACAAGCTCAATGCTTTCCTGGCAGACAAGTAAGAAGTACGCGCAGAGGCCGGCGATTGGCGCCGGCCTCTGTTTTTCTGCAACGCACAAAGGAGGACCAAATTGGAATCCATCCGTTTAACACCCCGGCTGCAAGCCATTGCCGATCAGGTGACGCAAGATGCCCGTCTGGCAGATATCGGTACCGACCATGCCCATCTGCCCATCTGGCTGCTGCAGCAGGGCCGCATCCGGCAGGCGGTTGCGTCGGACATCCGAGAAGGCCCGCTGGCGCGCGCCAAGGAAAATGCCGCGCGGCATGGCTATTTGGAGCAGATTGCGCTGCGGCTGGGCGCTGGGCTTGAGCGCGTGACACCCGACGAATGCGACA
This sequence comes from Intestinibacillus sp. Marseille-P6563, assembly GCF_900604335.1. Taxonomy (NCBI): domain Bacteria; kingdom Bacillati; phylum Bacillota; class Clostridia; order Eubacteriales; family Butyricicoccaceae; genus Intestinibacillus; species Intestinibacillus sp. Marseille-P6563. The sequence goes on along the minus strand of NZ_UWOD01000001.1, from coordinate 303,914 downwards.
CCATTTCGATTGCAGGAATGGGCGGCGAGACCATTGCCGGCATCCTGCACGACGCGCCTTGGACGGCACAGGGGCAGCATACGCTTTTGTTGCAGCCCATGACCATGATCGCCGAACTACGACAGGCGCTGTATCGGGGCGGCTACGCAATCGAGCGGGAAACCCTTTGCCGGGAAGACCATCGGCGCTATGTAGTGTTGACCGTGCGCGGCGGGGCAGAAGCGCAGGATGTGCCGCTGGATGCGTGTTGCCTGTCGCCGGCTTTGCTGCAGGCGGTAGGAGCCAAAGACTATTTGACCCATCTGCTGACGCGGGAAAGACGCGCGCTGGAGGGGTTGCGGTGCGCTAAGGAAGCCGATGCGGTCCGGCTGCGCATCCAGGAACAGACCGTACAAACCTTAGAGCAAGAACTGGAGGGACTATCATGACCACCGTTGGAGAGATCTTAGCCGATCTGGAGGCCTTTGCGCCCCGTGATCTGGCCGAAAGTTGGGATAATATCGGTTTGATGACCGGCGACCGCAGCCAGACGGTCCAGAAGGTGCTTTGTGCACTCGATGTGACCGAAGGCGTGGTGCAGGAAGCGATCAACGTGGGCGCGCAGCTCATTGTCGCTCATCATCCGCTGATTTTCACATCGGTGCACACCGTGACTGCCGACGATGCGACCGGCCGCACGCTGCGTCTGGCCATTCGGAACGATATCTCGGTCATCTGCATGCACACCAATGCCGACTGTGCACAGGGCGGCGTGAATGATGCGCTGGCGGCAGCGCTGGGCTTGACTCAGGTCATCAACATGGAAGCCGGCGAAAATAAAATGCTCGGCCGGGTAGGGGACTTGGATGCTCCGATGGAGCCCCACGCATTTGCTGCCTATGTCAAAGAAAAGCTGCACGCTGGCGGCGTGCGTTTTACCCCTGGCAAAAACCCGGTGCGCCGGGTCGCGGTGGGCGGCGGCGCCTGCGGCAAGATGATGGACAGCGCCCTGGCCAAGGGCGCGGATGCGTTCGTCATCGGTGACTGCTCGTATGACATCATGCAGCGGGCACAGGCACTTGGCCTGACGCTGGTGGATGCCGGGCATTTTCCGACCGAAAATCCGGTCGTACCGGTGTTTGCCGCGCGTGTGGCACAGTTTGCAGGGGGCGAGGCGGTTTGCAGCCAGACCCATTGCGACTGCATTCAATTTATCTAATGGAGGAAGTATACCATGCCGCTTGATGCTGTCTGTCTGCGCGCCGTTGTCACCGAACTGGACGAGAAAGTCCGCGGTGGGCGCGTGGACAAGGTCTATCAGCCCGACCGGGATGAGATTGTATTGTCCATCCGCGGCACGCGCGGCGCGCTGCGGCTGATGATTACAGCCGAACCATCGGCTCCGCGGATGCACCTGATCGATGCCAACCGGGAAAACCCGGCCGCGCCGCCGATGTTTTGTATGCTCATGCGCAAATATGTGCAGGGCGCAAAGATTGTATCCATCCATCAGCCTGCACTCGAACGAGTAGCTGTCATCGACCTGGACACGACCGACGAAATGGGGGTCCCTGTGCGCCGGCAGCTGGTCTGCGAGCTGATGGGCAAATATTCGAACATTATCCTCAAAGGGGATGACGGGCGCATTATCGACGCCATCCGTCGGGTGGATGGCGATATTTCGGGCAAGCGTCAGGTGCTGCCCGGCCTGTTTTACCGGATGCCGCCCGCGCAGGAGGGCAAGGATGACCCCTTGACCCTGACCGGCGCCGAACTGGTCGCCCGCTTGTCGGGCGACGAAGAAAAGAAGCTGGACAAATGGCTGCTCGGCAGCCTGTGCGGCATGTCGCCGCTGCTGTGTCGTGAACTAGCTTACCGCGCCGTAGGGGAGACCGGACGGCCCGCCGGCAGTCTGACACCGGACGAGCGCAAGCGGCTGGCCGAGGCCTTTGACGAGTTCGTGCAGGGCGTACAGGCGGGGATATTTCACCCCATGCTGCTCACCCGGCGGGAGGACCATGCGGTACAGGACTTTTCGTTCCTGCCCATCCGGCAGTATGAAGGCCTGATGGAACTGACCGAAATGGACAGTTTTTCGGCTTTGCTGGCTGCCTTCTATGAAAAGAAAGGGCAGGCCGAACGCATGCGCCGCCGCGCGATGGACATGATCCGCACGGTGACGGCAGCCCGCGACCGTCTGGCGCGCAAGCTTGGCGCCCAGAGGGAGGAACTGGAACAGACCAAAAACCGCGACGAATACAAACGCATGGGCGAACTGATTGCCGCGAATTTTTATCAGCTGGAAAAGGGCATGACCCGCGCCAAAGTCATCGATTATTTTGACGAAACCTGCCCGGAGATTGAGATTGACCTGGACATTCGCCTGACCCCGCAGCAGAACGCCCAGAAGTATTTCAAGCTTTACAACAAGGCCAAGACGGCCGAGGAGATGCTGACCGCACAGATCGCCGAAGGCGAAGCTGAACTGTCTTATCTGGAAAGCGTACTGCAATCGATTGACGAAGCGGAGAATGAGCGTGATTTGGCGCAGCTGCGTGAGGAACTGGTGCAGACCGGTGTGCTTAGTCATAAACAGACCAAAAATAAACGGCAGCAGAAACCGGCGGCATCGGTGCCGTTTGAGTACCGGACGAGCGATGGTTTTTCGGTTTGGGCGGGGAAGAACAACCTGCAAAACGATCTGCTCAGCATGAAAACCGCCTACAAGAGCGATATCTGGTTCCATACCCAGAAAATCCATGGTTCGCATGTGATTCTAGTCGTGGACGGCCGGCAGCCGACCGATACCGCCTTGACCGAAGCGGCCATGATTGCGGCCTATCATTCCAAGGCCAAGCATTCGTCGCTGGTCCCGGTCGATTATACCGAGGTGCGCAACCTGAAAAAGCCCAATGGCGCAAAGCCTGGGTTTGTCATTTATCATGTATATCAGACCGCTTATGTGACCCCCGATGAGGCCAAGATTGAAAGCCTGCGGGTGCGATAAAGCAAACAGCCGCCTTTTAGGCGGCTGTTTTGTAAATTATAGTTTTTCCATGGTGCGGTATAAGAGTTCGCAAGCATCTTCGCGGGTGATCGGTTCCCGGCTGTCCGCGGCTGTGGTGCCGTCGGGCAGGACATCGGCAGCTGTCAACACGGCACACGCATTTTGCGCCCAAGCGGGCGCATAGCTGGCGTCAATGGATGCCGTTTGTACCGCGTAATCATCCCCCAGCAGATTGCTCAACAGCACACTGGCTTCTGCCAAAGTGATGGGGTTCTGACCGCGGATTTCACAGGCTCCCGATGCGGTCTGATATCCACTGACCAGCCCATTGGCTGCGGCTGCACTGATGTAGGGCTTGACCCAATCGGACAGGCCGCCGTCATCAGCAAAGTCGGTCTGTGCGGTTTCTTCCAAATCTAGTCCGGCTAGAGCCGAAACCATGGCGATAAATTCGCTGCGAGTGACCGTTTCGTTGGGATGGAAGAAGTACGAGGCGCCGATCTGTTCACCAGTCATTACCCCGGCTTCGGCCAGTTGCAGAGCGGCATAATGCGCAGCACTTTGCCCCATATCGGAATAGGTCAGTTTGGCTTTGTTTTTGGTGATCTTGATTTTGATTTCCGCCGGTTCTGATTGATTGCCAAAGGTGTCCATGGCTAGATAGGTGAATTTATCGGTACCGGTCTTGCCTTCCTGCGGTGTATATTGTAGTTTATCCCCATTGATCGAGGCGGTGCCCAAACGCGGCAGATCCACCAGCTTTAACAGGACCGAATCCCCATCCGGGTCAGTAGCTGTCAATGGCAGCTCGATCATTACACCGGTAAAGGTTTGGCCTTCGACCGCTTGTGCGGACGGTGCGCGGTTGGACGCCACATCGGCGGTTGGAACGGCGGTATCCCAAAAAGCAGCCGCCGCGGGGAGAAAGGTGGCGAACATGGCGACAAGGCATAAGCCTGCCAACCGAATGCGCAAATTAGAAGAACGCGGTTTCATATACAGACTCCTTTCGATTCCAGGTTACCTGTATTTTTGACCGCTTGCGGTGATTTATTCTAAATTCTCCGTGGATTTTTCCGAGGTTTTCGGAAAAGACTGCCAGAAATGCAGAAAAGTCTGCGGGACATGGAAAAAGACCTTGCCGTTTGAGCAAAAATGTGGCATAATTTTTATACTGAACAAGCGGACGGAAAACTGGGAACCAGTTTTGGCGATGGGCGCGTCGCACGTCCGATATTTTCTTTTGTTGTGAAAAAGTTTGAATAAAAAGAAAGGATGGCGTCCGAATGGAGAATCATCAGCTGGTTCTGGTTTTGGATTTTGGTGGGCAGTATAATCAACTGATTGCACGCCGGGTCCGCGAGCATAATGTGTATTGTGAGGTCAAGTCCTATAAAACCTCGGTGGAGGAGATTCGGCGGATGGCGCCGATCGGCATCATTTTTACGGGTGGACCGAATAGTGTATATGATCCCAAGTCGCCGCAGTGCGAGCCGGCTTTGTTTGAATTGGGCATCCCGGTGCTGGGCATCTGTTATGGCTGCCAGCTCATGGCACAGACGTTAGGCGGACAGGTGACTGCCGCACAGGATGATACTGCGCGGGAATACGGCAAGACCGAAACGTTTTATGATACTTCCTGCAAGCTGTTCCATGGCCTGCCGGAAAAGGGCATCTCCTGGATGAGCCACAGCGACTATATGGCCAAGGTACCGGAGGGCTTCCAGCTGGTTGGCCATACGGCGATGTGCCCGAATGTAGCAATTGCCGATGAAGCACGCGGCTTTTATGGCGTACAGTATCATCCGGAGGTCAATCACACCGAAAATGGTACCTTGATGCTGAAAAACTTCCTGTATGAAGTGTGCGGCGCCAAGGGCGACTGGACGATGGAAGATTATAAGAATACTTCCATCCGTGCCATTCGCGAAAAAGTAGGCGATGGCAAGGTTCTGCTGGCGCTGTCGGGCGGCGTCGATTCGTCGGTTGCAGCAGCGCTGCTGGCAGAAGCTGTCGGCAATCAGCTGACTTGTGTCTTTGTCGATCATGGTCTGATGCGTAAGGATGAAGGCGACGAAGTCGAGGCCGCTTTTGAAAAGTGGGACATCAATTTCATCCGTGTGGATGCCGAAGCTCGTTTCCTTGGCAGACTGGCTGGGGTAAGCGACCCCGAAACCAAGCGTAAGATCATCGGCGAAGAATTCATCCGTGTCTTTGAAGAAGAAGGCAAGAAGATCGGTACGGTCGATTATCTGGTGCAGGGCACCATTTATCCGGACGTCATTGAATCGGGCGCAGGCGATGCGGCGGTCATCAAGAGCCATCATAATGTTGGTGGTTTGCCGGACTTCGTTGATTTTAAGGAGATTATTGAGCCGCTGCGTTTGCTGTTTAAGGATGAAGTACGTCAGCTTGGCCGTGAATTGGGGCTGCCGGAATATCTGGTTATGCGTCAGCCGTTCCCGGGACCGGGCCTTGCGATTCGCGTGATTGGTGAAATCACGAAGGAAAAGCTGGATATTCTGCGCGAAGCTGATTTTATCTTCCGGGATGAGGTCGCCAAGGCTGGGCTGGAATATACGATGAATCAGTATTTTGCAGTCCTGACCAATATGCGTTCGGTCGGTGTTATGGGCGATGGCCGTACCTATGATTATACAGTAGCGTTGCGTTCGGTTACGACGACTGACTTTATGACTGCGGATTGGGCACGGATTCCGTATGAGGTGCTCGACCGCGTGAGCGTGCGTATTGTCAATGAAGTGGGTCATGTGAATCGTATCGTGTATGACATCACCTCCAAGCCCCCGGCAACCATCGAGTGGGAATGACGCTCGAAACGGCGCAAACCCGCATGAATACAGGCTTTTTTGCCCGTCCATAAGGCTCTTGATACTGGATTGATACTATTTGTGTCCACCCGGTACTCTCAAGAGAATAATCCCAAAAGGACAAGCAAAACCGCCCTGCTGAACGACAAATTCAGCAGGGCGGTTTTTTGCTTGTCTTATTTGTTTTTTCGCCAGGGGATATAATACTCGCTTTCTTTGCTGTCGTCGCAGGTATGGGGCCAGTTAAGTTTCCATTCAAAATACTCGTCCCTGGTGATCTCCCCGGCGTGTAACTCCTGCTGGCGCAAAAGCCATTCCCGCATAAACTCGTCCACAAGGCCGTACTGGAAGTACATACCCACGGGAGGGTGTGCGGGCCAGTCGTCGCCGTCATTGTACCGTACAGCGGTATCATCAGCGGCCCCCGCCCTGCCTGGATTGCGGACAAGTTGGAACAGGCGAATAGCGCCGGGGCTGTCCTCGTCGAGCCAGAAGAATGTCCGCATGAAATCCTCGGCGGAGCCGGGGGCGATGGTGTAGAAATTCTGGCGGTCTACCCGCAGCGCCTCGGCAATCTTGTCCAGCAACTCCCGCTTGGGGACACGGTAATTCGTTTCGTACTGTGCGATACGGTTGTCTGCTCCCTTTTCCTCAAAGCCGACAGCAAGCCCCAATTCCTTTTGTGTCATACCTCGAAAGGTGCGGATTTTCTTTATCTTATCTCCGACTGTCATAATATCCCACCGCCTTTGCCAATAGTATAGCGCAAAAAAGCGAAATATGCAAGATAAAGTTTAACAAAAATGCGAAATAAATTCTTGACATTAACGCTTGTGTTAATGTATAATGAGGATGGTAGCATTAACATATTTGCGAAATATAAATGAGGAGGTGAAACGCATGAGCAAGGAACTGTTTGTAAAGGCGGAAGAAGTAGCCAGGGAACTGGGTATCTCCAAGCCCTACGCCTACAAACTGGTGCGGGAGATGAACGAGGAACTGAAACAGAAAGGCTTTATCACCATTCCCGGACGGGTGAGCAGGCGCTACTTCGAGGAAAAATTCTACGGACTGCGGGATGAGCAGTAAGGAGGGAACTACAATGCCAGCATACAAAGACAAGGAGAAAGGCACATGGTATGCGTCCTTTTACTACGAGGACTGGACAGGCAAAAAGGTCAAGAAGATGAAACGGGGCTTTCCCACCAAACGGGAGGCGCTGGAGTGGGAACGGACATTCCTGCAACAGCAGACCGCCGATCTGGAAATGACCTTTGAGAACTTCGTTGCCGTCTATGTGGCGGACATGAAGGGCCGTAATACCGTTCTTCTCGGCAAAGGCGGTACACTCCCGGATTTGTCCTTCTATGCTTTCTTCTCGCTGGTTGTCGGAGGAATAGCGGGCATAGATTACAGCTTTCATATTCTCACCTCGCCGTCTGTTAAAATGCTCATCATTTGGCTTGCCTGTACGATCCGATCAAAGGCTTCTCTCTGCGAACAGGTTAGATTTGCGTGCATAGAGGGGTTCCGATAAGCAGTAAAAACGCCCTCAAAGATAGACTTAACACCTTTACGAAAATTGGCTCCACTTATTTCTGATGTATCGCAAAACTGATAAAAACCATTATCTTACAACAACGCATCAATTAAACCCGTTGCATCTTTAGGAGTAGGAGAGTTTGGTTTTCCTTCCTTAAACAACTCTCGCATTCGAGTTTCGACTTCTTTAATGGCACTTTCAGAAGCGGCAGCAAAATGGCCGTCGCAAAATAGTTCCTTTGAAACTTCAATGATTCGTGGGTGAATGTCTTGCCAAAAACGCATATTGACAGGTTCACGAACCAGGTGCTGTACGATAATAAATAATTCCCCAAAAGCTGCAACATTTAGCGCCATCAATCCATAGTTGAAAGGATCGGGTCTGAATAGATTATCACCTATTCCAGGGAGCGTTTGGCTGTAAAACGGATACTCGTGTTTGTTTTTTTCTGCGACTTCTCGCAGATCAGTTTGCATTTTTTGACAATCATTCAAAAGAAAAGTTGGAGATATACCCATTGTCAATTTATTGTTAATATCACGAAGCCATTGGTCAATTGCATCAAGTTGTCCTCTATATGCAACTTTCATCTGTTTTCCTCCATCATACGGAACAGTGTTTCCTTTAGCTTTTCGTTCATAGGAGATTGTGGGTCAAAACACATCTCAATAAAGCGTCGCATTTCCTCACGCTCTGGAGCGGCTTTAGGCTTAAACTCGTATATTACTCCCTGGGGCTTATCCGTCCGGGCAAAGATATAATCTAAGGATACATCAAAGTAATCTGCATAGCGGCGAAATAGTTCCACAGATGGGGTGGACTGCCCATTCTCATAGCGGTTGATACTGGACTGTGTGGAGCCGATGGCCTCAGCCATTTTTACCTGTGAAAGGCCGATACTCTCCCGCCGGGACTTCAATCGCTTACCCACTGCTTTCATTTGGTTACCTCCTATTCGGGTTAATTTTATTACAACCCGGATAACGAAAATCTTCAACTCGGAAATACAATTTTCTCTATGCGTTTTCTCTCGTCCCGGCCCGCAGGCCGAATAAAGAAACGGCACAGGCTGGCCTACGCCGTTTCTTTGGGTTTTGGATGGGGTAAGGACATAGGTGCAAAAATGCAATCTGTGGTCACGCACCGACAAAACCGGGGGTTTCCAAAGGGGGGGCTTGCGCCTCCCCTTTGGCACACAACCTTGCTTGCAAGGTTGTGTGTTATACGCTCTGTTGGCGTTGCTGCGAAAATGAGGTTGCCGCCGGGGAGGACAAGGGGATTTGAAGCGGCAAAAAAACAGGGCTGTGATTGTGTGTCGTGGAGCCGCAAGCACATCTCTGGTTTTATCAGCAGACAGGGCGTATATGAAAGCCCCCGTCCCTCGTTCTACGCTCCGACTTGTGGACAAAATGTCCCGAAGTTGTGGCCACAATCCCGGAAAAGCAGCAGAACAGCGGGCAACCGTCAAGGCTGAAATGAACGGGTTTACACCCGGCCTTGACTGCCGCCCTCCGTCCCGCTGAACGGGCAGACAAGGCGACCAATCCCTCAAAGTGCTTGGCCGCACTCTTTTTAATTTAAGAGCGTTCTCCCTTGCAAAATTGAAATGGGCGGGAAGCCATTTTGTGGCTTTCCCGCCTTGATTACCTTTTAGCAAAGACAGGCAGGGCTGTCAACGGCGGCGCATGAAATGTGAAGTGCTCCCCAAAAGTTGGACAAAAGTTATGCGGCAAAGCCATTTTGAATTCTGTATTGGACAGGACTTAACCCATTCAATTTTTCTTTGATTCGGTTATGGTTATAGTATTCAAGATAAGCGATCAGTTCCTGGCAGAACTCGTCTAATGATTGGAACGTCCGCAGGTATAGCAGTTCCGATTTTAACAGTCCGAAGAAGTTTTCCATAACCGCATTGTCCAGACAGTTTCCCTTTCTGGACATACTTTGCCGAATGCCTTTTTCTAACAGTCTTTTTTGATACCTGACGTTCTGATATTGCCAGCCCTGATCCGAATGAAGGATCAGCCCGCTGCTGTCCGGGAGCCGGGAGAATGCTTTATCCAGCATCTCATCCACCTGGCGGTAATTAGCCCGTTCACTGATGGCATAGCTGATGATCTCACCATTATACAGGTCAAGCACAGGAGAAAGATAAAGTTTGTTTCCAAACAGGGAAAACTCAGTCACATCAGTTACCCATTTCTGATTCGGCCTTTCCGCATGGAAATCTCTAGCCAGTAGATTTGGTGCAATCTTGCCGACTTCTCCACGGTAAGAACGATACTTTTTCATTCGTACCATACATTTTAGGCCTGACTCCTTCATCAGCTTTTGTACCGTCTTGTGGTTCAGACAAAAGCCTCTGTTGCGTAATTCCATACCAATCCGCCGATACCCGTACCGGCCTTGATTCTCCTGATAAATTGCTATGATTTCCGCCCTTTCTTTTGCGTATTTATCCACAGCATTGGCTTTCCGGGAATGATAGTAGTATGTACTTCGGGGAATGCCGGCCAGTTTAAGTAATGCTGCCAGAGGATAATCACGCCTTAATTCTGTAACAGCAGCCACAACATCGCTTATTCGGGTTCTTCCCGCTTCTGAATTAACGCGTTTAATTTTTCTAGGTATTCATTCTCCATTCTCAACCGGTAATTTTCTTCTGACAGCCGCTTGTTTTCCTGTTGCAGCTCCGACTGTTCCTGCTTCTTTTGTCGTTTTTCGCTACCTTTTGTCGCCTGCTTTTTCATAAGTCCCCGTGCACCTTCCTTTTGGAATTTCTTCTCCCACCGGCACACTGTTACAACATCAAGGCAAAAGTGCATAGCTGTCTGTGTACAGGATAAGTGATGTTCCTGCTTGTATTGTAACACTTTTAGGCGAAACTCGCCATCAAAGCCTTTTTGTCGGCCAACCAGATTTCTGCTTAGAAGTCCTTTTGCACCATGCAGCTTATACAAGTTTACCCATTTTTCAATCGGCGTACAGGATACGCAAAATTTCTCGGATGCCTCTTTGCGTGTATGCCCTTCCAGTACATACTGAACAACTGCTAATTTTAATTCCTCACTGAACAATTCTTTTCCCATAGATTTCTGCACCCCTTTCGTTGACTTTCTTGTCCAACTTTTGGGGTGCAGTTCAATGCGCCGTTCATCTTGACCGTTGACTGGCTCGGCTGGCTTTGCTATATGCCGCACTCATAGATAAACATTTCGCACTGGTCATTGACAGCGGGTTCTTTCTGATAATTGGAATAGACGGATATGCTCTTAAAGCCGCACCCCCGCAGATATTCGTCCATCTCCCCGTATTGGTACAGGTGTGTCTGAAAATCCATGGTTTCACTTTGCAGCAATTCCGCTCCGTGATAGAGTTCGTAAATGGACGGAGAAAACTGCGTCTGGCTTTTTTCGTCGTAATGGTTTTTCCCTTTCAGGATCAAGTCATATCCCTCTTTTGTTTTCACCGAAACATTTACTTTGTAGTCCCTGTCCTCTTCACATCGGTCAAAGACGGTATCAACTGCAAACACAAATTTCCCGCCGGGAGCCAGCAATTCTTTCATCTTCTGCAAAATTCCTTGGCACATACTCATGTCTGTAAACAGTGAAATGGAGCCAGAGGGAATAAAAATATAATCAAACTGTTCCTGTACGGCATAGTTGATGATGTCCGCCTGTATCGCTTTTGCGTCCGGCGCTTTCTGCTTTAATTTCGCCAGCATTTCTTCTGACAAATCCATCCCGCTGATGTCAAAGCCACGCTCTAAAAACGGAACCAAAAACCGTCCGCTGCCGCACAGAGGCTCCAAGATTTTCCTTCTCTTTTCTGCATAGGAAAGATAAAAGTCCAATTCGTCCTGTGGCGCTTGTTCATGTAAGATTTCGTACATTTCAGTACACAAGCTGCCATAATAGTTTTGTTTTAATTCACTCATTATATTCCTCCAGAATTGCTTATAAGAACAATGCCTCCATATCCTGCTCTGTAAACTTCCTTAAAATCAAACGCTCTGTTTCTAAGGTTGGTGTGTTCATCTATTTTCCACCGCAACTTGTAAATACATATTTTCGCTATTTCCTTCCCCGCTGCGGGTTTGGGTTTTTCAGCAAGTCCGGTTTCTGTGCAATCCTTTTTAGCCATTTCTTTTCCTCGTCTGATAGTTTCGCATAATTCAGCTTAAGCCGCTTGCAGATAAAGGCCATCGCCGCCTGTTCCGGGTCGCTGTCCGTGGTGGCGGTTTCTTCGGCAGTCTGCAAGAAATCTTCCAGTGGATTGTCCTCCGGGACACTGAAAAAATCGTCCTTGTGGGCTTCACGCAGGTCGAGGGCTATCTTATTTATGTCCTGCTGTATCACATAGCGGCAAAAGCTGTCATCGTCAATGTGGGCAGCGATCAGCTGCCTTAACTGCCGGTCAGTCAGACCAGGGTTGTGTTGCTTCATAACAGTTGCGCTCACGGCGTCCACAATGGCGTTTGCACCCTGCACCTGCTTTGCAGCTATGCCGTTCACATAGATTTCAAGGTCAGCCATGAGCCGGGGAAAATCCGGGTGCGTCGCCAGTTCACACAGGAGGGCATTATCCACCAGCCCGCTTTTCAAAAATGCAATCATATCATCACTCAAATGCAGGTCAGCAAGATCGGCATTTGGGTGGTTTTTCGTTTGGGTTTCCTCCGCAAGCCGCTCCAGCGTCAGGCCACGCTCCACACGCAGATCTTTGATAGTTCCATGCTCCCCCTCCTCGCACTATAAACTGGGACTTATTACTATAAATCAATCTCTATCTCGTACTTATCATCGATAAGCAGATATTTTACATTATACTTTTTTGCAAGTTCCAAAAACTGTGCATTATCTTCCAAAACGCTTTCTATAGTACAACATTCATCGTCTAAGCGACTTTCTACGGCACTTGCATACTCCTTGATATTATCGAAATGATTTTTAATATAGTTTTCGCTCATTACAAGACAAAAGTATCGGATGTTATCAAGATATTCCTTTACAAAGTCTTTTTCCCAATCAAAAGGGATATAGCACCCTTCAATAATAAGATTTTGCTTGTTTTCTATAGCGGTTTTAATCATTTCACGAACAATAGGCCACAGATACCCTGTGAGCTTATCATCATCTTCGGGTGTGAGTTTGGTATAGCCGCTACGAATTAAACCCATTTTCAGCTGGTCTATTGATAAATAAGGATATTTATACTTTTCAAGCAGTTTTTGAGCAAGCACAGTCTTACCTGTATGCGATGCACCTGTTATTAAAATAATCATTTATCTATGTCCCCAAAGCCTACTAACTATGCTGTAATGTTCTTGAAGCGACTGACTCCATTTCTCTAAACCCACTTGTCCTGTTGCCCATACATCTAATTGTTCTTTTGTATAATCTTTCGCATTTACTGTGTGGACTGTACTATAAAATAACTCTGTAATTTCTTTGCAGCTGGAGAGCATTTTTTATCTCCTTAAATTCAAATTTATCACTCTGTACTTATCAGTGTACCACAATTCCGAGAGCGTGGAAATGACCTGTTTTTTTAGACCGATTTTCCACCTTTCGGATATACGGAACGGGCGATCAGTTAGGTGTAGACTTAGGGTAGTTCATCGATGGACAGCACCTTGAGAACCGAATGACCGTCCAAAAAGGAATACCCCGGCTGGGGAAACACCGCAAGGAGCCAACTTCTGGACACTTTGTCCAGAGGCTACTTCGGGACAAGTTGTCCCAAAGTTATGGGGAGCGTGCCAACACCGGAACATGTCGCAGGAATGGGGGAGGAAGCCTTTTCGGGGAGAACGGCAGCGGAAAGCAAAACGGAGGGAATGCATGAAAAATAATCCCTACAAAGACTTGCTGCCGCTGGAACGTAGGCCGGACGGTTCCCTTTACCGCATGACGCCGGCGCAGCGGAAACGGGCAAACACCCTGATACGGCGGGAGTGCTGTTGCTGCGAGGGCGGCAACTGCATTGCCCTTGACGATGGGGACACCTGTACCTGCCCACAGACGGTTTCTTTCTCGGTCTGCTGCAAGTGGTTCCGATGGGCGGTCTTACCGCTGGACGGGGAATTGAAAGCAGAGATTTTCCGGGATAAGGACTTGAAACGCTGTGTGGTCTGCGGTGGTGTGTTTGTCCCCAAATCCAAGCGGGCTAAATACTGCCCGGACTGCGCCGCCAGAGTTCATAGGTGGCAGAAAACCGAAAGTGAACGGAAAAAGAGGTCTTGTGTGGACAGTTAGGAGTGAAAAAAGCCTTGATTTATCAGGCTTCGCAAGCCCCAAACCAGGGCGGGTGGTATAAACTATCGCCCACCCCGGAAAACGGGCTTCTAACCGTCTACAAAACACACTATGACAAACACGATTTACATTCATCAGCCGAAGCAGGCGTTCAGTTTCACGCGGCTCCCCAATTTCCTCTTTGAAGCCCCTACATTCCAGCCCTTGTCCAACGAGGCAAAGCTGCTGTACGCCTTTATCCTGCGACGGGCGGAGTTATCCCGGAAAAATGGGTGGGCGGACGAGTACGGGCGGATTTATCTGTACTATCCCATCTGTGAGGTGGTAGACCTGCTCCGCTGTGGGCGGCAAAAGGCGGTGAATACCCTGCGGGAACTGCAATACGCCGGGCTGGTGGAGATCCAGAAGCAGGGCTGTGGAAAACCCAACCGCATTTACCCAAAATTCTATGAAGCGGTTTCAAACACCGACTTCAAGAAATCCGGTTATGGTACGCCGGAGGGCTGAAAACCGTGCCTATGAAGTACGGAAATCACCCTTGAGAAGTACGGAAAACGGACGGTATATAGAAATACAAAGATTAAGAGATTGATTTAGATTCTATCCATTCCAATCCTATCCGAGCTATTTTCTGTGGGATTTTCCCTGTGGAAAACCCCGGATGGGAAAAGAATGGGGAAAGGAGTTTCATGGAACAACACGCAATTTTGCGTTTTGAGAAGCACAAGGGTAACCCAGCAAGGCCGCTGGAAGCCCATCACGGACGGTAGAAAGAACAGTACGCCAGCAATCCCGACTTGACACTGCCAAGAGCAAGTACAACTTCCATATCGTCAAACCGGAGGGGCGCTATTACCACTTCATTCAGAGCCGTATCGAGCAGACCGGATACCGCACCCGAAAGGACAGCACCAGGTTTGTCGACACCCTGATTACTGCCAGCCCGGAGTTTTTCAAGGGGAAATCCCCAAAGGAGATACAGGCGTTTTTCCAGAGAGCGGCGGATTTTCTCATTGAGCGGGTGGGCCGGGAAAATATCGTGTCGGCGGTGGTACACATGGACGAGAAAACGCCCCACCTGCATTTGACCTTTGTGCCGCTGACAAAGGACAACCGCTTGTTCACCAAAGAAATCATCGGCAACCAGGCAAACCTGACGAAGTGGCAGGATGATTTTCATGCCTACATGGTGGAGAAATACCCGGATTTGGAGCGTGGGGAGAGCGCCAGCAAGACAGGCCGGAAGCATATCCCCACCCAGCTTTTCAAACAGGCAGTTTCCCTCTCCAAACAGGCCAGAGCCATCGAAGCCACTATTGACGGCATGAACCCGCTGAACGCCGGAAAGAAAAAGGAGGAAGCCCTCTCCCTGCTGAAAAAGTGGTTTCCGCAGATGGAGAACTTCTCCGGGCAGCTGAAAAAGTATAAGGTCACCATCAAAGACCTTTTGGAAGGAAATCAAAAGCTGGAAGCAAGGGCAAAGGCCAGTGAAAGCGGCAAGATGAAAGACCGCATGGAACGGGCAAAGCTGGAAAGTGAACTGGAAAATATGCAAAGGCTGGTTGACCGTATCCCACCGGAAGTGCGTCAGGCCCTCCGAGAGCAACAACGCCAGCAGCGCCTCAAAGATCACGATCTGTAAGTCACCTTTGAGAAGCACGGAGGTACATTTGGGTAGAAGAAAAAAGCTGATTAACAACACGGATATTCCCCAACACCAGATCGAGGCAATCGCCCGCTGTATCATGCCGGACATTCTCGCATTTTATGAGAGCGAGGAGGGACAGCGGGAATTTGCTGAATGGAAGAAGCAGAGAGAAATGGAGAAGCAAGAGTCCAAAACAGAATAAAGGCATAGCAAAGGCGGAGTGTCACCATTTTGGATGACACCCCGCTTTTTTGCATTTATGTGGCTTTCTTCTTTTTCCTTGGCCCCCTTGGCTTGGAGGTGGGTTTGCGCTTCACCCCGTTGCGGAAATAAATGTTCTCATAACGCTCGAAAAAACAAATAATCCGAACCCATCTCCTATCGGAAACAAGTTCGGATTATATTGTTCTGGTGCCGGTGGCCGGACTCGAACCGGCACGGTGTCGCCACCGGTGGATTTTGAGTCCACTACGTCTACCAATTCCATCACACCGGCAAACAGTCTAAAAGTTGACCGTGATTTATTATAGACGAAACCAAGACAGAAAGCAAGCATTTTTCGGAAAATTTTTTAACAAAATTTTGATTTGCTTATGGTATACTGAAAGCAAGGAGGAAATCGCAATGTCTTTAAATACATTAGGGCTGGCGCATGACTTTATGCGGCGCATGGTTCAGCCGGGTGCCAAGTGCATCGATGCAACTGCCGGAAAAGGGCGGGATACCATGCTGCTGTGCCAGTTAGCCGGCGAGAGCGGTCATGTGCTGGCATTTGATATTCAGGTGGACGCTATCCGTCAGACGGAGGAGCGGCTTGCCCAGGAGGGCCTGACCAATGCAACACTCATTTTAGATAGCCATAGCAACATGGCACAATATGCTGAGCCGGAAAGTATCGATTGTATCGTGTTCAATTTCGGTCGCTTGCCCGGTGGTGATCCATCGATCTTCACCACAGCCGAAACATCCATTCCAGCAGTCACGGCCGGTTTGCAGCTGTTAAAGCCGGGTGGCGTCATGAGTCTATCGATTTACTACGGCGGTCCCAATGGATATGCGGAGCGCGATCGGCTGCTGGAATTCTTGCAGACCATCGACGATCGGGAAGCCAGCGTGTTGGTGTCGACCTGGCACAACCGGCCCAACGATCCGCCAATCTCCGTATTTGTATGGAAAAATCGTTAGTCGGGTGCAATGCGCAAGCCGAATAAATGCGCCAGGTCAGCGGCTTGACTGCGCGTGACCTGCGCGCCGCGCAACGACTCCAGATCGGCCGACAGGCCATCCAATTGGACCGCACGCAAGTCCAGTGCAGCAAGCGGGGTCTGGAAAAATGTAGCTCCAGTCCAATCAGACGGCTGAAATGCACAATCTTGCAGTGAACAGCTGAAAAAACGGGTATGGGGCAAAGCACATTTGGAAAACATACATTTTCGAAGCGCACATGAGGCAAAATTACTATAAGAAAAATTGCAGTTTTGCATCGCGACTTCCAACAGTGCCGCATCGGTCCATTGCGTGCCAACGGCTTTGCATTCGGAAAACGAGCAGCGCCGAAAACTGGTTTGCGTAAAATCGCAGCCGGAAAAATCGCAGTCGACAAATTGCACATCCGCCCAATCGGCACCCGACAGATCACAGCCGACAAAGCGGCAGGCGACCACACGTACTCCACGTAAAGAAAGGCGGGGGAATGAGGCCTCGGAAAATGACAGATGCTCAATGGACACCTGACGCAGATCAAGTTCTCCGTCGAAAGACAGGCGAGCCTGCTCGACAAATGCTGCCGCGTCGGTCAAAGGTGTATATTGAGAGGGCAAACGGGGTGCTGGGATTTTCATAAAGAACTTACCTCCGAAAACAAACAGAGTTGCCGGTCGGCCAGATTGACGATCTCCAGGCCGCGTTTTTTGGCATATCGGTGGGTGAAAGCCGTGCCGCCGGGTAAACCATCGAACCAACAGATCAGCCGGGAAGAGCCGTTGACCATAAAATGGTCCCGGGCATAAAAACAATCGGGTGTATAGAATTGTGCCAGCGAATGAACAAAGTCGGCCTGCAGCAGGACTTTTTGATAACATGTTTTCCAGCTGGATTCCCAGCTGTTGGCCTGCCCATCAAAGGGAATCGCGCACAGAAGCCGAATGGGAAGGTGCTCGCGCTGCTGGAGCACAGCTTGGGCTGCCCAGAGATCAAAGCCGCGGCTCATGCCGGTCACGAACAGGCGGTAGCCATCCTGGAACGCACGAACAATGGCTTTTTCCAGTTTGGTTTGGAGCATAGAAGGGACATTCGGACCGGCTGCGGTCCAAGCGGGGATTTTTTCCGGGCGATAGCCGGAAAAGCAACAAGTCACGCGATGATCCAAAAGAATCCCTCCAAATCGAAAATTTGTTCGCATTTAGTATAGCAACATTTGTTCGAAAAATCAAGAGGAATTGCAATTTTTTTGCCGACGAATTTTGGTTGTCAAGACCTTGCAAAGCTGGTACAATGATAACAACAATTTCGGGAAAGGGGAGGATGATAACGGCAAGCAAAGACCATTTTTGGATTATTCGGCAACTTTTCAGCCGGTATTTTCGGGAAGGCATCCCGCAGGCGGCTGCCGAACTATCCTATTTTCTGCTGTTCTCCTTTTGTCCGATCCTGATGTTTCTCACGTCGGTTCTGGCGCAGATCCACCTGTCTGAGCAGGCAATCTATACGTTTACGCAGTTCCTGCCGCATTCGGTGCAGATCATGATTCAGAACTATATTGCTTATGTATATGCGCAGCCCAGTCTGCGTCCCATGCTTGTCGGTACCATTTTGACTATTTATTTTCTGTCGCGCGCCGTGCGCTCACTCATGCGCGCAGTCAATGAAATCTACCGCGTGCACGGGCGGCGGGGGACCGTCTATCAGATCGTCATGTCTTTGGTGTTTACCTGTGGCTTTTTGCTGGCCATTATTGGAACGCTGTCGCTTGTCGTCTTTGGCCGCACGGCCTTTCGGATGCTCCGTGAGTGGTTCCCGGTACCGGTGATGGTCACCGATGCTATCGAAGGAATCTCAATGCCGGTCGCGGTGTGCATCATCTTTTTCTTTGTGTTGCTCGTCAACAAATTGCTGCCCAATATGCGCCTGAAATGGCGGCAGGTTTTGCCGGGATCGTTGTTGTCCTTTGGGGCATGGTGGGCGATTTCGATGGCCTTTTCGTTTTACGTCGATAATCTGGGGCGATATTCTTTGCTGTATGGCTCGCTAGGCACCATTATTATTTTAATGCTGTGGCTCTATATGACCAGCATCACGCTTTTAATCGGTCCGATGCTCAATCATACGCTTTTGCTGCATCGGATGGATCGGAATCGGAGAAAAAAGACAACGTCTTGATGCGTTGTTCTAAATAAGGGAGGAACAAGATATGAAAATCGTAGCGATCAATGGCAGTCCGCGCAAGGGCGGTAACAATGCGCAATGTCTGGAACGGATGGGCAAAGTCTTTGCTGCCGAAGGCATCGACTTTGAAGTGGTGCAGCCCGGCGCACAGGTCAAGCCCTGTCTGGCATGCTATCATTGCCTCAATACCGGCTCGCTGCACTGCATCCAGAACGATGATATGGTCAATGAGATCATTGATAAGTGCATCGAAGCCGACGGCATCATCCTGGCATCGCCGGTTTATCATGGCGGTATTGCCGGCAATATGAAGTGCGTGATGGACCGTATCCTTTTGGCGGCCTGCTGCGGCCAGAATCAGTTCCATCATAAGGTTGGTGCTGCGCTGTGCACTTTGCGCCGGTCGGGCGGCATGGAAACCTATCAGCAGCTTCTGGGGCTGATGGATGCGATGGAAATGGTGATCGTGACCTCGGACTATTGGAATGCGGTCCACGGCGCCGAAATCGGGGAAGCCATGCAGGACATTGAAGGCGTGGAAGTAATCGAAAAACTGGCGCGCAACATGGCCTGGATGGTCAAGGTGATCGATGCGGCCAAGGGCAAGATCGATCCTCCGGAAACCCATCCGCGCACGATGATGAATTTCATTCGATAAAACAAAATGGACGGAACCCAAAGCGGGATTCCGTCCATTTTTTATGCCTGTTCCAGGACCGTTCGTGCGGCGCGGATAGCTTCGGCATCGGTTTGCCAGATTTGGTCTTCCGGGATGCCGGGAAGCCCCATAAACACATCGGGATTGCGGTAACGCATGCCGCTGTGGAGCACGGTCTTGCCCGACATATGGAAGCTGGAAAGCGGGGTGTCCTGTACCAGGCGGGCAATAGCCTGCGCGTTGATGCCCGCCCCGGCCAGGATTTCGATTTCACCGGCCTGAGCGTGAAGGTCGACTAAAAGCGCTTTGCCCTCCAAGGCACTGGCCTTAGCGCCCGATGTCAGGATGGTGGAAACGCCTAGCTGCTTGGCTTGTTCCAATGCCTTTTGCGGGTCGGAGCAGACATCAAATGCCCGGTGTAAGGTCACTGGAATACCAGCTGCGGCCTCCATCAAGCGGGACATGGCGGGCATGTCCAAATCGCCATCCGCGGTCAGGCAACCGATGACAACGCCATCTGCCCCAGCACTCCGAAACGCGCGCACTTCGTCCTCCAAAATGGTCAGTTCATCCGAGTCATACAGAAAATCGCCAAAGCGGGGGCGCAGCAGCACTCGAATCGGAATATCGACCGCTTCCCGCACCCGGGAAAAGAGCGCAAGGCTGGGCGAAGTGCCGCCAATGATCAGATTGGCGCACAGTTCCAAACGGGTCGCACCGCCGGTCTGGGCAGCCCGGGCGGAAGCGACACTGTCAACACAGCATTCTAAGGTAAAATGTTTCATCACAAATTCCTTTCCAGTCGTTTGGGGATATTATAGCATGAATCGCAAACGGTGCAACATGTGTTTCTCACATTTTGTGAAAAAACGTGCGGCACAGACGGCGGAAAATCCCTGCATTGCCACTTAAAATATAGCGTTCTTTGTGGTATACTTATTCTGTATCATGCTGAAAGAGGCCGATCAGAGCAAAGGCCGACCGGAAAAATACCGGCAGAGGCAAAGCCGTTTGCAAAACACGCGGCTGGCCGATTTCAGCCATTATTCGATGGATGCGCAGACTGCGTGCGCATCGGTCAAAGGAGATTCATTCAATGAGCAAAATTTCGAGTATTTACTGTTCGCGACAGGAGGAATGCAAGCGCCCCTATGGCGCGGTTCCAAGTGGAGAAACGGTAAAATTCTGCATCCATCCGCTGCGTTCTGCCGGAGTCCTGCGCGCCCAGCTGCTGCTTTGCGCGGATGGCGCGCAGCCGGAAAGTATCGATATGCACTGGGGTGGGTACTGCGGTGCGCGCGACTGCTACACCGTGTCGGTGACAGCGGGCGCGCCTGGCCTGTTCTGGTATTATTTTAAAATTCAGACCACAGAGGGTGAGCATTTTATCTGCCGCAGCATGGGCGGCGAAGGCACGGTGCGGGAAGAACTGGGCGACCAGTTCCAGATGACTGTCTTTGATGGTAATTATCAGGTGGCATCCTGGTTTGGCCGGGGCATCACCTATAACATTTTCCCAGACCGGTTCAACCGGACCCAGGTGCCGCCGGCCGATGGCTATCGTTCGGTGCGGCATGTGCATGAAAATTGGTCGGATACACCGGTCTATCTGCCGGATGCCCGCGGGGAAATTCTCAACAACGATTTCTTTGGCGGCAGCTTGCAGGGCGTTTTAGCCAAGCTGGATTATCTGGAAAGCCTGCATGTAAAGACCCTGTACTTTAACCCCATGTTTGAAGCGTTTTCCAATCACCGGTACGATACTGGCGATTATAAGACCATCGACCCCATGATGGGCGCCGAGGAGGACTTCAAACAGCTCTGTGCAGAAGCCGAAAAGCGCGGTATGCGCGTGATTTTGGACGGCGTTTTCAGCCACAACGGCTATGACAGCAAATATTTTAACGCGCGCGGACATTACGACAGTGTGGGCGCCTACCAGTCCAAGGAATCTCCCTATTACGACTGGTATGACTTTTCCCATTGGCCGGACCAGTATTCGTCCTGGTGGGGCATCTATACGCTGCCCCAGGTCAATGAGATGAACCCCAAATATCTGGATTATATCATCGAAGGGGAAGATAGCGTCATCCGGCACTGGCTCAAAGCCGGTGCATCCGGCTGGCGGCTGGATGTGGCCGACGAATTGCCGGACGCCTTTATTGCCAAGCTTAACCAAGCAGCGCGAGAGACCAAAGCCGATGCGCTGGTGGTTGGCGAAGTGTGGGAAGATGCGTCCAATAAGATTAGTTATGACGTGCGCCGCCGGTATTTTCAGGGCGGCGAACTGGACAGCGTGATGAACTATCCGCTGCGGGACGGCATCATGGCCTTTTTGACCGGCTCGTCGGCCGAAGATTTTACCGAAAAAATGGAATGCCTGCGCGAGAATTATCCGCGTGCGGTCTTCTATAACCTCATGAATATTATCGGCACGCACGATACGCCGCGTGCCATTACGGCGCTTGGCGCGGGCCCTGGTGACTGGAATGCCAGCCGGGAATTCCGGGCCGAGCATCGGCTCACAGGGGAGGCGCTGGTGCATGCCAAGCGGCTGCTCCAGATCGCGGCGGTCATCCAGTTCACCATGCCGGGCTCGCCAACCATTTACTATGGCGACGAAGCCGGGCAGCAAGGGTATGAGGACCCGTTTAACCGGCGCACCTATCCCTGGGGGCAGGAAGATACCGAACTGCTGGCCTTTTATCGCGCCCTGTGCGGCGCGCGCGATGGCAGCGCGGCTTTGGTCGATGGCGATTTGGAATTTCTCGAAACCGACGGCGCTGTGCTGCTCTATCAGCGTACGACGCCGGACGAGCGGGTTTTGGTGGCCGTCAACCGCGGCAATGAATCGGTACACTATGCCATCGGCGGCGCCGACCGTCTGCGGGAACTTTTGACAGGCGAAGAATATGAGCGGGAAGACGAGGAACTCATCCTTGCATTGCCGGCAATGAGCGCACAACTCTTCCAGATGGACTGAAAGAAGGGGTCAACATGGAATTCACCGAAAAGACATTGACACAGGAATATAAATTTAAGGGCAAGATCATGAGTGCCCGGGTGGACGATGTGGAACTGCCCAACGGCCGCACAGCATACCGCGAGGTCTGCGAGCATGTCGGCGGCGTGGGCATCCTGCCGATCGATGCGCAGGGCAATGTGGTCTTAGTGCGTCAGTTCCGTTATCCCTATGGCGAGGTCATCTATGAGATCCCGGCGGGCAAGATGGACCACGGCCCGGAAGATGCGGAAGCCTGCGGCGTGCGGGAACTGCGCGAAGAAACCGGCTTTACAGCAGGACGGATGGTCCCGCTCGGGGAAATTTATCCGTCGCCCGGCTTTTTGACCGAGGTAGTATATCTGTATGCAGCGCTCGATTTGGTTCCGGGCCCGTCCCAGCCGGACGAAGATGAGTTCGTTGAGCATGTGACCATGCCGTTTGCTGAACTGGAAAAGCGGATCATGGACAATGAGATCAAGGACGGAAAGACCGTTGTGGCGGCATACCGTGCCCGCCTGAAAGGCTTGATTGGTTAATCATCAACGCTTTTGGATGCCATGGGAGGAACGGAGAACATGGAAAAGACCATTCTTGTGGTAGAAGATGAAAAGGCGATTGCCGATATTTTGATTTTTAACTTGCAGCGCGAAGGGTATCAGACCCTGGAAGCAAATGATGGCCAGGAAGGGCTGCGGCTGGCGCTCGAAGGCGAACCGGACCTGATTTTGCTGGATGTCATGCTGCCGGGTATCGATGGGTTTGAAGTTTGCCGTCAGGTGCGGCAGGCGTCGCAGGTGCCGATTTTGATGCTGACCGCGCGGGAAGAGGAGGCCGATAAAGTCCTGGGCCTGGAACTGGGCGCAGACGATTATATCACCAAGCCGTTTTCCATGCGGGAACTGATGGCGCGGGTCAAAGCCAACATCCGTCGAGTGTCGGTGCAGCAGGCCGCCGAAGAGCCGCCCAAGGAGTCGGGCGGCAAACTGGTCATCGCAGCCGACCGCGGTGCTGTCTACAAAGACGGCAAGGCGCTCGACCTGTCAGTACGGGAATTTGATATTTTGACGTTTCTCGCGTCCGCACCCGGCAAGGTATTCTCCCGGGAGCAGCTGATGGAAAACGTCTGGGGCTATGATTATTATGGCGATTTGCGGGCCGTGGATGTTGCCATCCGCCGGCTGCGGGAAAAGCTGGAGGACGAACCGGCACAACCCAAATACATCATCACCAAACGCGGATTCGGCTATTATTTTTCCGACCTGGAAGCGGTCGAAAGCGCATAAGGCGCCGACAAGCTTGATTTTTATAGACAAAGGGGAACCACGAGTATGTTTCGCAGCCTCCATATGAAGCTCGTCCTGATCCTGATCCTTTTGATCGTGTCGGTCATGGCGGTGATGGGGACCTTCCTCATCAACAGCGTGGGCAATTATTATCTAAAAGACTTTCACGACCAGGTGACCGGACTGTTTACTTCGGAAATGCTGGTATCCCTCAATGAGGCCGCCCAAAACGATGACGATGGGCAGCAGCTTGCCGCCATCATCGCAGCGCGGACCGGCTCGCTGGGAATCGATAGCCACCGTCACTATTACATCCTGGACGCAGAGGGCAATTACCTGAGCGGTTCGCGGGTGCAAGCCAGCGCCGACCTGAGCACCACTCCCAACCTTCTGGCGGCGATGGCGGGCGAAGTGGGCATTGACAATTCGGTCATGGACAGCTATCTGGATGCTGCGTATCCGATTGACGGCGGTGACCGGGATTACATCGTTTACATCAAGGACGACAAGCAGGAGATGCAGGAACTGTCCTGGCGGTTCTTCAGCATCGTGATTGAAGCCATGCTCTTTGGGCTTCTGGTGGCCGTCCTGCTCAGCTTCCTGCTGAGCAAGACAATCACCACCCCGATCGAAAACATCAAAGAGCAAGCGCGTCTGGTCGCCAGCGGCGACTTCAGCCATCGCTTGCCCATCCAGTCGGGCGACGAAATCGGTAACCTCACCGAAACCTTTAACTACATGGCTGAAATGCTGCAAAATACGCTGGGCGAAGTGCAGGAGGAACGCGATAAGCTCAACACCGTGTTCCTGCACATGGCCGACGGCGTGGCCGCGTTCACTTCGGATGGCCACATCATCCATATGAACCCGGCGACCGAACGCCTGATGGGTGTGACCTTTAACGAAAATATGACCTTCAACGAGGTCTTTACCGGTCTGGCCCTTCCGGTGGCGACCGTGAGCAGCGAACGCAAGTTTATCAGCACCGAGATTGAACGCCTGGGCCGTACGCTGAATGTTCTGGTGGCTCCCTATGGCGCGGGCGAAAGCGAGCGCGGCGTTATCGTGATGATTCACGATATCACCGAGCAGCGCAAGCTGGATGATGCCCGTCGTGAATTTGTGGCCAACGTATCCCACGAATTGCGTACCCCGCTGACCAACATCAAGAGCTATACCGAAACCTTGATGGATGCTGCCGGTGAACTGCCGATGGAAACCGAAAAGCGTTTCCTGGGCGTCATTTCGGGCGAGGCCGACCGCATGACCCGCATCGTCAAGGATCTGCTGACCCTGTCCAAGCTCGATTATGGCCGCATGGAGCTGACTTTCCGGCGGTTCTCAATTCCGAAAATGCTGGAAAATGTCTATACGGCCATGAAGCTGGACGCCCAGAACAACGGCCATGTACTGACCCTCGACATGCAGGAGGATCTGCCCGAAATGGTCGGGGACAAGGAACGGCTGGAGCAAGTGGTGGTCAACATCATTTCCAATTCGATCAAATACACCTCTGCGGGCGGCCATATCCAGGTGAAAGCCGCTATGCGCGATCCGCACAGCCTGATGCTGCGCATTGCCGACGATGGGATCGGCATTCCAAAGGAAGATATCCCGCGCCTGTTTGAGCGATTTTACCGCGTGGATAAGGCCCGTTCGCGGGAAAAGGGCGGCACCGGTCTGGGACTGGCGATTGCCAAGGAGATGGTCGAGGCCCATCACGGAACCATCCATCTGGAAAGTGAATTAAACGTCGGCACAACGGTAACGATTATCCTGCCGGTCGATCTGCAAGTTGGGGATGCCTGAACATGGATGAAAAGCAGCAAAAAGTGAAAAATACAATCAAAAATGTGGTGCTGCTTGTTCTGTTTGTGGGCATGCTGGTTTTGACCTCCGTGACCTGGCTGGGCGATCTGAGTTTGGACAGCGTACCATCCGACTCCCTGATTGCCAAGGTCTATCAGCGGTTCACCTATGGGGTCAGCGGCTTTGAGATTCGCACCGGCGCCGACCCGGCCGCCCAGCCAACCCGCATTGCGGTCAGCTTGGACGGGGAACTGGTCGGTGCACAGTATCAATCGGCTTCGGTATCCACCTTGTACGCATCCCTGCGGGAGGATATGGGGCAGGCTCTGGCCGACTGCGGCAATTTTGAAGCCTGCACTGAAGAGGACTTCCGCAAGGCCCTGCAAGGGGAAGTGCTTTATTTCGGGTATGAAGGTTATCTTCCGATTTCGCTCCTGTCCAGCTGGATGGGGACCAAAGCAGAAGGCGAAGAAAAGGCCGATGCCTTGCTTCTGACAGCCGAGGGCAAACTGTATCTGCATCTGGCCGACGGATACCGCGTAGCGCGGACAACCGCCGACCCGGAAGATTGGGAAAAGGCGATGGAGAATTTTTCGGCTGCATCCTGCCAGTTCGCGGCACAGGACAAGTCCTTAACCGGTGTCCGGCCGGACACATTGCTGATCGAGCAGGAGGATATGCGTGCCGAACAGCTGACCGTACAGAATCCGCAGCTCCTGGATGCCCAAAGCGGCAGCAACTGGACTGCGCTGTTTGATGCGTTCCAGTATGATCCGCATGTGAGCACCTATCCAGAGGACCAGGGCAATACGCAGGTGTATGCGGAAAATTACAGCACTCTGCATATTTCGGTCGATGGGACCGTACAGTTCCGTGCGACTGCCATGGAAGGCGGCATGGAGGTTTACAACACGGCGGAAACCGCCCGGGAGGACACCTTGCGCCTGCAGGTCGACTTTGCTTATACCTTGCTAAAAAACGTGCAGGGAAGCATTTCAGACAGCACGCAGGCCATGCTCTACGACATTACGGAAGCGGAAGACAATGTCTGTGTTTTGACGTTTATTCAGTTGGTCAACGGCATCCCGGTGCAGACCGAAAGCACCAAGCCCTTTGCCCGTTTTGAGTTCCGGGAGAATAAACTGATGGCAGCGACCATCCATTTACAGCAATTCCAGACAACTGGCGTACAAACGCCGGTCTTGTCCAGCACACTGGCCGCCGTCGCCGCCCCTGAGGAAGGGGTACGGCTGGCCGTCGTATATCAAATCGAAGAACAGCAAGCGACTGCGCGTCGATGCTATGTCAAATGATGTTGAGAAAGGAAGACAAAAACCATGCAGTGGAGCCGCGTCAAATCGATTTTAATCATCCTGCTGCTGTTGGTGGATGGCTTCCTGGCCTGCATGCTGGGTGTAAAGGCCTTTTCAGCCTATCAGCGCAAACAGGAAAACCGGGAACACCTGAACATCGTGCTGGCCGATTGCGGCATGAAATTGGCAGATGGCGTATCGCTGCCCGACGATGCGCTGATGCCGCAGCTTAACATTGACCGCAACCGGGCCGACGAAGCGGCGGCAGCTGCCGCTCTGCTCGGCGGCTCGGCCGAACGCACCGAAGGAGAAAATGGTTCCCGGTTCACCAGCGAACAAGGTGAAGTGGTCTGGAGTGAAACTGGCGAACTGACCGCCCACTTGCAGCCCGAAGGCTACACCTGCCCGGAACTGACCGAGGTGCGCAATCGCGCCGAGCAGCTGATCGAGGAAGCTGGTATGCATGTGGCAGGCATGGAATGGACGGTCAACGGCCTGTCCGCCCACGTTAGTTTTAAAACAGCTGGCTATGAAGTTTTCAATCGGGGCATAACCATCACGTTTTTGGACGATGCTATGGATATCACCGGATTTTGGACGTTTGACACGCCCTATGCGACCAAGAGTGACCTGTATGCGTCCTACAATCCAATCGATGCGCTGCTGCAATTTGCCGGCACCGGTTTGGCACAGACGATCTATGGACTGGAACCGGGACTCATCTTGACAAATGCAGCAGGAAATCAGTTTCAGCTCAGTCCGGTTTGGCGGATTCGCACAGATACCGGAACGTATTTTATCGATCCGCTGAAAAAAGAGGTGGTATAGGGAGAAAAAATTAGAACAATATCCAATATAGAATTTTGTCATAAAATTGGGAAAAGCCTTTACTTTTGGAGGGGGATTGTGGTAAAATACTTGAAGTATTAGCCTGCGCGCTTGTCACAAGGCTGCGCGGCGTTGTTATAATGATAATATCAGGCGGTTTTGTTTGAATATCCGCTTTTTACCATATTAAGGAGACGGTTGAATTGACCAAATATGTCATCAATGGCGGCAAACGCCTTAACGGAGAGGTAACCATCAGCGGCGCGAAAAATGCGGCAGTCGCAATTATCCCGGCAGCTTTGCTGGTAGACGGCTCGTGCCGGATCGAAAACGTGCCCAAGATCATCGACGTAACATTACAGATGGAGATCCTGCGGGAACTCGGTGTATCGGTGCGTCTACTCAACGCAACGACCGTAGAATTGGATGGGGAATGCGTTCAGGACGCAAAGGTCCCCTATGAACTTATGCGTAAAATCCGCGCGTCCTATTATCTCATCGGGGCGCTGCTGGGCAAATATCATCATGCCGAAGTTGCCATGCCGGGCGGCTGTAATTTTGGCGGCATTCGCCCGATTGATCAGCATATCAAGGGCTTTGAAGCGCTCGGCGCAACGGTATCCATCCGCGAAGGTGGCTTTATCCACGCCGATGCTCCGAACGGCCTGACTGGTGCACACATCTACTTTGATGTGGTTTCGGTTGGTGCGACTATCAACATCATGCTGGCTGCTGTTTTGGCAAAGGGCATGACGATCATCGAAAATGCGGCAAAAGAGCCGCATATCGTCGATTTGGCGAACTTCCTCAATGCCATGGGTGCCGATGTCAAGGGCGCGGGCACCGATGTGATTAAAATTCGCGGGGTAGAGCGCCTGCATGGCGGCACATACTCTATTATTCCAGACCAGATCGAAGCCGGCACCTTTATGGCGGCGGTTGCGGCGTGCGGCGGACAGGCGCTGATTAAAAACGTCATTCCGAAGCATCTGGAATGTATTACCTGCAAGCTGGCAGAAATGGGCGTGGAGATCACCGAATTTGACGACGCCGTTCTGGTTAGCCGGATGGGCAAGCTGCTCAAAACCAACATCAAGACCCTGCCGTATCCGGGTTTCCCGACCGATATGCAGCCTCAGATGACCACGGCTCTTTGCCTGGCCGAGGGTACGAGCATCATCACAGAAGGCGTGTGGGATAACCGCTACCGCTACACCGAAGAGCTGGCTCGCATGGGGGCAAACATCCATGTAGACGGCAAAATTGCGGTGGTAGAAGGCGTTTCCGAGCTGACTGCGGCACCGGTGCGCGCTTATGACCTGCGTGCGGGCGCGGCCATGGTCATTGCCGGTCTGGCGGCCAAGGGTACCACACAGGTGGAACAGGTCACCAACATTGAGCGTGGCTATGAGAATTTGGTCGAAAAGTTTGTCGGTCTGGGGGCTGACATGTTCCGTGCAGAGATTCCGGACAGCGATTCGGCAACGATGCCGGTAGCGAAGTAAGAAATGTTATACATCGGGGCGGCCCAAACCGCCCCCATTCATCATGTGGAGAGATCAGAATTTTGGAGCAAACCTACTATTTCAGCATTGCAAGCGGTTCCAGTGGGAATTGTGGTTTATTGGTAGACGGAAATACCCGCATTTTGATTGATTTGGGCGTTTCGGTCCGGCGATTGACAGCAGCATTGCGGCGGGTCGGCCTGACGATCGACATGCTGGATGCGGTTTTGCTGACCCACGAGCATATTGACCATGTCAAGGGTCTCACAACCTTTGTCAAGCGGCATGATGTGCCGGTTTATGCCAGCAAGGGGACAACCCAAGCGTTGCTGGCCAAGAATCCAGATGCCCGGAAGCTGCTGCGCCCGTACTGGGCAGGGGACACCTTCACCGTAGGAACAATGGATGTGCAGTCCTTTCCCACCCCGCACGACGCCGCAGAAAGCGTAGGGTATCGCTTCCACATGCACGACTTCTCCTTCGGGTTTGCGACCGACTTGGGCTTCATGCCCGGAGAGATCAAAAGCAAACTACGCGGCTGCGATGCCGTTGTGCTGGAGTCCAACCACGATGTGGACATGCTGCGCAATGGCCCATATCCGTGGTCGCTCAAACAGCGCGTGGCAGGGAACCAGGGGCATTTGTCCAATCCGGATTGCGCACTGTGCGCCGTAGAGCTAGCACAAAGCGGGACAAGTACGATCGTGTTGGCCCATTTGAGCGAGCATAACAACACACCGATGCGGGCACTGCGAGAGACCCGGTTAGCACTGGATGCAGCTGGACAAGCCTGCGAATTGTTTGTGGCGCCCAAAGACGAGATGGAACATCCGCTTCATTTGCGTGCGGAGGGTGAACGATGCTTGGTATCCGGTTGATTTGTGTAGGCAAACTGGGAGAGCGTTTTTGGAAAGATGCTGTCCAGGAATATGAGAAACGTTTGGCCGGTTATTGTAAACTGGAAATTATCGAGCTGACCGAACAGCGTTTGCCCGATCGTCCCTCGGCTGGACAAATTGCCGCTGCTTTGCAAAAAGAGGCGGAGGCAATTCGAGCGAAGATTCCGCAGGGGGCTGCTGTGATTGCCATGTGCATCGAAGGGAAGACCATGTCCAGCGAGGCGTTGGCAGACACGTTGGCCGATATGGCCCTTTCGGGTACCAGCCGGATCGCAGTCCTGATTGGTGGGTCCTATGGTTTGGATGCCGCGCTCAAGAAGGAAGCACGGCTGCGGCTTTCCATGTCGCCCATGACGTTCCCGCATCATTTGGCCCGTATTATGGTTTTGGAGCAGATTTATCGCGCTCTGAATATCCAAGCGGGCGGGAAGTATCACAAATAAAAAAGCCTGTCTGTATCACACAGACAGGCTTTTCTGTTTTTTATACCGTATAAACCTGAAGGGTTTCGTATACTTCGAATACACGCTTCAGCGTTGCCATTTCGGTACCTGCCAGACGGGCGCAGGCACGTCCAGTTGCAACCGTATACTTCGCCAGTTCGCAGAAGCTCAGCGCATTTTGCATGGAGTTTGCAATCGCGCCAACCATCGCATCGCCAGTACCGACCGCGCCGCAGTCAAAGATTTTTGGATTGCTGTTGACGTACAGCGCTTCCTTTTCGTCCTTGGAAACAAAGAGTGCACCTTCCTGCGACATGGATACACAGACCGCACGAGCGCCCATATCCAGCAGCTTGCGGGCGCTGTGAACCAGCACTTCCGGATCAGTCGAAGTTTCGTCGCCAGTTGCTTCCGCGAGTTCAAAGATATTGGGCTTTACAAAGTCCGGCTCCAACTTGAGCGCTTCCAAAAGCCGCTCGCCGTTTGCATCGATAATCAGGCGACATCCAGCCTTCTTGATCTTTTTGCAGATTTTTATGTAGCCATCCAGCGAGAACTGCGGCGGTGTGGAACCGGTGATGACAAAAATATTTTCCGGCTGCAAGTAGTGATCCATGCGGTCGAGGAACCGCAGATAATCGGCATCACTGATTTTGGAACCCGGTTCATTGATTTCAGTATGGTCGCCAAAGGTATCGATGAGCTGAATGTTAATACGGGTTTCCCCCGGGACATCAACAAAATCATGATGAATATCCGCCGATGTCAGCGCATCTTTCATCATACGGCCATTGGAACCAGCCGAAAAACCAAGGGCAACACTGGTGCCGCCCAGGGCCTTGATCGCGCGAGATACGTTGATGCCTTTGCCGCCCGGCTCGACCATACTGCCAATGGCACGGTTGAGTTTTCGCGGCGAGAGGGGATGGTCGATCCGTATGGTTCGGTCAAGCGCAGGGTTCAGGGTAATGGTAATAATCATAAGGAAACCTCCTGTTTGCATCTCTCTTCATCTTTTATTTTACTCAATTTGCTTTCTTTTGTAAACCATAATTCTCTTTTCGATGACTGGAATTTGTGTAAAACAGGACGCGATAATACATAAAAAAGCCGAAAAACAGGGAAAATGTCTGTTTTTCGGCAGCAATCAATCTTCGGTTTCCAATTCGGCAAGAATTTTGCGGTCCTGCTTGTCCTGCGGCTCAAAGGCTGCAAACAGGTCGGGCCGATCGCGTTTGGTGCGTTTGAGCGACATCTTACGCCGCCAGCGGGCAATGTTGGCATGATGGCCGGACAGCAGCACCTCGGGCACCGCCTGGCCGCGCCATTCGGCGGGGTGGGTATACTGCGGATATTCCAACAGGCCATTCCAGTGGCTTTCTTCCTGAAAAGCGGTTTCGTCGGGCAGGACACCCGGTACCATCCGGCACACCGCATCGGCAACCGCCATGGCCGGGATCTCACCGCCGGTGAGGACAAAATCCCCGATGGAAATCTCCTCATCGACACAAGTATCGATAAACCGCTGGTCGATGCCTTCATAGTGTCCGCAGACCAGGATGAAATGTTCCCGGGCCAGAAGTTCCCGGGCCTTGGCCTGAGTGAACGGTGCTCCCTGCGCCGAGAGCATCACCGTATGGACATGTTCGCCACCGGTCAAGGCCTGATGACATAGATACAGCGGTTCGGGCAGCATCACCATGCCACGGCCGCCGCCATAGGGGGAATCATCCGCCTTGTGATGCTTGTCCAGCGCGTAGTCCCGGATGTTGGTCGCCCGAATCTCGACCAGACCCTTGGCCTGGGCTCGGCCGATGATGCTTTCCTGCATTACACCCTCGATGATACCCGGAAATAAGGTCATGATATCGATCTTCATTCGATCAGCCCCTCAATGGTTTCCACGGTGATGATGCCTTTTTCCAGATCGATGTTTTTCAGGAACGGCTTGCAGGCCGGGATGAGGGCATCGGGTTTGCCGTCGCGGCGGATGATATACAGGTCATGGCCCGCACCTTGGTTCACATCCCGTAGGGTACCGATGGTTTCTCCGGTACGGGTATCAAAAACCGTTAGTCCCAGAATGTCCTGAATAAAGACCAAGTCTTCGGGCAGTTCGACATCGTCCCGGTTGAGATAGAGGATACGGTTTTTGAGCGCTTCGGCGGCTTCGCAGGTGTCGACACCGGTCAGTCGCATGACCACGCAGTTTTTGTGCACATAGGCTTTTTTGACCTGCACGGGTTCGGTGGGGGAGAGGTAAAGCGTGTCAAAATCGGTCAGCACCTCAGGGCTGTCGCACCAGGGCTGCACTTTGATCTCGCCGGTCACACCATGGGTGTTGACAATCTTACCGGCCTCCAAGAATTGTTTTTGCATGTGTTCCTCCCTGTATGAAAAAGAAAAGACCTGTCCACTGTGACAGGTCTTTGAAGGTTTTAGTCACAGATATCGACAGAAACCTTTTTGTTTTCCCGATTGCCAGCCGCTTTCATCAGCGTGCGGATCTCCTTGGCGATGCGGCCATGACGGCCGATGATCCGGCCCATGTCGTCGGCTGCAACACGCAATTCATAAGTGATCTCGTCGCCGTTTACTTTTTCCTCAATGGAAATCGCGTCCGGGTCGGATACCAGGTTCGCTACAATGTAGGTCAGAAGTTCCTTCATGTCCACAACCTCACACTCCATTACAGCACACCGGCCTTCTTCAGGATGCCGCGAACGGTGTCGGTCGGCTGTGCGCCATTCTTGATCCACTTCTGAGCACGCTCAGCGTCGATCTTCACCTCTGCCTCTGCGGTCATCGGGTTGTACGTGCCGATTTCCTCGATGAAACGACCGTCACGCGGATAACGAGAGTCGGCAACAACAATACGGTAGAACGGAGCCTTCTTAGCGCCCATTCTGCGCAGTCTGATCTTTACCATCTCTTTTTCACCTCCTTGAAATAGCGAGAATCTATTGTAAAATAACTTTACACAAAATTAAAACGGGAGTTTGAAATTGCCCAGGCCAGGGAAGCCGCCGCGCTTTTTCTTTTTGCTGCGCTTTTGCATTCCCACAAGCTGCTTGGTCATTTTCTGCATCATCTCAAACTGTTTAAGCAGTTTGTTGATCTCCTCGATTTTCAAACCGCAGCCAGCGGCGATTCGCTTTTTGCGGCTGTAA
Organism: Intestinibacillus sp. Marseille-P6563; assembly: GCF_900604335.1. NCBI lineage: Bacteria > Bacillati > Bacillota > Clostridia > Eubacteriales > Butyricicoccaceae > Intestinibacillus > Intestinibacillus sp. Marseille-P6563. The sequence continues at coordinate 270,350 of NZ_UWOD01000001.1, read as the reverse complement.
TTGATGATCGACGGATTGTCGCGTTCCTTGGGCGTCATCGACTGGATGATCGCTTCGGTATGCGCCAGCGCCTTTTCATCGACCTGTGCGCCCGCCAAAGCCTTGGCGTCCACACCGGGAAGCATGCCCAGCATATCCTGCATGGAACCCATGTTTTTCATCTGCTGGAGCTGTTCGTAGAAATCGGTCAGTGTCAGCTTGCCGACCGCCATCTTCTTGGCGGTTTCGGCTGCCTGCTTGGCGTCAAACGACTGCTGCGCCTTTTCGATAAGGGTCAGCACATCGCCCATGCCTAAAATACGGGAAGCCATACGGTCGGGGTGGAAGGGCTCGATGTTGTCGAGCTTTTCGCCCGTGCCGATGTACTTGATCGGCTTGCCAGTAACGGCCTTGACCGAAAGGGCCGCGCCGCCGCGGGCGTCGCCGTCCATCTTACTCATCAGCACACCGTCCACGCCCAGCGCTTCGTCAAAGGTCTGCGCCACGTTGACAGCATCCTGACCGGTCATCGCATCGACGACCAGCATAATTTCATGCGGCTTGATGGCCGCTTTGATATTTTTCAGTTCATCCATCAGGGCTTCATCGATGTGCAGACGACCTGCGGTATCGATGAACACCAAATCATGCCCGTTCTTGCGGGCAAAGTCTACGCCAGCCTTGGCAATCTCGATCGGATCACCCTGTCCCATGTCAAAAACCGGGATGCCGAGCTGCGAACCAACCACTTTCAGCTGATCGATCGCGGCCGGACGGTATACGTCACATGCGACGAGCAGGGGACGCCGCTGCTGCTGTTTTTTGAACAGACCAGCGAGCTTGGCGCAGTTGGTCGTTTTACCGGCGCCCTGCAAACCAACCATCATGACAATGGTCGGCGGGTTGGGGGCAATGGTAATGCGGGCGTTCTGGCCGCCGAGCAGGGCGGTCAGTTCCTCGTTAACGATCTTGATGACCTGCTGGGCCGGGGACAGGCTTTCCAGGATGTCCGAGCCGGTCGCCTTTTCGGTGACGGTCTTGATAAAATCCTTGGTGACCTTGAAGTTGACGTCGGCTTCCAAAAGCGCAAGACGGATCTCACGCATGGCCTCCTTGACGTCGCTTTCGGTCAATCGACCGCGGCTGCGCAGCTTTTTAAACGTATTGGAAATTTTTTCGGTTAAGCCTTCAAATGCCATGGTATCCTCCGGTTATAAGGTACGGCCGCTTGCGATCGCCTTTAGGTTTTCATCCAGCCGGGCGAGCGTGCGGGAAATTTCCGGATTGTGCAGTTGGTTGGAGTTGATGATGCGCAGGCGGTGTACGTCGCCCAGCATGGAATCGATCAGCGGATCGATCTTGCCGTAGCGGGCCACCAGCCCCAGGCGCTGCTCCATATCGCGCAGGGTATGTTCGGCGCGGACGATGCTGTCGCGCACGCCCTGGCGGGTGATGCCGATGTGTTCAGAGATCTCCGCAAGGGAGAGGTCCTCATTATAATATAGGTCGAACACCTCTTTTTGCTTATCGGTGAGCATCTCGCCGTAAAAGTCAAAAAGCAAGCACATTTCGAGTGGTTTGTTTTTCATGGTCTTGCCTCCAGTGTAAAGGAGAATGGCTTTACAACTGCAACGCTATTATATTACAGCAAGCGACCTAAGTTGTCAAGGGGTATTTTTGAAAATTTCGGGAAAATTGTGGCGCTGTGCTGGACTTTACCTATAAATACGGGTATACTGGATTCATCGCGTGGCGAAAGTCGCCACGTTGTGCCTTTTAGAGACATCCAATTTTAGAAATGAGGCTACACGATGCAGCAAATTACCAGAAAGCAGCTGGCCGAAGGCGTGTTCCTGACCTGTCTTTCGACCACGCGCTTTAAAACATCGGTGCTGAGTGCGGCTGCGGTTCTGCCCGTCACGCAGGAAAATGCGCTGGCGGCGCTCTTGCCGCAGGTGCTGGCGCGCGGCACAGCGCGCTGCCCGGACATGGAAAGCCTGGGGGTCGAACTGGACCGCCTGTACGGCGCGCGCATTTTGCCCTTTGTACGCAAGGTTGGCGAAAATCTCTCGGTCGGATTCCTGTCCGATGTGATCGACGGGACCTATGCCGCAGCAGGGGAAGACCTGACCGGACACACGATCGAATTGCTTGCCGAGCTGTGGAATGCGCCGTACCGCACCGAAGATGGCACCTTGCGCCCGGAGTATACAGCGGCCGAAGGCAAAAACCTGATGAACAAGATCTTAGGCCTGAAAAATGATACGCGCAGCTATGCGGTGCGCCGGATGCAGGAGATCATGTGCGAGGGCGAGCCGTTCGGCTGGTGCGAATACGGTTCGGCCGAGGCCGCGCGCACCGCTTCGGCATCCGACCTGACGGCATTCTGGCAGGATACTTTACAGCATGCGTCGCTGGAACTGTTCTACTGCGGCAGTGCACCGGCGGAACAGATCGAAGCGGCGTTCCGTGCCGCGTTTGCGGCGCGGACGGGCGGCCGACAGGCAGTGCAGGCCGTACTGCGGCCCGCACCGGCCCAGCCGCGCACGGTCATCGAAGAAATGGACGTGCAGCAGGGCAAATTGTCGCTCGGCTTCCGCACCGGCATTACGGGCGGCGATGCGGCGTATCCGGCGATGATGCTGTTTGTGACCGCCTTTGGCGGGTATACCGGTTCGCGCCTGTTCCGCCAAGTGCGGGAGAAGATGAGTTTGTGCTACTATGCAAGCGCGACCATGAACAAGCACAAGGGCATCATTTCGGTATCCTCGGGCATTGAAAACAGCAATTTTGAAACCGCGCGGGATGAGATCTTGCGGCAGCTGGCGCAGATGCAGGACGGGCTGACCGAAGACGAGCTGGAAGGCGCCCGGCGGACGCTGCTCGGCTCGCTGCGGGCCATGAACGATGCGCCGGCATCCCTGGAGTGGTATTTCCAAAGCCAGGCGATTGGTGGCTGGAAGGATGGCCTGGATGAATTGTGTGATGCGCTGACCCGTGCCACCCGGGACGAAGTGCTCGCCGCAGGCCGTACCATGCAGCTGGACACCATATACTTTTTAAAGGGGGTGGCACAGGCATGAAAAAGAGTTTTGACCGCGTGCATGAAACCATGCTAACCCATACGCTGCCCAACGGCTTACCGATTTATTATATCCCGAAAGAGGGATTTTCCAAGACGTTTGCCATGCTGGCCACCAACTTCGGTTCGGTCGATGCCGATTTTACGATGGAGGACGGCACCCATATCGTCACACCGGCTGGGGTGGCTCATTTCCTGGAACATAAAATGTTCGAGGATGAGGACGGCAATGCGCTGCAAAAATTCGCCGCCACGGGCGCGATGCCCAATGCCTTCACCAGCCACAACATGACGGCTTATCATTTTTCGTGCACCGATTCTTTTGAAAAAAACCTGGAGATCCTGCTGAAATTTGTCTTTACCCCGTATTTTACCGACGAAAATGTGGAAAAGGAAAAAGGCATCATCGGCCAGGAAATCGGTATGATGGACGATCAGCCGTTCTGGCAGACCTATGTGGGGATGTATCAGGCGCTGTATCACGAGCATCCGGTACGCATCTCGATTGCGGGCAGCGTGGACAGCATCGCGGGCATTACGCCCGAACTGCTGTACCAGTGCCACAAGGCGTTTTACAGTCCGGCTAATATGGCGCTGGTCGTGTGCGGACAGGCGGATTTTGACACCATCGTATCCATGGCGCAGAAGTTCTCGCCCGAAAAGGCGGCGCATATCGCTGCGCGCGGCTATGGCACACGTCGTCCGACGATCTGTCAGTCCGAAGTGGTCAAGCGCATGGCGGTATCCCGGCCATACTTTATGATTGGGTTTAAGGATGACCCGGTGCAGGCCGGGGAGAGCCGCCTGCAGCGGCAGCTTGTCGGCGAACTGTGCAGCCGCATCCTTGCCGGCGAAACCTCAACCTTATATACCGAACTGTATCGGGATGGTCTGATCGATCGGCAGTTCCAAAACGGATACAGTCTGCATCCCGAAGCGGCCTGCGCCTATTTTGTGGGCAACAGTCATGCGGCGCGCGATGTACGGGCGCGGCTGGAAGCACGGGTGCAAGAGCTGGCCCGCGATGGGGTGGACCCAGCGGTCTTCGAGCGCATCTGGCGGGCGGCCTATGGCATGACGCTGCGTACCCTCGACCAACCGGACGAAATCTGCCGGGCGCAGTGTGAAGCCGTATTTGGCGGGGAGGACTTTTTTGACTTTGCCGAATTGCAAGCCGCCATCACACGCGAACAGGTACAAGCGCGCTTTGCGGTTTGGGCGCAGCCCGAACGGTCGGTGCTGTCGCTGATCGAACCGCTGAGCGGACCGGAGAAAGGATGAGGACATGGAACATGTGATTGGTTTCCCGGGGCTTGGTCTGGAATTTACCATCAACCGCGTAGCCTTCAGCATTTTGGGAAAAGATATTTACTGGTATGGCATCATTATTTGTATCGGATTTCTGGTCGCGGCGGCGTATGCGTCGCGCAGGACCGTGCAGTTTGGATACTCACTGGACAACCTGTATGATCTGCTGATCTTGTGCGTTCCCATTGCGATCGTGTGCGCCCGGCTCTATTATGTATTTTTTGAATGGGGTGCCTATAAGGATAACCCGGTGGAGATTTTTGCAATTTGGCATGGCGGACTGGCCATCTATGGCGGCATCATCGGGGCTGTGCTCACCATTTACTTTTATGGCAAGCATAAGCATCTCAACATTCCGGGCATGTTGGACATTGCCGCGACCGGTCTGATTATCGGTCAGATCTTTGGGCGTTGGGGGAATTTCTTCAATGCCGAAGCCTTTGGCGGGTCGACCAGTCTGCCGTGGGGCATGACCATCGACGGCGGCGACCCGGTGCATCCGACCTTCCTGTATGAATCGGTCTGGAACCTGATTGGCCTGGCGCTTCTGCATGTGTGCTGCAAAAAGCGTCATTTCAAAGGCGAGATCTTTTTGATCTATGCCGCCTGGTATGGATTTGGTCGGTTCTGGATTGAAGGGCTGCGGACCGATAGTCTATATATTCCAGGCACTCCGCTGCGCGTATCGCAGGTGCTGGCTGGAGTCAGCTGTCTGGTCGCCCTGGTGCTGTTGGTGCTTGGACGGAAAAATAAGATAGAAACGCTGGGGCAAATCTGGATGCCCACAGCGATGGAAAAACCGATTGAAGTGGATAAAAAGGAGAGTCATGAATGAGTGCAATTCGCATGGACGGAAAAGCATTGTCGGCCAAGGTACGCGGCCAGATTTTAGAACAGACCGAAACGCTCAAGGCGCAGGGAGTTGTCCCTGGCCTGGCGGTTATTTTGGTCGGGGATGACCCGGCCAGCCAGATCTATGTGCGCAACAAAGAGCGCGCTTGCCTGGAATGCGGGTTTTATAGCGAAAAGCATGTGCTGCCCGCAACCGCTTCGGAAAGTGAACTGCTGGACCTGATCTATCGGCTCAATACCAATCCCAAGATCAGCGGCATTTTGTGCCAGCTTCCGCTGCCGGCACAGATTCGGGAAGATGCGGTCATTGCGGCGATCGACCCGAAAAAGGATGTGGATGCATTTCATCCGACTAATGTGGGCAAGATCATGATCGGGGACTTTGATTTCCTGCCTTGCACCCCGGCGGGCGTGATGGAACTGTTGGACGAGTATGACATCGATCCCAAGGGTAAGCAGTGCGTGGTGATCGGCCGCTCCAACATCGTCGGCAAGCCCATGGCGATGCTTCTGCTGCACAAGCATGGCACGGTCACCATCTGTCACAGCCGCACGGCCAATCTGCAAGAGATCTGCGCGGGTGCGGATATCCTGGTAGCCGCGGTCGGCAAGGCCAACTTTGTGACCCCGGATATGGTCAAGCCCGGAGCCGTCGTCATCGATGTGGGCATGAACCGCAACGAAGACGGCAAGGTTTGCGGCGATGTAGGCCCTGCGGTCATGGAAAAGGCATCTTACATGACGCCGGTGCCCGGCGGCGTAGGCCCCATGACCATCACCATGCTGATGAAAAACACCATCAAAGCAGCGCGTCTGCAAAACGGTATGTAAGAAACTGCCCCTTTCCTGGTTTTTGGGAAAGGGGCTTTGTTTAGAGTTTGAGTTTGCACAGCGCAATGATGAGCAGCAGAACGCCACTGACGAGGGATGCCGACTGTCCAGCGGCGTGTCCCAGACGTTTGCCGATCTTTTCCCCGGCCCAAGTGGCCAGCAAGCCGCAGAGTAGGGAAAACAGCAGCAGCCCGGCGGCAGTTTGGGGTGTAACAGAAATCGAAAGCCCGGTCAGCAGCGAATCGAGTGAGAGCGGCACCGCTAGCCAAAAGGCCTCGGTGGGTGACAGGGAACCCGACCGGTCGGCGTCGGCGCGTGCGGTCTCTGCGTAGATTTGCAGTACTACCCGCAAACCGTGCAGGTGAAAGGTCAAGGGCGTCGCAGCGGCTGCAAGCCGGTCGGATAACCGTTTACAGCCAGCCTCGAATAAGCAGCACAGCGCAATGGCCAATAATGCACCGCAGCTTATGTAATGGAACAGCGGATCGGGCAGCAGCAGGAGTAGCGCCTGCGAGGCCAAGAAAGAAAACGCCAGACAGCCGGTGCCGACACCCGCCAGCACTAGCCGGGCGCGGGGTTCGACTGTAATGCGCTGCGCCCCCAGCGCGAGACAGGCAAAAAGTGCGTCACAAGACATTAAAAAAACAAGCAGACAATCCATAAGACAAAGCCTCCTGGCTCAGCCTATGAATTCTCTGCTTGTTTGGTGTTTAGCGTTCGGTCTTCCAGAAGGCTACCGAGTAGGGCGGGAGCTCGCTGCCGCCGCCAAAATCATGCGGCTTGCCGGTGATGAGATCGACCGCCATGCCCGACTGGGCATCAAAGTGCGCGGTGTACGGTTCGCTATCCGCGTTGATGGCAATCAGGACGCGTTCGCCTTCGGCTTTTCGCTCCCAAATGGCCTGCTTGTTGGTGAGCACCAAGTGCTTGAAATCGCCATAGCACAACGCCCGGCTTTCGCGGTGGACTTGCGCCATTGCGGCAATGGTGTCGGTCAGTTCAGTCCATACCGGCTGCTCAAAGCACGGCCGCAGGACATCGTCGCTGCCTGGGGTCTTGTGCCCTTCGGCGCCCCACTCCGAGCCGTAGTAAAGGCAGGGAATGCCCGGCATACCAAACAGCATACCATAAAGTAGCGGCAGATGCGCCGGATTGTTCAGAATCGACGCCGCACGGGTTACGTCGTGGTTATCGACAAAGCTCATCAGATGCTTGCCCTTATACAGCGTCCAGTTTTCCGGACCGAACTGGCGCATGAGCGAATGGGTGATTTCAAATAGATTCATCGAATTGAGGGAAGAATACAATCCCTTGTAGCATTCATAGTTGGTGCACGAATGCAGCATTTCATCGTTGACAATCTGGTTGTAATCGCCGTGCAGCACTTCGCCAATGAGCACGAACTCGGGCTTGAGGCTGTCGGTAAAACGGCGCAACGCCTTGAGGAAATCCCGGTCAAGTAGGTACGCCACATCCAGCCGCAGACCGTCAATATCGAATTCCTCCACCCAGGCGCGGATGCAGGAGAAGATATGATCGACGACTGCCGGGTTTTTCAGGTTGAGCTTGACCAGTTCATAGTGGCCTTCCCAGCCTTCGTACCAAAAGCCGTCGTTGTAGTTGGAATTGCCATCAAAAGAAATATGGAACCAATCCTTATAAGGAGAGTCCCATTTTTTCTCCTGCACATCGCGGAAGGCCCAGAAGCCGCGGCCGACATGATTGAACACCCCGTCGAGCACGACCCGGATGCCGCTGTCGTGCAGCGTACGGCACATGGCGGCAAAGTCGTCATTGGTACCCAGGCGGCAATCGATCTTGCGGAAATAGCGGGTGTCGTAGCCATGGCTGTCCGACTCGAAAACGGGCGAAAAATAAACGGCGTTGACGCCGAGTTTTACCAGATGGTCGGTCCAATCGGCGACCTTTTGGATGCGGTTGACCGTTTGGCCGTCGTTGACACGCGGCGCGCCGCAAAAGCCGATGGGACAGATTTGATAGAATACGCTTTCATAAGCCCACATGGGGATCACTCCTTCAATGCGATCCATAGGATCGGGGGATAGGTCAGCCGGAAACTGCCATACATTAGTATAATCGTTTTTGTAAGAAATAACAACAACAGAAGGGAAACAAAACGGGGAGATTTGGCAACCTGCCGATTTCGGCGAAAAACGCAGAATACGGGAAATAATGCTTGCGTCTATGTGCGGAATATGATACAATTAAAAACCGATAACGGGCATTCCTCTGCTTACCGGCCCAAGACTGGCCTTAATGAGAATGATACGGCACGAATGTCTAGGATGAAAGGAAGACTGAAAAATGGATTTAGTCAAGATTCTGTCTGAGCAGCAGCTCAAGAACGACCTGCCTGAACTCAAGATCGGTGATACCGTAAAGGTACACAACAAGATCAAGGAGGGCAACCGCGAGCGTATCCAGGTGTTTGAAGGCACCATCATTGCGATGAAGCACGCGGGCATCAACAAGACCGTCACCGTTCGCCGCATTTCTTACGGCGTAGGCGTGGAAAAGACCTTCCCGGTACACTCTCCGAACGTTGCAAAGTTCGAAGTCATCCGTAACGGTAAGGTACGCCGCGCGAAGCTGTACTACCTGCGCGGTCGCGTAGGCAAGGCTGCCAAGGTCGTCGAAAAGGTCTAAAAAGGGACAAAAAGAGGGGAGCTTCGGTTTCCCTCTTTCTCTTTTTTTGTAGAAAAAATATGTGGTCTGCCGGGAAGAAAAGCCGTGTGGCGGGCGAAGATTTGGTTGCTTAAACTTTCTGGAGAAGGTATAATAAAAAGGTCTATTAAATTTCAAGATGGAGGATGCAGAACATGGAAGAACGCCAACCCTTTGAAGAGGAACAAGAGCAAAAAAAGGGGCGTTTTCAGAGCAGCTTTTACGATTGGGGCGAAGCGCTCATCATCTCCCTGATCTTCATTGTATTGCTTTTTACATTTGTCGTGCGCCTGATCGGGGTGGACGGCAGTTCGATGTACCCGACGCTCCACGATAAAGATGTGATGGTGGTCAGCAATCTGGGATATACCCCGGCCAAGGGCGATATCGTCGTGCTCAACAAGGAGAGCTTCATGCACGGCCCGATCGTCAAGCGTATTATTGCGACCGAAGGTGATGAAATCAACATCGATTTTGCACTCGGCAAGGTCTATGTCAATGGCGAAGAACTGCAGGAGGACTACATCAACGATTTTGAACTGCCCATGGACTTTGAGGGCATGGAGTTCCCGCAGACCGTCCCCGAAGGCTGTGTGTTTGTCATGGGTGATAACCGCAACGCATCGACCGACAGCCGTTCGCCCGACCTGGGCATGGTAGATGAACGCTATATCATCGGCCATGTACTGGCTGTGGTTTGGCCGCCCGAAAACTTCGGAGGAAAAACAGAATGAACATTCAATGGTATCCTGGGCATATGGCCAAAACCCGGCGCCAGATGCTCGAAAACCTGAAAAATATCGATTTGGTTTGTGAAGTGGTGGATGCCCGCATCCCGCAGGTGTCCCGCAACCCGGATATGGATGAGATCGCTGGCTCCAAGCCGCGGATGATGATTTTGAACCGCACCGACCTGGCCGACCCGGAACAGACCCGCCGCTGGGCGGCTTTCTTCCGGCAAAAGGGCTGGGCGGTGCTCGAAACCGACAGCCAGCACGGCAAGGGGACCGATCGGTTTGCAGCTGCGGTGCGCGAAGTGCTGGCCGATAAGATCGCCCAGTGGAACGAAAAAGGGCAGACCGGCCGCGCGGTGCGTGTAATGATCGTCGGCATTCCGAACGTGGGCAAATCGACCTTTATCAATCGCATTTTAGGACGCAAATCGGCCAAGGCAGCCGATAAGCCGGGCGTGACCCGCGGGAGCCAGTGGTTCCGGGTCGGGGATGGCATCGATTTGCTCGATACGCCGGGCATCCTGTGGCCCAAGTTTGACGATGAGCGCACCGGCCTGCTGCTCGCATCCACGGGCGCGGTTAAAGACGACATTTTGGATGTAGAAACTCTGGCGTGCAAGCTCATGGAAATTTTAGCAGCCCGTGCGCCTGAGGCGATCACGACCCGCTATAAGCTGACTCTGCCGGACGAGATGGAAGAAGTCGATTTTCTCGGCTTTTCGCTGCTTGAGCAGGCAGGAAAGAACCGCGGCTTCTTGCTGCGCGGCGGCGAGATCGACACCGAGCGCATGGCGCGTATCCTATTAGATGAATACCGTGGCGGTGTGCTTGGCCGCATCACGCTGGAAACCCCGGAGGACTATGCCGATGCTGGACTGGACGATTGAGGCCGCAGTCGCCGAGCAGGGCTTTCAGGCCATTTGCGGCATCGATGAGGCCGGCCGTGGGCCGCTGGCCGGGCCGGTGTGTGCAGCGGCGGTGATTCTGCCATTCGGCTGCACGATCGACGGCTTAAACGACTCCAAAAAGCTGACCGAAAAAAAGCGGGAGCAGCTTTTTGATACCATTCAGGAGCAGGCGCTGGCTTATGCCATTGCACTGGTCGATCATGAAACCATCGACCGCATCAATATATTAGAAGCGACCTATGTCGCGATGCAGCAGGCAGTCGAAAGACTGCACCCCGCAGCCGATTATGCCCTCGTGGATGGCAACCGCTCCAAAGGGCTGGTCATTCCGCACCAGTGTGTGGTCGGCGGGGACGCGAAAAGCCCGTCCATCGCTGCGGCATCCATTTTGGCCAAGGTTACCCGTGACCGGTTGATGCTCGAGCAGGATGCTCTCTATCCTGCTTACGGGTTTGCCAAGCACAAGGGCTATGGCACCAAGGCGCACTATCAAGCGATTTTGGAGCACGGACCGAGCCCCATTCACCGAATGACCTTTTTGAAGAAATTTTACGACAAACATCCCGAGGCGAGGCCATGAACCGGGGACAACTCGGGGAAGACCTTGCGGCAAGTTACTTAGCAGCACATGGGTATACGATTGTGGCGCGCAATTTCCGCACGCGGTATGGCGAAATCGACATCATTGCCTGCAAGGATGGGTTTGTGGCCTTTGTGGAGGTCAAACTGCGCAAAAATGCGCGGTTCGGTCTGCCGCGTGAGGCGGTGACCCATGCCAAGCAACAAAAGCTGATTTTAGCGGCCGAAGCATGGCTGGCCGTGCATCCGGATGCCGGACAGCCGCGGTTTGACGTGGTGGAGATTTTGCTGGCCGGGCGGGAAGCGCCGTCCAGCATACGTCATCTGGAAAATGCGTTCGACGCATAAGGGAGGGAACCGTTTGCGGTATTTTGATTTGCATTGCGATACCCTGTACGAATGCTATGAAACCGGAAAAAATTTGCGCGAAAACGATTTGATGATTGACCGCGCGAAAGTATCCGGGTACAATCATTATGCACAGTTTTTTGCACTGTTCTGCGGCGCCCGTGCGCCGGACGGCGTAAAACGAGCGCGTTCTCTGTTTGATTTGCCCGAAGAAGACCGGCTGGATGCGCTCCTGAGCGAAGCCAAACGGCAGTTTCGCGACAACGCCGACTGGTTGACCCTTTGCTTTGACAGCGAAGAATTTGACCTTGCCCGTAACAAAGGCAAGGCAGCGGCCTTTCTGTCCATTGAGGGAGCTGAACTGATGCCCACCGAAGCACATGTCCAGCGGGCTTACGATGCCGGGGTGCGGCTGGTAACGCTGAGCTGGAACTATCGCAACGTCTACGCCTGCGGCGCCGCAACCGACAACGATGCCGGGCTGACCGAACGCGGTCGGGCGCTGGTGCAGGACCTCGTGCGGCGGGGCGTGATTTTGGATGTATCGCATTTGTCCGAGCGTGGATTCTGGGATCTGTGCGTGGAGACCGAAGCGCCGTTTGTGGCAAGCCATTCCAACAGCCGGGCGGTATGCCATCATTTGCGCAACCTGACCGACTTGCAATTTTCCGAGATCGTTCGACGGGGCGGCCTGTGCGGCATCAATCTGTACAGCGCCTTTTTGCGGGAGGACGGCACGCGTGGTACCCTGTCTGATGCGCTGCGGCACATCGAGCATTTCATGGAGCAGGGCGGCGAAAGCTGTCTGGCGCTTGGTTGCGACTTTGATGGCTGCGACAGTCTGCCCGCCGAAATTGCAACAGCCGGACACATGGAAGCCTTAGCTGAGCAAATGCTGCGGCACAATTACTTAGAAAGCACCGTTCGCGCGTTGTTTTATGACAATGCGGACGCTTATATTCATCGAATGTTATAAATATTGGAGGATAAATATGGACTACGTAAGCACTCGCAACGCAGGCCTGCGCGTGAGCGCGGCCAAAGCCATCGCGACCGGCATTGCGCCCGACGGCGGCCTGTTTTGCCCGACCGAGATTCCCAGCCTGACCAAGGCCGATCTCGATGCCCTGCTGGGCATGGACTACAAGGCGCGCGCAGCGTTTATCCTGGGCAAGTACCTGACCGATTTTACGGCCGAGGAATTGCAGGATTTCACGCAGAAGGCCTATGCCGACGAAAAGTTCGGCGGACCGAACACCGCGCCGGTCGTAGACCTGAAGGATGGCAAGCACATTCTGGAACTGTGGCACGGCCCGACCTGCGCCTTCAAGGACATGGCGCTGCAAATGCTGCCCCATCTGCTGACCGCATCGCTCAAAAAGACCGGGGAGACCCGTACAGCCTGCATCCTGGTCGCCACTTCGGGCGACACCGGCAAGGCAGCGCTCGAAGGCTTTGCCGATGTGCCGGGCACCAAGATCATGGTCTACTATCCGGTGGACGGCGTTTCGCCCATGCAGAAGCTGCAAATGACCACCCAGAAGGGTGATAACGTCGAAGTCGTTGCCATTCACGGTAACTTTGACGACGCGCAGAGCGCAGTCAAGCGTATCTTTACCGACAAGGCGACCGCCGAAAAGATGGATGCGCAAGGCCTGATGTTCTCGTCGGCCAACTCGATCAACTGGGGCCGTCTGGCGCCGCAGATCGCATACTACGTATCGGCGTACTGCGATATGGTCAACGCAGGCACCATCCAGATGGGCGACAAAATCAACATCTGTGTGCCGACCGGCAACTTCGGCAACATCCTGGCCGGTTACTTTGCCAAGCAGATGGGCTTGCCGGTGCATAAGTTCATCTGTGCGTCCAACCGCAACAATGTCCTGACCGACTTCTTCAAGAATCAGGGTACCTATGACCGCAACCGTCCGTTCTATACGACCGATTCGCCGTCCATGGATATTCTGATTTCTTCCAATCTGGAACGTTTGCTGTTCTACATTTCCGGGCAGAATGACAAGGTAGTATCTGACCTGATGGGTCAGCTGAGCCGTGACGGCCGGTATTCGCTGGCAAAAGAGCTGTTCGAAAAGATCGCGGAAGATTTTGACGCCGGTTACTGTGACGATGTGCAGACGGCTGAAACCATCCGCAAGCTGTGGGACGAAGAGCATTATCTGGCCGATACCCATACGGCGGTTGCTGTCCGGGTATATGAAAACTACCGCCGCACGACGCTGGACAAAACGCCGACCGTGATTGCTTCTACGGCCAGCCCGTTTAAGTTCTGCCGCGCGGTCGTCGAAGCTCTGGGCGGTAAGCTCGAGCGCGACGACGTGACCCAGCTGGACGTGCTCAGCCAGATGACCGGCATGGAAGCTCCGGCGCCGCTGGCGGCTTTGGCTGGCAAGCAGCCGCGCTTTGACCGGGTTGTGCCCAAGGAAGGGATTTTGGACACCATTGACCTGTTGGTAAAACTGTAAGATCGGAGGCGGGTATGGCGCTTTATACCCTGGCTGATCTGCACCTTGCGTGTGCGGTCGACAAACCCATGGACATTTTTGGCGGCCGCTGGCAGGATTATATGGACAAGATTCAGGCGCATTGGTCGGCTGTTGTGACACCCGAAGATACGGTCGTCATCGGCGGGGATGTGTCCTGGGGCATTGATTTTAAAGAGTCCAAGGCAGACTTTGCTTATTTGGACCGGCTGCCCGGACGTAAGATCATCCTCAAAGGCAATCATGACCTGTGGTGGAACACCATGACCAAGATGCGCCGGTTTGTCGAAGAAAACGGCTTCCAGAACATTGAGTTTCTGCACAACAACTGCTATGTTTATGAAGACATCGGCCTGTGCGGCACAAGAGGCTGGTTCTATGAAGAAGAATTTCAGCAGCAGCAGGACGAAAAGATCTTCCGGCGGGAACTGATGCGCCTGGAAACCTCGCTCAAAGCCGCCGACGCGCTGGGGGTGCGGGAGAAATATTGTTTCCTGCATTACCCGCCGCTCTATGCCAATTTCCGCTGCGGGGAGATCATCGAACTCTTGCAGCGCTATGGTGTGACCCGCTGCATTTATGGCCATCTGCATTCGGCCAGCCTGAAATGGGCGGTTGAAGGGGTGCACGAAGGCATTGAATTCAAGCTGGTTTCGGGCGACCACGTGGATTTCACCCCGGTTTTGCTAAAAAAATAAGAAAAAATCCGAAAAATGGGCTAGAAATCCCGCGCATAATCTGATAGAATAGGTTGGATACATTTTTAGGAGGAATAAACTAAAATGGAACTGAAGAATATTGAAAAGCAGGAGAAGAGCATTGTTGCTCTGACCGTTGAAATTTCCGCCGAGGAGATCGAAGCCGCGAAGGAAAAAGCATACAAGAAAAACGGCAAGAAGATCACCGTTCCGGGCTTCCGTAAGGGCAAGGCGCCCCGCAAGCTGATCGAAAGCCTGTACGGCGACGGCGTGTTCTTTGAAGACGCTCTCAACATCTGCTATCCGGAAGTTTACGAAAAGGCAATCGCAGAAGCAAAGATCGAGCCCATCGCACAGGCGGATGTCGAGATTCAGGACATGACCGATGCTGGTTCGGTTGTTCTGCTGTGCAAGGTTCCGGTAGAGCCGGAAGTAACCCTGGGCGAGTACAAGGGCATCGAGGCTGAGCGCGCAGAAGTAAAGGTTATGGCTGCGGACGTGAAGGCAGAACTCGAGCGCATGGCACAGCGTTTTGCACGCACCGAGACCGTTGAGCGTGCAGCGAAGAAAAACGATACCGTACACATTGATTTCGAAGGCTTCCTGGACGGCGTTGCTTTTGAAGGCGGCAAGGGCGAAAATCATCCGCTCAAGCTGGGCTCTGGCACCTTTATCCCGGGCTTTGAAGATCAGCTGATCGGCTGCAAGGCTGGCGACGAGAAGGACGTTGTTGTAACCTTCCCGGAAGACTACACCGCAGAAGATCTGGCTGGCAAGGAAGCTGTCTTTAAGTGCAAGGTTCTGTCGGTACAGGAGACCATCACCCCGGCAATCGACGACGAGTTTGCCAAGGACGTTTCCGAAACCGCCGAGACCCTGGCTGACCTGAAGAAGGAAGTCAAGGAGCGCCTGACCAATGCCAAGAATGCGGAAGCTGACCGCGAGTTCGAGCAGAACATCATCGACAAGGTTGTCGAAGGCATGCAGGCTGACATCCCGGATGCAATGATCGAGCAGCAGATCGACACCATCATCCGCGATTTTGAATACCGTCTGCAGATGCAGCGCATGAACCTCGAGGGCTACCTCAAGGCAACCGGCACCGACATGGCTACCTTCCGCGGCATGTTCCGTGAGCAGGCTGAGAAGCAGGTCAAGGGCCGTCTGGCACTGAAGAAGGTTGCAGAGCTGGAGAACATCGAGATCACCGACGAGATGCTGGAAGACGAGTTCAAGAAGCTGGCAGAGCGTTACGGCATGGAAATCGACCAGGTCAAGAAGGCAATGCCGGCAGAAGCTCTGATGGCAGACCTCAAGATCGACCGTGCAATCGAGGTTCTGAGAACCAACGCAAAGGCAGTCAAGAAGGCAGAGAAGGAAGAAGCTTCCGATAAGGAATAATCCTCCTACCTTACATATCTTTCGGGGAAAAGGGCGGAAGGTGCATCCATGGAAACGAAGGATATTGAAAGGAGAACCAAGTTATGAGTTTGGTACCTATGGTCATTGAGCCGACCAACCGTGGCGGCGAACGATCCTATGACATTTATTCGCGGCTTTTGAATGACCGCATCATCTTCCTGTCGGAAGAGGTCAATGATGTGACGGCTTCTCTGGTCGTGGCACAGCTTCTGTATCTGGAAGCACAGGACCCGGATAAGGACATTTCGTTCTATATCAACAGCCCGGGTGGTTCGGTCACCGCTGGTATGGCCATCTATGACACCATGAACTATATCAAGTGCGATGTTTCCACCATCTGCATTGGTATGGCGGCTTCGATGGGCGCATTCCTGCTCGCAGCAGGCGCCAAGGGCAAGCGGTATGCGCTGCCCAATGCCGAGATCATGATCCATCAGCCGTCGGCTGGCACCCAGGGTCAGATCACCGATATGGCAATCCACCTCAAGCGACTGGAAACCATCAAAAAGCGCATGAACCACATTTTAGCCGAAAACACCGGTAAGCCGGTCGATATCGTGACCGCGGACACCGAGCGTGACAATTTCATGAGCGCACAGGAAGCGCTCGAATACGGCCTGATCGATAAGGTATTTGAAAAACGGTAATCGATCTTCCGTTTTTACGACCGCTGCACCGCCGGGTACGTCTTTGCTGCGTGCCCGGGCGGGGGAGCGGTTTTCTGGAATCCACCGGACAGAGCATGGCAAAGGCGCTCTGGGTCGGAAATGAGAGGTAAATGATGGCAAACAAAGATGAAAATAGAACGCTGAAATGTTCTTTTTGCGGCAAGCCGCAGAACAAGGTCCGCAAGCTGATCGCCGGACCGGGCGTTTATATCTGCGACGAGTGCATCGGGATCTGCTCCAGCATTCTGGAGGAAGAACTGGGCATGCACACAGCGCTGGACGAAGCGCCGCTGGAAGCGCCAGAAACACTTCCGACGCCAAAGCAGCTCAAAGCCGTGCTGGATGAATATGTCATCGGGCAGGATCGTGCCAAGGTTGCGCTTTCGGTCGCGGTATACAACCATTACAAACGTATTTTCCGCGGCGGCGACGACGTAGAATTGCAGAAAAGCAATATCCTGATGCTGGGGCCGTCGGGCTCGGGTAAGACGCTGCTCGCGCAGACGCTGGCCAAGACGTTGCAGGTGCCGTTTGCGATTGCAGATGCGACTACGTTGACCGAAGCCGGTTATGTCGGTGAAGATGTGGAAAATATTTTGCTGCGACTCATTCAGGCGGCCGATTTCGATGTCGAACTGGCGCAGCGCGGCATCATCTATGTCGATGAGATCGATAAGATTGCCCGCAAGAGCGAAAACCCGTCGATCACCCGTGATGTATCGGGCGAAGGCGTGCAGCAGGCGCTGCTCAAGATGCTGGAAGGCACAACGGCGAACGTCCCCCCGCAGGGTGGCCGCAAGCATCCGCATCAGGACTTTATCCAGATCGATACCACCAACATTCTGTTCATCTGCGGCGGCGCGTTCGATGGCATCGAGAAGATCATCCAGAACCGCACCGGCAAGCAGGGTCTGGGCTTCGGCGCAACGGTCACCAGCCGTAAGGAAGCTGATATTTCCGAACTGCTGGATAAGATCGAGCCGCATGACCTGATGAAGTTCGGTTTGATTCCCGAACTGATTGGTCGTCTGCCGGCAATCGTCAGCCTGGACAGTCTGGATCAGGACGCCCTGGTGCGCATTCTGACCGAACCCAAGAATGCTCTGGTCAAGCAGTATAAGAAGCTGTTCGAACTGGACAATGTCGAGCTGTCCTTTGATGAGGAAGCATTGGTCGAAGTCGCCAAGATTGCGGTAGAACGCAAGACGGGCGCGCGCGGCCTGCGTGGCGTACTGGAAGAAGTGATGACCAACATCATGTTCGAGATCCCGTCGGATGAAGAGATCGAGAGCGTGACCATCACCAAGGAGGTCATCCGGCAGGAGGGCGAACCAATCATTGTGCGCAAACCGAGCAAACCGGGCAAGACCGCTTAAACAACAAAGCAGAATAAGGCCGTACCATGCGGCCTTATTTTCGTATCTGACACAGGATACCGTTTACCCCCATCGGGCTTTTCCTCAAATCGGCGATTTTCAAACATTTTAAGGAAACACATGCCCGAAAAAATCACGGCAAGAGCCCAATTTGTATATTTCGCCAGATGTTGTCGCTTGCATTCCCAAGCGCTTTCGACTATACTGAATAGAGTAAGGAAAACCCCATTTAGGAGTTGAAGATATGACCATGAATGAAGAACAGACCATTCGGGTGTTGCCCGTTTTGCCACTGCGTGGGCTTACGGCCTTCCCCCAGATGCTGATTCATTTTGATGTTGGCCGTATCATGTCCATCAAGGCCTTGGAGGCTGCGATGAAGGACGGCCAAAACATTTTTTTGACCGCGCAGAAAGAACTGAAGACCGATACACCCCATGCAGAAGACCTGTTTGAGGTCGGCACCATCTGTGTCATCAAGCAGATCTTGCGCATGCCGGGGGATAACATCCGGGTATTGGTCGAAGGGCAGCGGCGCGCGCGAGCGTTGGAATTTGAAGCCATGGAGCAGGGCGGATGCCTGTATGCCAAGGTCGAACTGTTAGAGGAATATTTGCCGCATCCGTCGTATCGCCGGGAGCAGGCACTGGTTCGCACCGTGCAGGACCGCTTTGCGGAATATGCCGATTATGCGCCCCGTCTGTCCAGCGATGTGGTGTTGTGCGTGGCCGAGGGCGGCGAGCCTGGTTACCTGGCTGACTATATCGCCCAGAATATTGCGGTTGATTTTGAGATCAAGCAGGAGATTTTGGAAGAACTCAACGTGACCAAGCGGTTAACGCGCGTCATCCGTCTGCTGACTGATGAAACCGAGATTCTTAAAATCGAAAGCGACATTCAGGATGAACTGAAAGACCAGATTGATAAAAACCAGCGGGAATATTATCTGCGGGAACAGATCAAGGTGATCCAGTCCGAACTGGGCGAGCAGGATGTGAGCGCCGAAGTCGATGAATATCGGGAAAAGATCGAGGCCTTGGGGCTGCCGCAGGAGCACACCGAAAAGCTGCTCAAAGAAGCCGACCGGCTGTCCAAGATGAGCAGCACATCGGCAGAAAGCGGCGTGATTCGTACATACCTGGATACCGTGCTTGACCTGCCGTGGAACCAAACCACCAAGGAGCAGCATGATCTGGCGCGGGCACAGCGCATCTTGAACCGGGACCACTATGGACTGGAAAAGGTCAAAGAACGCATTTTGGAATTTTTGGCCGTTAAAAAGCTGGCGCCCGAGCTGAAAGGACAGGTGCTCTGTCTGGCAGGCCCTCCGGGTGTGGGCAAGACTTCGATCGCCCGTTCGGTTGCCGAAGCGATGGGACGCAATTATGTCCGTCTGTCGCTGGGCGGCGTGCGGGATGAAGCCGATATTCGCGGTCATCGCAAGACCTACATCGGTGCGATGCCCGGTCGCATCATGAATGCCATGGCGCAGGCGGGAAGCTGCAATCCGCTGATGCTGCTCGATGAAATCGATAAGATGGGCAATGATTTCCGGGGCGACCCGGCGTCGGCCATGCTCGAAGTTTTGGACATTGAGCAGAACAGCACTTTCCGTGACCATTATATCGAATTGCCCTTTGACTTGTCCGATGTATTGTTCGTGACAACGGCCAACGATTTGGGCAACGTCCCGCGTCCGCTGCTCGACCGTATGGAAGTCATCGAACTGTCCAGCTACACCAGTGAGGAAAAGGTACAGATCGCCAAGCATCATTTGCTGCAAAAGCAGATGGAAAAGCACGGTCTGACACGAGGCACGCTGTCGATTTCGGAGGAAACGCTCCATGCGGTGATTTCCGGGTATACCCGGGAGGCCGGCGTGCGCCGGTTGGAGCAGCTGCTGGCAAAGCTGTGCCGGAAGGCTGCCAAGCGCATTGCGGACGGCGAGGGCAAAAAACTTACGGTTACAACAAAAAATCTGGAAGAACTGCTGGGACCGGCCAAATTCAAGGACGATGCTATCTCCAAGCGCGATGAAGTGGGCGTGGTCAACGGTCTGGCTTGGACCAGTGTAGGCGGCGAGATGCTGCAAGCCGAAGCCGCGGTGGTACCGGGCACCGGTAAGATCGAAGTGACCGGCAATCTGGGCACTGTCATGCAGGAAAGCGCCAAGGCGGCCGTGACCTTTGTACGGTCCCGGGCGGAAATGCTGCAGATCAATCCCAATTTCTATAAGGAAATGGATATGCACATCCACTTCCCGGAAGCAGCCATTCCGAAGGATGGTCCTTCGGCCGGCGTGACCATCACAACCGCGTTGGTATCGGCCCTGACCGGTGCGCCGGTGCGGCACGACGTCGCAATGACCGGCGAAGTCACCCTGCGTGGCCGAGTCCTGCCGATCGGCGGCCTGCGGGAAAAGACCATGGCAGCGTATCGTGCGGGTATCCAGACGGTCATCATCCCCAAGGACAATGCCCCCGATCTGGAGGAAGTTGTTCCTGTGGTACGGGAGCACGTGAAGTTTGTCACCGCCGAGCACATGGACACGGTTTTGGAAACAGCGCTCGATTTTTCGCGCCGCATTCCCTATAAACGAGAAGAAAAGAAGGAGCAGTCCGCGCTACCGGTCCCGCAGATGGGCGAACCGGTGACCGCACTGCGCCAGTAAATTTGGAAAGGACAGCTATGCTCAACCTGCATCGGGCGGAATTTATTCGTTCCGCCGTCAAACCAGCCGATTTCCCACACGATGGCCTGCCGCAGATCGTTTTTGCCGGAAAGTCCAATGTCGGGAAATCCTCCACCATCAATAAGCTGCTTGGCCGCAAAAATTTTGCCCGGGTGGGCAATCAACCGGGTAAAACGATTCACATCAACTTTTTCCAGATCGATGAGAAGGCCTATTTTGTGGACCTGCCCGGCTATGGTTATGCAAAGGTTTCCAAAGCCGAACGCGACCGCTGGGGCAAGCTGATGGATCTGTATTTTGCGTCCGATTTGATTACTTTGGGCATTCAGATCGTGGACATGCGGCACAAGCCGACGCAGGATGATCAGACCATGGCACATTGGTTCCTCAGTACGGGGATGCCATTTTTGGTGATTGCCAACAAGCTCGACAAGGTGAAAAAGAGCGAGCGAGAGGGCAATTTGGCCGTGATTCGGGAAACATTACGCCTGCCCGAAGATGTGCCGGTGATCGCCTTTTCTGCGGAAAAGGGGGACGGCCGGGAGACTGTTCTGGAGATTATCCAGGCAGCCGCATGCCCCGCAGAGCCGGAAGAATAACCGAAAAGCCCCGTATGCCGGGGCTTTTCTCACAGGGGATTGGGGAAGGGAAATACTAACAGAACGGAGAATGCTTCTATGTTTGATTTTATGCGGCGGCTGATGTATGGCCGCTATGGCAACGACAGTTTGAACCAATTCCTGATGATTGCCGGTCTGTTTTTGGCGGCACTGTGGAGCTTTGTGCGCATAGATGGTTTGGCGATTGGGATTGTAGTCCTTTTGTTTCTGTGCTATTTCCGCATGTTTTCCCGCAATATTGCGCAGCGGCAAAAGGAAAATCAGAAGTTTTTATCCCTGTGGCTGCCAGCGAAGAAACAGATCGAAGGGGCTTGGCTGCGGTTCAAAGACCGCAAAACCCATCGGTATTTCAAATGCAAATGCTGCAAAACCTACCTGCGCGTACCGCGGGGAAAGGGGAAAATTAACATTAAATGTCCTAAATGTGGAAATCAATTTGTGAAAAAGACCTGATTTAGTATCGTTTCGTGCTTTTTCTACCAAATGTGCTTGCAATTCTTACCTTTTTATTAGATAATAGTTAAAGCTAAGACATTTTGGATAGAGGAGCGAAGAAAGCAATGACTGTTGAGCAATTGATTGGCAAAGTGTACAACCGGTTAAAGGACCGCGACTTTTCGGGAACACAGGACAAGCTGGCCATTCAGGTCAATTTGACGGGCAAAATCACCGGTGTGTTCTACATCGAAGTGCTGGGCGGCGTCCTTTCGGTAATGCCCTATGAATATCTGGATCGTGATGCAGCAATCTCTTTGACCATGACCAATTTTGACCGGATCTTGTCGGGAAAACTCAATCCGCAAGTTGCGTTTGCCGAAGGCAAACTCAAAGTGGAAGGCAACATTGATAAGGTCCTGCTGCTGGCAGAACTGCTGAAGAATTAAAAAATGCTCCATCCCAAACGCAGGATGGAGCATTTTTTTATAGGCCGATTTCGTCGAGCAAGGCGCGCATTTTTTGCGCCGAGGATTGTAGCTGTGCCGTTTCATCCGGGCTGAGCGGAACGTCCAACACGTTTTGGACACCGTCCCGTCCGACGACGCAGGGGAGCCCCAGGCAAAGGTCGGAAATGCCGTAGTGCCCGGACACCATGCTGGATACCGGCAACACCGAGTGTTCGTTTCGCACGATGGCTTCGGCAATGCGACGCACAGCAAGGCCGATGCCGTAGTAGGTGGCGCCTTTGCCGTCAATGATGGAGTAAGCCGCGTCGCGCACTGAAATATAGATTTTGTGCAGCGCTTCGTGCGAGGGGTCCTTGCCGCAGATGCGGCAGTAGTCATCCAGATCGACGCCGGAAATGTTGGCCGAGGACCAGACCGCCAGCTCGCTGTCGCCATGTTCGCCAATGATGAACGCATGCACATTACGGCTGTCGACTTGCAGGTATTGTCCCAGCAGGTGTTTGAGGCGGGCGGTGTCCAAAACGGTACCCGAGCCGATGACACGGCCAGCCGGCAGACCGGATAATTTTTGGGCCATATAGGTCAGCAGATCGACCGGGTTGGAAACGATCAGCAAGATGGCTTCCTGGTTGACGGGCATAATCTGCTCGATGATGGTCTGCATGATGACACGGTTTCGGCCCAGTAGTTCGATGCGGGTTTCGCCCGGCTTCTGGTTGGCACCGGCTGCGATAACAATGAGACCACATTCAGCCAGGTCTTTGTAATCGCCGGCACGAACGATACACGGCTGGGTAAACGCAATGCCGTGGCTGATGTCGGCTGCTTCTCCTTCGGCTTTTTTCTGGTTTGCATCCAGCAGCACGATCTCGGAAAACAGGCCGCTGGTGGCCAGGGTGAAGGCAGAAGTTGCCCCTACAAAACCAACGCCGATCACGGCGCACTTACGAAGATTGGTCATAAAATTTCGTCCTTTCTGAAAATACGATTGTAAAATTTGCAACAAAATAAGAGGGAAAAGGTTAGCAATTTGGAGATTTGCGCAAAAAATCATACGTTTGTAAGCAGACTGTTTATAGTTTGTGAAGAATAAAAAATTTTATGAATTTTTGATACAAAAATCAAAAGGTATGATATAATGTGTACAAACCTAAAGGAGGAATTGACGATGAAAAAAACATGCAAGCTGTTGCTTCTGGGCACAGCTCTGGCAACGACCATGACCATTTCGGCCGCTGCTGCAAACTTCACCCATTGTGCAGATTCGCTGCATGCAATGGATCTTTTCAGCGGCACGGAAAATGGATATGAGCTCGACCGGGCTCCGACCCGTGCAGAAGCAGCGGTTATGCTGGTTCGTCTGCTGGGCGGGGAAAAGGATGCAACGGCAAATACTTATGAAACTCCGTTTACCGATGTGCCCACTTGGGCAGCTCCGTATGTCGGCTGGCTGTATCACAACAACCTGACGGCTGGTGCAACCGAAACCACCTATGACACCGAAGGCGCTTGCACCGCACAGATGTATGCGACCTTCCTGATGCGCTCCCTCGGCTACACCGATACGGGCGACAATGCAGATTTCTCGTACAGCAATTCGTTGACCTTCGCAAAGGAAAAGGGCGTTGTCGATGATTTCAACTGCGATCCGGAAAACTTCCTGCGCGATGATGTGGTAGCGATGAGCTACACGGCGCTGGCAACTCAGCCCAAGGATGGCAAGAACGATACCCTGCTCGATCAGCTCGTTGCCAGCGGTGCGGTTGAC
This sequence comes from Intestinibacillus sp. Marseille-P6563, assembly GCF_900604335.1. Classification (NCBI taxonomy): domain Bacteria; kingdom Bacillati; phylum Bacillota; class Clostridia; order Eubacteriales; family Butyricicoccaceae; genus Intestinibacillus; species Intestinibacillus sp. Marseille-P6563. Next base: position 246,391 of record NZ_UWOD01000001.1, on the reverse strand, counting down.
GCAACCAAGGCAAAGTCCACCCAGGATACCTTCAAGGCATACAATGAGTATACCGAACTGTCCAAGAAGATGGCAGACGTGACCGACATGGCTATGAACATGAAGATGAGCATGGACATGAAGCTCAACGATGCAAACCTGGCCAAGGCCGACATGGATATGAACGTGCAGGCTAACATGGACATGGAAAACCTGGACAACAGCAAGCTGGCCATGAAGGGCAAGATTACCATGAATCTGGATGAATCTCTGGTAGAAGAAGGCCAGCAGGCACAGCAGACCATGGATATGGAAGCTTACTTCACCAATGGCGCTTACTACGTCAAGTCGGGTGATCAGAAGATCAAGACCGAAATGAGCGTACAGGACATGATGGACGGCATGGGTCTGTCGGAAATGGTGAATACCGTAGAGCCGATCTCGCTGTTTAAGAGCATTGCTAAGAATTCGGATGGCAGCTACAAGATCGAATATGCTGCATCCAGCATGAACGACATGATTGCAAACATTCTGACTTCGGCAGGCATGACGGCGGATATGGGTTCGATGACCTTTGATAACGTTGCCATCACCGTAACTCCGGAGAATGGTCAGCTCAAGTCCATGGCTGCGGATATGGATTGCTCGGTCAATGTTATGGATCAGAAGATCGATATGGCGATTACTCTGAATTATGACATCACTGCAACCGGCAGCTCGGTAAAGGTAACGCTCCCCAGCGATCTGGATACCTATACGGATATGATCGGTGGCACAAACACCCCGGCATAATGTAGGATGAAAATAGGGTATGCCCTGTGGCATGCCCTATTTTTTTGTCTAAAACAGCAGCAGACTGATTGCCATGACGGCCATACCGGCGATAAATCCATAGATCGATAAATGGTGCTCTCCATATTCGCGCGCGGCGGGAAGCAATTCATCAATCGAAATAAAGACCATGATGCCAGCCACTCCGGCAAACAGCAAGCCAAAGACCGTGTCACTCATCAACGGCCGCAGCACCAGCCAGCCGATCAGAGCACCGGCAGGCTCGGCAAAGCCCGAGCAAAAGGAATAGAGAAATGCTTTTTTCTTGGAACCGGTCGCCTGATAGATGGGGACCGATACGGCAATGCCTTCCGGGATGTTATGAATGGCGATGGCAACGACAATCGGAATGGCGATCTCGGGCTCCTGCAAGGCCGAAACAAAGGTCGCCAGACCTTCGGGGAAATTGTGCAGGGCAATGGCCAGCGCTGTAAAGACACCCATCCGCATCAATTTTTGTGGCTGTGGTTCGGATTCGATGAGTTTTACTTCATGCGGGTTTTCATAGGAAGGGATGCAGCGGTCGACAATGGCGATCAGAGCAATTCCTCCAAAAAACGCAAGAACAGTAGCCCAGCTGCCAGGACGGGCGCCCAAAGCGGTGGAAAGCGTTGTCTGTGCCTGCGCGAAAATCTCGACCATGGATACATAGACCATGACACCAGCCGAAAAACCCAGACTGACTGATAAAAACCTCTTATTGGTCTGCCGGGCCAGAAAGGCAATGGCGCTGCCGATGCCGGTGCTGAGGCCCGCAATCAAAGTCAATGTAAATGCAAAAAGGGTATGTTGCATAGGAACCTCCTTTGATGTTAACTATTGCTAACTAACATGAGTATAACATGCTCTTGTGTATCTGTCAAATAAAAATACACAAGAAAATGTGGGGCGGACTTCACGCAGTCCAAGTGCGGATTGACGAAATTCCAGGAAGTTTGTATAATAGATTTTAATTATGGACAGGGGGGAACGCGATGAAAACCGGCCACCGGCACGCGGGCGTGCGATCGATCGATTATTTTGCATATGCATCCCGTTTAAACGGTTGGAATGCCGGTTTTAAAGTGCTGTTTTCCTGTGTGACGCTGGTTTTTTGCATTGCAGCCAATGATCCATGGCTGGCGGTGTTCCTGTTCGCGGCCATGGGCTTCCTGACCGTTGGTATGGGAGGATTGCCGCTGCGTGATTATGGAGCACTATTGAGCATTCCCGCAGCTTTTTTGCTGCTCAGCGGTTTGACGCTGGCCTGCAATGTGTCCTGGACCCCGCAAGGGGACTTTTGTCTGTCGCTGCACTGGTTTTATCTATACATCAATCGAGCAGATGCCTGGGAGGCGCTGCGGTTGCTGGTCAAGGCCTTTGGTGCGGTCAGCGCGATGTATTTTATGACCTTGACCACGCCAGCCTGTGAGATCGTCGGAGTGTTGCGAAAAATCCATACGCCGAAACTGGTGATCGAGCTGATGTATCTCATCTACCGCTTCATTTTCATTTTGCTGGATGTACAGGGGCGCATGCGGGCAGCTGCCGAATCCCGGCTGGGTTATCGGGATTTGCGGACATCTCTGCGTTCGTTTGGCGGAATCGCAGGCAATCTACTCGTTTTGTCTATGCGCAAGGCAAATACCTATTACGATGCCATGGTATCCCGGTGTTATACGGGGGAGATGCGGTTTTTGGAGCCGGAAAAGCCGGTCACAACTCGGCAGTGGCTGTGTGCTGGTCTGGTATGGATGATAGGGCTTGCGATTTGGTGGTTGCTGTAAAAGGAGAAAAACATGGAACAACCAATTTTATCCGTCCAGGGCTTGGAATACGCCTATGAAGAAGGCAAGCATGCTCTGGAGCATATTTCTTTGGATGTGTATGCCGGGGAGAAGATCGCGGTGCTTGGTACCAACGGTGCCGGGAAATCGACCTTCTTTTTGTGCCTGAATGGGGTGCTCGAGCCCCATGCGGGCGAAATCCGTCTGCACGGAACAGCGATCGATGCGCGCTCGCGCAATGCGCTGCGGGAGCATGTGGGCGTGGTGTTTCAAAATGCAGACGACCAGATCATCGCTTCCACGGTGCTGGCCGAGATTTCCTTTGGGCCAATGAATTTGCGGCTGCCCAAGCAGGAGGTCGAGCGTCGGGTAGAGCATGCGATTGCTACCATGGATTTGGAGGCCTTCCGTAACCGGCCGCCACATTACATGAGCGGCGGCGAAAAAAAGCGGGTGAGCATTGCCGACATTATCGCCATGGAATCCGAAGTGATTTTATTTGACGAACCGGCTGCCTCGCTCGACCCTGCCGGGGCAGAGATGCTGGAACAGGTGCTTGAAAGCCTGTCGCGGGCCGGAAAAACGCTGCTCATTTCCACGCACGATATGGATTTTGCTTTCCGCTGGGCTTCCCGCATTGTGGTATTTTGCAACGGAAAGATTATTGCTGACGGCAGCCCGCTGGCGGTGTTTGAAAATCAAGAGATCATCGAACGAGCCAATTTGCGGCAGCCAACCATGCTGGAGGTTTTTTCCCGGCTGCGGGCGCATGGGCTGGTGCCTGCGCAGGCCGATTGTCCGCGCATCCCACAGGATCTGGATGTGCTTTTGGACTCGTAAGCAGAATTTTGGACGATTGTATCAATTTTAGCACAAGAATGCGAAATGCCTTGTAGCATATTGACAAGTTTTCGCATTTCGATTACAATAAAGATGTTTCTTCCAGGTGCAAGCAATCGATGCTTGCCGGATCTTGAAGGTACTTGCGCACATGCCGCAGGTGAAAAGGGAAAGGAGTGCAAATCTCCTACGGTCCCGCCGCTGTAATGGAAGAGTTTGGCGCATTGTGTGTCACTGGGTTTCTCTGGGAAGGCCGCGCCGGACGATGAAGCCTGAGTCAGAAAACCTGCCTTTAAGAGTAGAAATGCATACGGTTACGAGCGATGACCGGTGTGCAAAGGCAGTTTCTGACGGTGGAGGGCCGAAAAACCAGCAGGAACATGCCTAGGTGCCGGTTTTGGGTGAGTGGGAATCATCCAGAAACGGCATTTTTTATTGGGAAAGGACAGAAACAATGAAAAAGAAAATGATCGGTTTTGCTGCTGCGGCCGCGCTTACTGCCGGCCTGATTCCAGCGGCGGGTGCCATGCACATCATGGAAGGATACCTTCCAGTGAAAATGTGTATTCTGTGGGGGGCGATTTCCCTACCGTTCCTCATCGCCGGATTCTTCTCGATTCAAAAATCATTGCATCGGGATCATCGGGCGATTACACTCCTTGCGATGTCGGGCGCCTTTATCTTTGTCATCTCCTCGCTGAAGATCCCGTCGGTCACCGCGTCGTGCTCACACATGACCGGTACCGGTCTGGGCGCTATTCTATTTGGCCCGGCGGCCGTATCCATCCTGGGTATTATCGTCCTGCTGTTCCAGGCCATCCTGCTCGCGCATGGTGGACTGACCAGCCTGGGGGCGAATACCTTCTCGATGGCGATTGCCGGCCCGCTGGTCGCGTTCGGCATTTATAAACTGTGCCAGAAGCTGCGTATCAACCGTATGGTGGGCATCTTCCTGGCTGCCGCTGTCGGCGACCTGTTTACCTATTGTGTGACCAGTTTGCAGCTGGCGCTCGCTCATCCGTCGCCCGAAGGCGGCATTGGACTGGCGGCAATCAAATTCCTCGGTGTTTTTGCACCGACGCAGGTGCCGCTGGCCATTTTGGAGGGCATCTTAACGGTCGTCATCATGATCGCTTTGGAATCCTACGCACGCCCCGAACTGCGTGCGGTCGGTTATGCGGAGGAGGTCAAGTAAGCGATGACAAAATCGAATAAGAAAAAAGTGATTGTGCTGCTCATCATTGCGGTGCTGCTCATCGTCGTTCCGGTAATCGCTCTGCCGGGCGCGACCTTTGGTGGTTCGGATGATGCAGGCAGTGTGATGGTCGAAGAAGTGACCGGCCAGGCCTATGAGCCTTGGTATACACCGGTTTTGGAACAATTTTTGGGTGGAGAACTTCCCGGTGAGCTGGAAAGCCTGCTGTTTTGCGTGCAGACCGGCATCGGTGTTGGGATCATCGCGTTTTTCCTGGGCCGCTGGGTGGAACGCAAAAAACACGACCGGGACAACGACCACAAAGATCAATGATACGGAAAGCAGAGCGGTCCCTCCTCGCTCTGCTTTTTTGTTGGGATAGGAGCGAAACGATATGGAGTTGGCTTATAAGAACGGCAAACAATTGCGCCGGGGCTATACGACCGGTTCGTGTGCCGCAGCTGCTGCACAGGCCGCCGCGATGCTGCTGCTAACAGGGGAAGCGCCGGCAAAGGTACTGTTGCGTACCCCGAGCGGGACCGATTTACATCTGACCCCGGAGCAAGTGCATTGGGAGGGAGCGAGCGCTGTCTGTGCCATTCGCAAGGACAGCGGCGATGACCCGGATGTGACCAACGGCATTCGTATTTTTGCCGCGGTGGCGCAGATGGAAAGCGGCATTGCGATTGAAGGCGGCAAAGGAGTCGGCCGGGTGACCCGGCCAGGGCTGGCCTGTCCGGTGGGGGAAGCAGCCATCAATCCCGGACCGCGGGAGCAGATTACCGCAGCCGTCCGGCAGGCGGCGCTGGGCTGTGGCTACCGCGGTGGACTGCGGATTGTCATTTCTGCCGAAAATGGGGAAGAGATTGCCAAACAGACCTACAACAGCCATTTGGGCGTGCAGGGTGGCATCTCCATTCTTGGAACCAGCGGCATTGTAGAGCCGATGAGCGAACAGGCGCTGATGGATACCACCCATTTGGAACTCGACAGCGTGTTCACCACCGGTCAGCGCATTGCATTTTTGTGTCCCGGCAATTACGGCGCCGATTTTGCGCGCGACCATCTGGGACTGGATTTGGAACGGGCGGTCAAGTGCTCCAATTTCATCGGGAATGCGCTTGACTATGCGGTGTTCAAGGGATTTCCCGACATTCTGCTGGTCGGTCACGCTGGAAAACTGGTCAAGCTGGCAGCCGGTGTGATGAATACTCATTCGTCGGTGGCCGACGGACGGCAGGAGGTCTTTACCGCGCATGCGGCCTTGTGCGGCGCGCCGGTCGATACGCTTGAGGCGCTGATGGATTCGGTCACGGTAGATGCCTGCATTGACCTGCTGGATGCAGTTGGCCTGCGGGAAGCCGTGCTGGCTCGTATCGGGCAGGCGATCGAAACGCGGCTGGCTGTCCGGCTGCGTGGGCGTGCCCGAATCGAATATTTGATGTTTACCAACCAATACGGCGTACTGGCTCAATCGGCTGGTGCGGCGGCATTCTGTCAAAGATTACAGGAGTACACATGAAACAGGGAATTTTATACGGTGTCGGCGTTGGGCCGGGCGACCCGGAATTGATGACGCGCAAGGCGGTCCGCATTTTGGAGACCTGCGATGTGATCGCAGCGCCCCAGTCGGAGGGCAACGACAAAACCGCTATGGCCATTGCGGCCGAATTTGTACAGGACAAACCGGTGGTCTACTTCGATATGCCCATGACGCGCGACAAGGTCAAAATGGCGCAAAGCCACGACCACGCGGCGGACGAAATTTGCCGTCTGCTGGACGAAGGCAAGATGGTAGCCTTTCTGACGCTGGGCGACCCGACCATCTATTCGACCTATTGGTATGTTCACAAACGGGTGCTCGCGCGCGGATATGATGCGCGGCTGGTACCCGGTGTGCCGTCGTTCTGCGCGGCGGCCGCTGCGGTGGGCACAGCCTTGGTCGAGGGCAGCGAAATGCTGCATATCGTGCCCGCTTCCCACCAAAGCACCGATGAAGGACTGGCCCTGCCGGGTACTAAAGTGTTGATGAAGGCCGGCCGGTCGATTTTGGATGTGCGCGAAAAACTGCGCGCAGACGGCAAGCTGCAACAGGCCGCGCTGGTCGAGCGCGCCACCATGGAAGGCGAGCGGGTCGTACGCGACTTGGACGAGCTGACCGACCCGACCGGATATTTTTCCATCATCATCGTCAAGGAGGGGCAGGCATGATTTATTTTGTGGGCGCCGGTTCAGGCGCACCCGATCTCATCACGGTACGCGGCGCCAAGCTGCTGGAACAGGCGGATGTGATCGTTTATGCCGGTTCGCTGGTCAATCCGGCCCTGCTGGAATACAAAAAAGAGGGCTGCACGGTCTACAACAGTGCGACCATGACGCTGGAAGAGGTCATGGACGTCATGATTCCGGCAGCCCGCGCGGGAAAGCTGATCGTGCGGCTGCATACGGGTGACCCCTGCGTCTATGGCGCGCACCGCGAGCAGATGGACGTGCTTGACCGCGAAGGGCTGGACTACGAAGTCGTGCCCGGAGTTTCTTCCTTCTGTGGCGCCGCGGCAGCGCTCAAAGCCGAATATACGCTGCCGGACGTTTCCCAGACGGTCATTTTGACCCGTATGGAAGGGCGCACCCCCGTGCCGCCCAAGGAAAAGATCGAACTGTTGGCCGCTCACGGCGCGACGATGGTGATTTTCCTGTCCGCCGGACAGTTGGAAAAGCTTTCGGAACGGCTGATTGAAGGCGGCTATACCGCCGATACCCCGGCAGCAATTGTCTATAAAGCCACCTGGCCGGAGGAAAAGGTCGTGCGCACGACGGTTGGCGGACTCGCGCAGGCTGCCCGCGCAGAGGGCATCACCAAAACGGCTCTCATCACGGTCGGCGGCTTCCTGGGCGACGTGTATGAGCGTTCCAAGCTGTATGATCCGACCTTTACGACCGAATTCCGCGAGGCGTCCCGATGATCTGGGGCAAGGTGGTGTCGTTTACCGACCGGGGCGCTGCTGTCGGGCAGCGCATCGCGGTGCTGTTGCCGGATGACAAAATCGAGTGCTATGCCCGCGGGGTAGATGTGTCGCTCAAAGGCACCAAACTTTCCCGTATGGTGCAACAAGCCATGGTTGATTGCAGCCTGCTGATTTTCGTGGGGGCAACCGGCATCGCCGTGCGCTCGATTGCGCCGTATTTGCAGGGCAAGGCCTATGACCCGGCGGTATTGGTCGTGGATGAAAATGCGCGGTTTGTAATTTCGCTGGTGTCCGGCCACTTAGGCGGCGCCAACGCCTTGGCCGAGCGGCTGGCGGACGGACTGGGCGCGCAGGCGGTCGTCACAACGGCGACCGATGGCCGCGGCATCTTCGCGGTCGATACTTGGGCGAGGGAGCACGGCTGCGCGGTGCTCGACCCAAAGAACATTCAGTATGTTTCGGCGGCGCTGCTGCGAGGCGACACGGTCGGCTGCAAGACTGCTTTTGCCGTGCGCGGTTCTGTGCCGCGATACATTGCGCTCAACCGCGACCGCTGCGAGAGCGGCTTTACGGTCGATTTCAGCGGAGAAGAACACCCATTTGCACATACGCTGCATCTGGTGCCCCGCATCGTGCATGTCGGCATCGGCTGCCGGCGCGGCACACCAGCGGACGCGATCGAAGCCGCCGTGCAGCAGGCGCTGGACAAGGCGAAAGTACATCCGGCGGCGCTGTGTGCCGTGGCGTCCATTGACCTGAAGAAGAACGAAGCCGGGCTGCTCGAATTTTGCAAGGCGCATAATCTGTCGCTTGCAACCTATCCAGCCGAAGTGCTTCAAAAGGTCGACGGTTCGTTTACGGCGTCTGCGTTTGTGCAACAGACCGTGGGGGTGGACAATGTCTGCGAACGTGCGGCCGTGCAAAGCGCAGGTGGCGGCGCACTTTTGTGTGCGAAGACCGCACAAAACGGCGTAACCGTGGCGCTGGCCGCCGAAAATTGGGGGATAGAGTTTTGAACATACAAATGATCGGCATCGATTTTCAAGGCGCGGACATCGCGCAGCGGGAACCGTTGTCGTTTACCAAAAATCAGGTGCTCGGGCTGCTGCCCAAACTGAAAGACGGCGAACATGTCCTGGCCTGCGCGCTGCTGGCTACCTGCAACCGTACCGAATTATACCTGCATGCTGCGCAGGAGATCGATGCGTTGGCATTGCTGGCGCGGGCGGCGGGTTTTCAGACGGAGACTTACCGTCCGCTCGCCGTAACGCGCAAGGGTCCGGAGGCGGCACGGCACATCATGAAGGTTGCCGCCGGGCTGCAATCGCAGATTTTCGGGGACGACCAGATCGTCACCCAGGTGCGCACCGCGCTCGACCTGGCCTATGAAGCAGGCACGGCGGACAGCGTGCTGGGCACATTGCTGCGCCGGGCGGTGGCAGCTGGAAAACGGGTCAAGACCGAAACACGACTGACCGGCGTGCCGGTTTCGGCGGCGTCGCGGGGTGTCGAGCGAGCAGCGGCCTTTTGTGGTAGTTTGGACGGCAAGCGAGCGGTCGTGATTGGCAACGGTGAGATGGGGCGTTTGGCCGCGTCGCTTTTGCGGCAGGCCGGTTGCGCGGTCACCATTACCCTGCGCTCGTACCGACACGGGGAAACCATCGTCCCCGCCGGGTGCGATACCCATGCGTATGACGACCGTTTGGCGTGCATCGAAGGCGCGGATTTGGTGTTCAGTGCGACCACCAGCCCGCATTTTACCTTGACCGCCGAACAAATCGCCAGTCTGCAAAACCCACCGCGATTGTTCGTCGATTTGGCCATGCCGCGCGACATTGAGCGTGCTGCGGCAGACGATGGCCGGGTGATGATTTGGAATCTGGACGACCTCGGGCAGCTGGGCGACGAAAATGCCGCCGAGCGCGCGCTGGCGGTCGATATTCTGGACAAGGAATATGCCGAGTTCAAAGCTTGGTATGATTACCGGCAGGCGCTCCCGGTGATGGCGCTGCTCAAGGACGCGGCCGTCGAGCGGGTGCATTTTGACCATCAATATGAGGAACTCGCGCGCAGCGGCGATTTGGATGGGCTCATCCAGATGGCGGTCGGCAAAACGATCGACATGCTGCTGGGCGGAATGAAGGATATTGTCAGTGAGGAGCGGCTGGTCGGCTGCCTCCAGCATATAAAGAAAGGAAGCGGCAGATGAAGCTGTATGTCATTGGAATTGGCCCAGGCGGGGAAGAGCAGATGACCCTGCGCGCGGTGCGTGCACTTGAAGCGTGCGACTGTGTGGCCGGATATGGTCTGTATTTGGACTTGATTGAAAATTTACTGGTCGGGAAGGAGCGTATCCAGACCGGCATGATGCGGGAAGTGGACCGCTGCATGGCAGCGCGGGACGCGGCGCTCAGCGGCAAGACTGTGGCCGTGGTTTCCTCGGGCGATGCGGGAATGTATGGCATGGCCGGACTGATGTTCGAACTGTGTGAGGATTTCCCGGAGATTGAAATTGAAGTCATTCCGGGCATTACGGCTGCTTGTTCGGGCGGGGCGGTGCTTGGTTCGCCGCTGACCTGCGATTTTGCCGCCATTTCGCTTTCCGACTTGCTGACCCCTTGGGAGGTCATCGAAAAGCGGGTACGGCATGCGGCAGCAGCCGATTTGTGCATCGCACTTTACAATCCTGCGAGCAAAAAACGCACCGACCACTTGAAAAAAGTGTGCGATCTGATTTTGGAAACCCAGCCGCCCGAAATTGTTTGCGGTCTGGTGCGCAACATCGGTCGGGAGGGCGAAGATTTCCGCCTGCTGACACTGGGCGAACTGCGGGATACCCAGGTTGATATGCTCACCACAGTATTCATTGGCAACAGCCGCACGAAAAACATCGGTGGCCGTATGGTCACACCGCGCGGGTATAAGGGCGTATGAGACTGCTGATTTTTTCCGGGACAAGTGAAGGACATGAAATCTGCCGTTTTTTGTCCCGGCATAGCGCGACGGCGGATGTCTTTGTCGCCACCGAGTATGGCGAAGCAGTTATGGAACCGATGCCTGGTATCACCGTCCATCAGGGACGGCTGGACATTGATCAAATGGCGGACTATATGGGGCCGGACGCTTTGGTCGTGGATGCGACCCATCCTTACGCCCATGCCGTGACCGAGAATATTCGTGCAGCCTGCGCGCAGGCGGGCGCAGAATACCAGCGGCTACTGCGGCCACGCACCGAAGCGCAGGACGTTGTGACTGTGCCGGATACGGCATATGCGGTGGAATGGCTGGCGGCGCATCCTGGAAAAGTATTGCTCACGACGGGCAGCAAGGAATTGGATGCCTATACTGCGGTGCCGGATTTCAAGGAACGGCTGTATCCGCGGGTGTTGCCGACACCGGATGTGCTGCAAAAATGCGAAGCGCTCGGTTTCCCGGGCTCCCACATCATCGCTATGCAGGGGCCGTTTTCCAAGGAACTGAACATGGCCTTGCTGCGGCAGACCGGTGCGTCTATTCTGGTCACCAAAGATACCGGAAAATCGGGTGGATTTGCCGAAAAGCTGGCTGCCGCGCAGGAAACGGGTACGACCGTTTTGATGATTGCGCGTCCCAGCGAGGAGGAAGGCAAAAGCCTGGAGCAGATGCAAGACGAACTGCTTGCGCGGCTTTCTTTGAAACGGACAACATCCTACCCCATGTTCCCATTGTTTGTACCTTTGGAAGGGCGAACCGTGTTGGTTGTCGGAGCCGGAAAGATCGCTGCGCGGCGCATTGGTATTTTGCAGCGGTTTGGTGTGATCATACAGGTGATTGCAACCGAAAAGCGGGTGGATATTGACCTGCCGATTGAACAGCGTGCCTTCTTAGAAGGGGACGTCGATGGCGCCTCTCTGGTGATTGCCGCCACAGACGACCGGATGGTCAATCATCGGGTTTTTGTGGCCTGTCAGGCGCGGGGGATCCCGGTCAGTGTGGCTGACTGTGCGGATGAAAGCACCTTCTTTTTCCCTGCCATCTGCGAGGGGAAAGGGCTGATTGCGGGTCTGGTGTCGGGCGGCAGCGATCATCATGCTGTGTCTGCCATGGCAAAGCGCATCCGTGCGCTGATGGAGGAATAACAATGAACATACGAATCGGAAGTCGGGACAGCAAGTTGGCTGTGGTACAGGCCGAGCAGGTCATTGCCCAACTGGACATGCCTTGCACACTCGTCACCATGAAGACCACCGGCGATATGATTTTAGATAAAACACTCGATCAGGTGGGTGGCAAGGGCCTGTTCGTGAAGGAACTGGACCGTGCGCTCGCTGCAGGAGAGGTCGATTTGACCGTTCACAGTTTGAAGGATGTACCGATGGAACAGCCCGAAGGGCTGCCGCTTGTGGCTTATACCGTGCGGGAGGACGCACGGGATGTGCTCGTTTTGCCGCAGGGAGCAAGCGAACTCGACCGCACGAAACCCATCGGCTGCGCGAGTGCGCGACGACGGGTACAGCTGAAACGCCTGTTCCCGGACATGGAGGTCAAGCCGGTGCGCGGCAATGTGCAGACCCGTCTGCGCAAGCTGGACAGCGGCGAATATGGTGCACTGGTGCTGGCCGCGGCTGGTCTGCACCGTCTGGGACTGCAAGACCGTATTTCGCGGTATTTTTCGCCCGAAGAGCTGATTCCCGCCGCCGGACAGGCGATTTTGGCCGTGCAGGGACGGGAAGGACAATGCCCGGAAGCGGTCGCACGACTGGATGACTCGGATGCACGGGTATGTGCGCTGACCGAGCGTGCCTATGTCCGTACGCTCGGCGGCGGTTGCTTTGCGCCCGTGGCTGCCTATGCGTGCGTGATGGACGATACCGTCACATTGCGTGCGATGTATGCAACCGCAGACGAACAAACCGTTGTATACGGCGTGGATACTGCGCCGCGCGACCAGGCCGAAGCCTTGGGCGCAAGACTTGCGCAAAAGCTGCAAAAGGAGGCCGAGCATCCATGACGATTGGAAAAGTGACCTTGGTTGGCGCGGGGCCGGGAGGGCGCGACCTGCTCACCCTCAAAGGAGCGCAGGCAATCGCGCAGGCCGATGCAGTCGTGTACGACCGTCTGGTCAGCGAAGATATTTTAAATCTCATCCCGCGCACGGCGGAGCGGGTCAATGTGGGCAAGGAGAACAACCATCATCCGGTGCCGCAGCCTGAGATCAACGCTATTTTGGTGCGTCTGGCGAGTGAGGGGAAAAATACTGTCCGGCTCAAGGGCGGTGATTGCTATCTGTTTGGCCGGGGCGGCGAGGAATGCGAGTATTTGCTCGAGCATGGCGTGCCGTTCGAGGTCGTGCCCGGTGTCACCAGCGCACTGGCTGCGCCCGCCTATGCGGGCATCCCGGTGACGCACCGGGATTACTGTTCGTCGGTGCATATCGTTACCGCGCACGCGCGAGCGGGCAAGCAACTCGACATCGATTTTGAAAGCTTGGTACGGCTCAAAGGAACGCTCGTTTTTCTGATGGGATTGACCGCGCTCCAGCAGGTCATGGATGGCCTGTTGGCCGCTGGTCTGTCGCCCGACACCGCGGCGGCTGTAATCGAAAATGGGACACGCGGCAACCAGCGAAAGGTGATCAGCGACGTAGAACATCTGCCGCAGAAAGTTGCTGCCGCCGGATTGCACAGCCCGGCGCTTATCGTGGTTGGGCAGGTATGCACGCTGTCCGAAAAACTGGATTGGTTTACACCGTTGCCGCTGCACGGCAAAACGGTTGTGGTGACCCGGTCGCGCGAGCGGGCAGGTACCCTGTCGGATAAGCTGTGGCGGCTGGGCGCAAACGTCATCGAAGCACCGTGCATTGAAACCGTAGAGCGCGAAGATATAACCACACTCGAGCAGGCGCTGAGCGAACATTGGGACTGGGTCGCACTGACCAGCCCAGCCGGTGTTCCCGCCATGTTGCATGCGCTCGAGCGCATGGGACGCGACCTGCGCGCGCTGTATGGCTGCAAGTTTGCAGCCATCGGCGCCGGGACAGCGGCAGAACTCAAGCGCTGCGGCATCACTGCCGATCTGGTGCCCGAAACGTATGACAGCACCCATCTGGCTCAGGCGCTGGCGCAGGCTGCACCAGGTGCAAAGGTACTCATCCTTCGAGCGGAACAGGGTTCAAAGGAATTGACTGAACAGCTGGAGCAAGCAGGTATTGCCTATGCTGATGTGCCGACTTATCGAACAGAATACCGCTCGGATAAGGTGGAGTTGCTGCAAAATTTGCTAAATCTTAGAGAAGTAAATGCGATTACCTTTACAAGTGCATCTACGGTGGAAGGGTTCGCTCACGCTGTGAAGGATGTCGACTTTACAGGTTTTGTGGCGCTGTGCATTGGTCAACAAACAGCTGCGGCAGCCCGCCGGTATGGCATGCACGTTCAAATTGCAAAGCAGGCGACGATCGATTCGATGATCGATGCCTTAAGGGAGGAATAAATCATGTTTAACGATATCATCCGACCGCGTCGTTTGCGCACGTCGGACAATCTGCGCCGTCTAGTGCGGGAGACTCGCATCTCGCCGGAGAGCCTCATCTGGCCGATTTTTGTGGTCGAAGGAGAAAACATTTATCAGGAAATCGAGTCCCTGCCTGGACAGTATCATTACAGCCCCGATCAGCTCTACCGCATGGTCGAGCGCGCGCAGGAACACGGTGTGTCGCGCGTCATTCTGTTTGGTCTGCCCAAAGACAAGGACGAGTGCGGTTCGGGCGCTTGGGCAGAGGACGGCATCGTCCAGCAGGGTATCCGCAAGATTAAGGAGCTCGCGCCTGAGATGTATGTCGTGACCGATGTGTGCATGTGCGAATACACCAGCCACGGGCATTGCGGTATTCTGTGCGGCCGTGATGTAGACAACGACAAGACGCTCGAAGTGCTGGCCAAGACCGCGCTCAGCCATGCGCGTGCGGGGGCCGATATGGTCGCGCCCAGCGATATGATGGATGGCCGCGTAGCAGCGATTCGCTCCATTCTGGATGAGAACGGATTTCAGAACATTCCGATCATGGCGTACTCGGCCAAGTTCGCGTCGTATTTCTATGGCCCGTTCCGCGAAGCGGCCGGGTCGGCGCCGTCTTTCGGTGACCGTCGGTCGTATCAGATGGACCCGCACAACGGCCGGGAAGCCATGCGTGAATGCGAATTGGATGTGACCGAAGGGGCGGATATCCTGATGGTCAAGCCTGCGCTGGCCTATCTTGATCTGGTGCATGAAGCGCGGCAGCGTTTTGATCTGCCGATTGCCTGCTATGCGGTATCGGGCGAGTATGCGATGGTCAAGGCAGCCGCCAAAGCAGGACTGATCGACGAGTATGGCGTGATGTGTGAAAGCGCAGTTTGTATGTACCGCGCCGGGGCGGATATTCTCATTACTTATTACGCCTGTGAACTGGCGGATGCCATCCGAAAGGGGGATATTGGCTGATGAATTTTCGAGCATCGGAAGCGATTTTTACACGCGCGCAGCGGGTACTGCCGGGTGGCGTTAATTCGCCGGTTCGTGCATTCCGCGCAGTCGGTGGCATACCTCCGTTTATCGTAAAAGGCAAGGGCAGTCGTATCTGGGATTTGGACGGCAATGAATTTATCGATTTCGTCGGTTCCTGGGGGCCGCTAATTTTGGGGCATAGCTATCCGCCGGTTCTGGAAGCCGTACAAAAGGCGATGCAGAATGGTCTGTCCTTCGGCGCACCGACGGCGATGGAAGTCGATGTGGCCGAACTGCTCGTGGACATGGTGCCCAATATCGAAATGGTGCGTATGGTCAACTCGGGCACCGAGGCGGTCATGAGTGCGCTGCGCGTGGCGCGCGGTGTGACCGGGCGCGATAAGGTGATTAAATTTGAAGGCTGCTATCACGGTCATTCGGATGCCATGCTGGTCGCGGCTGGATCGGGCGCCCTCACGCAGGGCGAGCCCAATTCGGCAGGCGTTACTCGTGGCGCGGCGGGCGATACGCTGACCGCCCAGTTCAACGACCTTGCTTCGGTCGAAGCTCTGCTGGACGCCAACCGGGAACAAGTCGCGGCGGTTATCGTGGAACCGGTCGCAGCGAACATGGGCGTGGTACCGCCCGAGAAGGGCTTTCTGGAAGGACTGCGTCGCCTGTGCGATGCGCACGGCTGCCTGCTGATTTTCGACGAAGTCATCACCGGATTCCGCTTGGCGCGCGGCGGTGCGCAGGAATATTTCGGCGTACGCGCCGATTTGGTCACGTTCGGTAAAATCATCGGCGGCGGCATGCCGGTAGGCGCCTATGCTGGTCCGCGCTGCATCATGGAAAAGGTGGCTCCGACCGGGCCGATCTATCAGGCCGGTACGCTTTCGGGCAATCCGGTCGCTATGGCGGCCGGTTATAAGCAGTTGGAAATCCTGCAAGCCAATCCGGGTTACTATCGGGATGTAGAGCGCAAAGCCCAGGCCATGGCGCACAGCCTGCGCGACAGCGCGAAGAAGCACGGCGTACCGATGACGGTCAACCAGTGCGGTGCGCTGCTGTGTCCATACTTTACCGACGAGCCGGTGCGCACGTTTGCGGATACACAAAAGTCTGATTTGAACCAATTCAAGCAGTATTTCCATGGCATGTTGGAACGCGGCATGTATCTGGCGCCCAGCCAGTTTGAGGCCACCTTCATCAATGTCAGCCATACCGAGGAGGACATCCTAGCAGTATGCGCGGCAGCGGATGCGGTTTTGGCTACACTTTGATACAAAAGGAGGGCCGTGAAATGAACTTAGAAACAGCGCGCCTGTTGATCGGCGGCACAGGCAGTGGGTGCGGTAAGACGACTGTATCCAGTGCGCTGCTGCGTGCCTGGCAGCGGCGGGGCGTTTCGCTGGCGGCGTTCAAGTGCGGCCCAGATTATATTGACCCAATGTTCCATACTGCGGTTCTGGGACTGCCCAGCCGCAATCTGGACTTGTTTTTCGTCGATGGAGCGGCTTGCCGTGCTGGATTGACGCAGCACATCCCGGCAGGTGGCTGCGGCGTCATCGAGGGTGTGATGGGCTTTTACGACGGCGTGTCTGGCACGACCGATACGGCTTCTGCCGCCCATCTGGCGCGGGAAACGAGGACCCCGGCCGTGCTGGTCGTCAGCCCCAAGGGGCAGTCGCTGACGCTGGCCGCTATGCTGTTCGGCCTGCGGCAATTTGCCGAAAATACGCTGCAAGGCGTGATTTTCAACGGCATCAGTAAAGGGATGTATCCCTTTTATCGAGCAATTGCCGAAAAGGGTGGCTTGCGGGCCTATGGCTATTTGCCGCGTGTCCCGGCAGCTTCTATTCCGGACCGGCATCTGGGCTTGGTGACTGCCGGCGAGATTGCCGACTTGCAGCGAAAGCTGGACCAGCTGGCCGACTCAGCTGAAGAAGGACTGGACTTGGACGGATTGCTTGCGCTGGCACAATCCGCGCCCACGTTGGCCGACCGGATGCTGCCGCTCGAAAAAGCGGCATCTCAGCCGGTGCGCATCGCGGTGGCGCGCGACGCGGCGTTCTGCTTTTATTACGAAGACAATCTGGATGTGCTGTGCGAACTGGGGGCGGAAATCGTCGAGTTTTCCCCGCTGGCGGACGGCCATTTACCAGATGGCATCGATGGACTGTATCTGGGCGGCGGGTATCCAGAGCTGTATGCCGCGAAGCTTGCGGAAAATCAGATGCTTCGGGCTGAACTGCGTGCACGTATCGCGGATGGACTGCCGACCGTGGCTGAGTGCGGAGGATTTATGTATCTGCACGAGCACATCGGTACAAGCGAAGGGAATTATCCGATGGTGGGCGTCATCCCGGGCACAGCCCGGATGACCGGCAAGCTGCAAAACTTCGGGTATGTGACTTTGACCGTGCAGCAGGACGGTTTGCTCGGCCCTAAGAGGACACGGACGCGCGCGCATGAGTTTCATTACGCGGCGTCGGATGATGCGGGGAGCGGCATGGAAGCCAAAAAGCCCAACGGCCGCGCCTGGCCGTGCGTTCATGTGCGCGATACGCTGTACGCGGGCTATCCCCATCTATATTTCCGTTCCAATCCGGAAC
The DNA here is from genome assembly GCF_900604335.1 of Intestinibacillus sp. Marseille-P6563. Lineage (NCBI taxonomy): Bacteria > Bacillati > Bacillota > Clostridia > Eubacteriales > Butyricicoccaceae > Intestinibacillus > Intestinibacillus sp. Marseille-P6563. The sequence goes on along the minus strand of NZ_UWOD01000001.1, from coordinate 228,735 downwards.
TGGCTGCAAATTTTGTGCGCAAATGCGCGTCTATGAGGTGAGAAACATGGAGTTACACGAGGCCATCCGCAGGGTACAGCCGTTGTGCGAAGAGAGTATGCAGGCGGCGCGGCACCGGTTTACCAACATTGCCATTCCGCTGGGCAGTCTGGGACTGCTGGAAGATACGATCATCCAGCTTGCAGGCATCCAGCGGCGGGCCAAGCCGGAGATCGATCGCCGGGCGGTCGTTGTGTTCTGTGCCGATAATGGCGTTGTGGCGCAGGGTGTGACCCAGTGCGGGCAGGACGTGACCGCTATCGTGACTGAAAACCTGCACCGCGGCCAAACCACCGTATGCCTGATGGCCAAACGTGCCGGGGTGGATGTCATCCCGGTCGACATCGGCGTAGCGCGCGACGTGGAGGGCGATACCATTCGCCGCTGCAAAGTCATGTATGGCACCAACGATATGACGTGTGAGCCGGCCATGACCCGTGAACAGGCCATCAAGGCCATCCAGACCGGTATCGATCTGGCCGAGAAATGCAAAGAAAACGGCTATAAACTGCTGTGTGTCGGGGAAATGGGCATCGGCAACACGACGTCCACGGCCGCGGTAACGGCCGCGCTGCTTGGTCTGCCCGTGCCGGAAGTCACCGGGCGGGGCGCGGGCCTGTCGAGCGAAGGGCTGCTACGCAAGATCGCGGCCATCGAAACCGCCTTACAACTTCATCAGCCCGACCCGAATGACCCGATTGACGTGGTGCATAAGGTCGGTGGCTTGGACATTGCAGGCATGATCGGTCTGTACATCGGCGGTGCGGCTTGCGGGCTGCCCGTGGTCGTCGACGGCGTGATCGCCTGCGCCGCAGCACTGTGTGCCGTGCGTCTGTGTCCAGCGGCGCGGGACTATTTCATTATCTCCCATCAGTCGGCCGAGCCGGCAGGGGAGAAGCTGCTGCATGCGCTGGATGCCCGGCCATTTATTTCGGCCGGCATGCGCCTGGGCGAGGGAACCGGCGCGGTTGCGACCGTGGCCCTGCTCGATCTGGCGTTGGCGCCGTATCTGGGCATGGTTAGCTTTGAAGAAACCAACATTGAAGCCTACCAGCCGCTGACGTAAGGGGCCGTTATGAAAATCATGATTTCCGGCGGTGCGGCTTCGGGCAAGTCGGCGCACGCCGAGAGGATTCTGTGTCAGCATACGGCTGGCGGCAGCCGCTTGTATGTGGCGGCCATGCAGCCTTTTGGCCCGGCGGCTGAGGTGCGGATTGCGCGCCATCGTGCGCTGCGCGCCGGAAAGGGCTTTGAAACTGCCGAACGGTATACCGATCTCGCGCATTTTACCGCGCCATGCTATTACGACGGCATTTTGCTGGAATGCCTATCCAATCTGCTGGCCAACGAGATGTTTTCCCCCGAAGGGGTGGGAGTGAATGGAGCGGCGGACGCGATTTTGGCGGGCATAGACCATTTGGAAAAGCAGTGCGGTCTGCTCGTGGTCGTAACGAACGATATTTTTTCGGACGGGGAAACCTACCCGTCCGAAACCATGCAGTATATACGCCTGCTCAGCCAAATCAACGGTGCGCTCGCAGAGCGAGCAGACGCTGTGGCCGAGTCGGTGTGCGGCATTTTGGTGCTGCACAAGGGAGAAGATTTACTATGAAAAGCATTGTCAGCGGCTTTTTGGTCGCGTTTTCACTCTATTCTGCCATCCCGGTGCTGCAGGTGAACTGGGAGAAAAAGACTATGCGCTGGGCGCTGTCGTTTCTCCCGCTCGTCGGGCTGGTGATCGGCGGCTTGGAGTGGTTATGGTATCGGTTCTGCGTTTCATTTGGCGCATCGGTGGTGCTGTATGCCATCGTAGCGACGCTGCTGCCGCTCATTGTATCGGGCGGCATCCATCTGGATGGCGTATGCGATACCTGCGACGCGCTGTGCTCCTTTGGCGACCGGGAAAAGCGGCTGGCGATTTTGAAGGATTCCCATGTGGGCGCATTTGGCCCGCTGTGGATGGTTGCCTTTTTACTGGCTGAAGTGGCCTGCTTTGCGCAGATATATGAAACACCGCAGTTTTTGCCTCTCATGATGGTCGGCTTTGCCACCGCCCGTGCGGCAGGCGGCGCCAAGATTGTGACCATGCCGTGCGCAAAAGACTCGGGACTGGCCCATCTTTTTGCCGAAAACAGCGATAAGAAAGTGGTAGCGGTCGTGTTGGTAGCGCAAGCGCTCATGTATCTCATTGCGGCCAGCATGGTACAGTATGCTGTACCGCATGGTATAACAGCGGGAACAGCAGCACTTTTGCTGCTGCTCGTATGGTATTTTGTCCATGACCGCCTGTGCCGCCGTATTTTCGGAGGCATCACAGGCGATCTGGCTGGATTTTTCATTTCTACATCCGAACTGCTGATGCTGGCGGTTGTGGCGTTTGGAGGGTTGGTAGCATGACGGTACTCATCATCGGCGGCGCGCATCAAGGCAAACGCGCGCTGGCTGAGAGATTGTTTTCCCTGCATGAAAGCGATTTTGCGGACGGGGAAACCTGTTCGCTTGCCGACATCCAAGCCGCGCGCGCTGTGGATAGCTTGCATCGTTACACACGGCGGCAGGACGGCTGGGATGCGCAGGCTTTGTTGGATGCACTCCAAGGCAAGATCGTCCTGTGCGATGAGATTGGCTGCGGGGTCGTACCGTTTGCAAAAGCGCAGGATGACTGGCGCGAGCAGACCGGGCGGCTGCTGTGTGATTTGGCTGCACGGGCTGACCTGGTCGTGCGGGTGTATGCGGGTATCGGTCAGGCCATTAAAGGACAGCTGCCGAAAGAACCTTAAAAGGAGGGAAACCAATGCAATATGTGCATGGGGGAGATATATATGGCTATACGGCACAGTATCCCGGACAGAATGTGCTCGATTTTTCGGCCAATATCAACCCGCGCGGCATTCCAGAAGCAGTCCGGCAGGCGATGCTGGACGCTGTGGAACAGTGCGCGCAATATCCCGATCCTTTTTGCCGTGCCTTGACGAACGCTCTGGCCCAGACTTACGGGTTGCCGCCTGAAACATTCTTTTGCGCAAATGGTGCAGCCGAGGTATTTTATCGTTTGGCTGATGTGCTGCGTCCGCAGACCGCTCTCATCACTGCGCCGACTTTTTCCGAGTACGAGGCTGCGCTGACTCATTTTGGCTGCAACGTCCGGCATCATCGACTACGGGCACAGGAAAACTTTGCCGTTACAGCGCGTATTCTGGACGAACTGGACGGCGTGGATGTGTGCATCCTGTGCAATCCGAACAATCCCACTGGCCGGACAGTCGACCCGAATTTGATGGCGTGTATCGTTGCCCAGTGTCAGAAAAAGCGCATCCGTCTGATTGTCGACGAATGCTTTGCGGATTTTCTCTTGGATGAACCGGCGCATACGCTGCTGCCGCAGGTCATGCGCTGCGATTTGCTGGTCGTGGTGCGCGCTTTTACTAAGATGTACGCCGTACCGGGTGTGCGGCTCGGCTGGTGCGCAACTGCCGACCGGCTGCTGCTCGAGCGGCTGCACGCCGCGGGACAGCCCTGGAACGTTTCGGTGTTTGCGCAAGCCTGCGGAGTCGCTGCCCTTGGGCTAAAAGATTATGCTGCACAAACAGCGAAGATGATTGCGCTGCTGCGTCAGGAACTGGCGGACGCACTCGCAGACTGCGGGTTCCGCGTGTTCCCGGGAGAGGCCAATTATCTGCTGTTTTCGACGGCACAGACCGACTTGCGGGAGCGGCTGCTGCCGCGGGGCATTTTGATTCGGGATTGCTCGAATTATATCGGCCTTGGTGCGGGATATTTCCGCGTGGCCGTCAAGACCAAAGAAGAAAACGCCCGGCTCATGCGGGCGGTCAGGGAGGTGCTCACAGATGGCGAAAGCGATCATGGTGCAGGGGACAGCGTCCAACGCCGGGAAAAGTGTGTTGGCTGCGGCCCTGTGCCGCATCTTTAAACAGGACGGCTATCGGGTGGCGCCGTTTAAATCGCAGAATATGGCGCTCAATTCGTTTATCACAGCCGACGGGCGGGAAATGGGCCGCGCGCAGGTCATGCAGGCCGAAGCGGCAGGCATTGCGCCCGATGTGCGCATGAACCCGATTTTATTAAAGCCGACCAGTGACTGCGGTTCGCAGGTGATTGTAAACGGCAAGGCCATCGGCAACCAGACCGCCCGCGAATACTGGGGCAACAAGCGAGCGCTCATCCCGGTGGTGCGCGAAGCGTACGAAAGTCTGGCAGCCGAATACGACATCATCGTGCTCGAAGGCGCCGGCAGTCCGGCGGAAATCAACCTCAAGCAGGACGACATCGTGAATATGGGGATGGCGGCTCTGGCCGATGCGCCGGTGCTGCTCGTGGGCGACATTGACCGCGGCGGGGTGTTTGCCTCGCTGTATGGCACGGTGATGCTGCTTGAGGAAGACGAGCGGGCGCGTATCGGTGGACTGGTCATCAACAAATTCCGCGGGGACGTGGACATCTTAAAGCCGGGACTCACCATGCTGGAAGACCTGACCGGCAAGCCAGTTGTGGGCGTGGTGCCGTATGCCAAGCTGGACATCGACGATGAGGACAGTTTGTCCGACCAGCTCGAACAGACCAACCGGGGCACTCTGCTTGACATCGCCGTGGTGCGGCTGCCGCGGATTTCGAACTTTACCGACTTTTCCGCTTTGCCGCGCGTGCCTGGCGTCGGAGTGCGGTATGTCGACCGGCCCGACCAGCTGGAAGGCGCGGACCTCATTTTGCTGCCGGGCAGCAAAAGCACGATCGCAGACCTCAAATGGCTACGGGAAAGCGGGCTGGAAGCGCAGATTCTCAAACAGCATGCCGCGGGTACGCCGGTGTTTGGCGTATGCGGCGGCTATCAGATGATGGGCCGCGCGATTCACGACCCGGAGGGCAGCGAAGGCGGCGGCTCCATCCGGGGAATGGGCCTTTTGCCGACCGAAACCGTGTTCCGGTCGGATAAGACGACGACTCAGGCGTCCGGTGTCCTGCTCGATATTGAGGGCGACCTCGCGGCGCTGAGCAGCGCGCATACGAAAGGGTATGAAATCCACATGGGCGAAACCACGCTGCTCGAGGGTGCTAAGCCGTTGCAGCGGCTGACCCGGGGCACAGAAACCGTGCTGGATGGCTGTCAGCAGGGCAATGCCTATGGCACCTACCTGCATGGCATTTTTGACGAAAGCGAAGTGGTCCAAGGCTTGGCACAGGCGCTGGCAGATAAAAAGGGTGTCACGCTCGATGCGCATGCCATGGACGTGCGGCAATACAAAGAAATGCAGTATGATAAGCTGGCGGATACCGTCCGTGCAGCACTCGATATGGACAAGATCTATCAGTTATTGGAGGGAAACGCATGAACCAAGTAGGACTGATTCATTTATATCACGGCGATGGAAAAGGAAAGACCACCTGTGCGATGGGCCTGGCGCTGCGGTGTGCCGCGCAGGGAGAACAGATCGTGATCGCCCAGTTTTTAAAGGACGGCACATCGGGCGAATGCCGCATGCTGGCCAAGCTGGACAACGTTGCCGTATTGGCAGCCAATCCGGTTGGTAAGTTTTCCTTTGCCATGAACGAGGAAGAAAAGGAAACCACCCGGCAGGCGCTGGCGCGTACGCTGCGGGCCGCGGCCGATTTTGCCGAGCGGGAACACGCTCGGATGCTGGTGCTCGATGAAGTATGCGGCGCGATTTCGACCGGACTGCTGGATGAAAAGATGGTGCTGGATATTCTGGACCACAAGCCGGAAGAACTGGAAGTGGTCCTGACCGGCCGCGACCCGTCGGAAGAATTGCAGGCACGTGCTGATTATATCTCCGAAATCTGCAAACGGCGGCATCCGTATGATAAGGGCATCACCGCGCGGGAGGGCATTGAGCAATGAATCCCATTTTGAAACCAGCGGATATTGAAAAGCGCAGCTTTGCGATCATTACCGAAGAACTGGGTGACCGGACTTTCCCGGAAGGACAGGCCGAAATTGTGAAGCGGGTCATCCATACATCGGCGGATTTTGACTATGCCGACAATCTGGTCTTTTCGCCCGACGCGGTCGAGAAGGCCAAGGCAGCCCTCATGCAGGAGGCAACGGTCGTAACCGACACCAACATGGCGCTTTCGGGCGTGAGCAAGTCGGTGTTGGCCAAGCTGGGCGGCCGGGCGGTCTGCTTTATGGCCGAAGAAGAAGTGGCACGCGAGGCCAAGGCGCGCGGTGTGACCCGTGCGGTGGTATCTATGGAGCATGCTGCAAAACTGGAAGGCCCAGTCATCTTTGCCATTGGCAATGCGCCGACGGCGCTGATTCGTCTGCACGAGATGATTGAAGCCGGAGAAATCCAGCCCGCGCTTGTGATCGGCGTGCCGGTTGGGTTTGTCAATGTTGTGGAATCCAAAGAGCTGTTTTTGGGCGGACAAACGCCCTATATCATCGCGCGGGGACGCAAAGGCGGCAGCAATGTAGCTGCAGCCATTGTCAACGCACTGCTGTATCAACTGTACACACGGGAGGGCTTTGAATCATGAGCAAAAAAGCATTGGTCGTCATCAGTTTTGGTACGACCTATCCCAAAGCACGTCAGGCGATTGCACAGATCGAAGACAGCTTGCAGCAGGCCTTTCCGGGGTACGATTTTTTCCGGGCCTTCACGTCCGGTATGGTCATTCGCAAGATCGAGCGGGAAGAAGGGGTGCGCATCCTGAGTCCCGCAGAACAGATGGAACAGCTGGTAGCAGCAGGGTATGAGGAAGTGCTGTGCCAAAGCCTGCATGTGATGCCAGGCATGGAATATGAAAAAATGCTCATGCAGCTTTTGCCATACCGCAGCCGTTTCCAGAGCATGAAGATCGGCAAGCCCATGCTATTCCATACAGAGGATTACGCCGAAATCTGCCACAGACTGTTGCAGGAAATCCCCGCGCTGGCACCCGATGAAGCCTATGTTTATATGGGGCACGGCACCGAGCATTTTGCCAATGCGACGTATAGCCAAGTGGAAAATATGTTCCGTTCTCTGGGCGCCGAACGGGTCTATGTCGGCACCGTGGAAGGTTTCCCAGGACTCGACTATATCCGCGGCAGACTGAAACAGCATGGTGTGCGTCGGGTGACGCTGGCCCCCTTTATGATTGTAGCGGGCGACCATGCCCAAAACGATTTGGCCGGGGAAGAAGAGGATAGCTGGAAATCCATTTTGCAGGCCGATGGCTATGCGGTGCAAACCGATCTGCGTGGCTTGGGGGAACTGGATGCCGTCCGGGAATTGTTTGTCAGACATGCGCGGGAGGTCGCTCCGCGGTCCCTTTAAAACCCAAGATGCCTTCGTCACAAACTGGAAAGTTTGTGCATAGACTAGAATGCCTGGAGCCAAAGACTGGTTTCAGGCATTTTAGCCACGATGGACAAAAAAGGACCGGTTGAGATTGCAAGCCGGTTCCGTCCACAGAGTCATTCGGAGGCAATGAAGATGGAGATTCAAACAAAATTATGCAATCGATCCAACTATGGCGGTAAATTAAAAGAAGTTCTCTATATTGTGATCCATTATACGAGCAATGAAGGGGATACGGCAAAAAACAATGCGGATTATTTTGCACGGGAAGCGCTTGGGGCCCCGGCAAGTGCCCATTATTTTGTTGATGAAAAAGAGATCTGGAGCAGTGTTCCAGTCACGCATATCGCCTATCATTGTGGGGCAAAAGTATATGTTCATCCGGAGTGCCGGAATTCCAATTCGATTGGGGTAGAGATGTGTCTGACCGGCAAAGGAATGGCCATTCGGCAGGCGACGATCGATCGAACGGTTCAATTTGTACGCGAACTGATGGCGCAATATAACGTACCACTCGATCATGTGCTTCGCCATTATGATGTGACCGGGAAATACTGTCCAGGTCCCTTTGTTGATCATCCATCCATGTGGCAGGCTTTTCAGAAAGCACTCGCCGGAGAACAGGAGGAAGAAGTCATGAAGGTCTATAAGTATGTGCCGGAAATGCCGAAGTGGGCGCAAGATACCTTTACTCGGCTGGTGCAGTCGGGATATATCGCTAAAGATGAAAAAGGGGAAATCGATGTACAGGAATCTACGTTGCAGCCTGTCGTTTATTTGGATCGATTGACCGGGGGAAAAATTGAAAAATTACCGGAACTGATGAAAGACTTGGGAAAATAATAGAAAGAGTGCAGGCGATGATCGCCTGCACTCTTTTTTATGCAGCACATTTTTGACATGGGGTCAGTCCACGGGATTTGGCATCCGACAGAGTGGTCGATATTGCATTTTTCCCAGCGCAGCTCGCCTTGTAGTGATAACGCTTTCCGGTTCGGGTAATATAAACCGTGGAGGGAACGCCGGGATTGGAATCCGTATCGGGGTCGACGGTAGGCTCACTGGGCGGCGTGGTCGGGATCGATGGCGGTGTTGTAGTAGAGGCTGTGCCTTGGCTGGCCGTCAGGCGGCATGTCTGTCCATCGGTCATCGCAATGATCGTACCGTTTAAATCGGTACGCCAGACCGGAATCCCTGCCAGCTTTTCGAGAGTGCTGGCGCTGGGATGGCCGTACGAATTGCCCGCACCGCAGCTGATAACAGCTGCTTCCGGCGATACTGCCGCCAGAAATGCGTTGCTAGTAGAGGTATCCGAACCATGGTGCCCAACTTTCAGCACATCGCATTGCACAGGAGTGCCAGACGAAAGGATGGTGTTTTCCACTTCGGTTTCAGCATCCCCCATAAACAGGAAAGCAGTATTTTCATAGGTTGCTTTTAAAACAATGGAGGTATTGTTCAGATTGGTCGATTGCTCCGCAGCAATCACAGAAATCTGGGTGTCGCCCAGCGAATAGATAGCTCCTTTTTGTGGCACGGTGACTGTTAGGTTCTTGGCTGCCGCTGCGTCCAGAACATCGGTATACGTCTGTGTATTGGTGACCGTGCTGGGCAAAAGAAGGTTTTCAACGTGCAGATCTTCGATTACATCATCCATCCCGCCAATATGGTCGGCATGAGCATGTGTGCCAACGGCATATTTGAGGGTGTTTGCTCCGACCGATTGCAGATACTGTACAATGTCATCCCCGTCGGAATTGTTACCGGCATCGATCAGCATATATTCGCCATCACTGGACAATAAGATGCTATCCGCCTGTCCAACATCCAGATATTCTACCACCAGGGCATCGTGATCGGGAGTGATCACATAAACGCTTTGGGCGTTCGCATCCCATAGCACACGCGCATCCAGGGATTCGGAGACAAAGCGCGCTGGTACCATCGTGCGGCCATTTATGAGCTGCGCTGGAACATCCAAAGCTTGTGGCTGACCATTGACATAGGCAGTGGTCTGATTGATCGTCACCTGGATTTGTGTGCTGTCTTTTTGGGCTGCAGCAGTCTGGGTGGCGTCGTTCCAGGCAACATCTGCATCCAGCGCTTCAAAAATCGCGCGTAAGGGGACAAGCGTGCGTCCGCTGACAAGGGTAGGTGGTGCATCGGTTTGCAAAGCGCTGCCATCGACATACAAATCGACCGCCCAGGCGTTGCATGCTAGCATCCATAGTGCGAGCCATGCCGCCAGCAGTTTCTTTTTCATGTTTACCACTCCTTTACTTTTTGAAATTATAAAAAAATCCACTCCGTAGTTTTCACAAAAGCACGGAGTGGATATTCATTGTTTTGGCACGCCCGAAGGGACTCGAACCCCCAACATTCAGAACCGGAATCTGACGCTCTATCCAATTGAACTACGGACGCGGATAACATATAGAATAATAGCATATCTCGGAGAATTTGTAAAGAGCTTTTGGAAAAATTTCTATTATAAAGCGGTATACTATCAAACGCCTTGCCAGTCTATACGCTGCATGCCATAGAAAGTTTACAAAATGTTTAGAAGAATCCCGTATTTTGCGAAAGAAAAAAAGGGCGAAATTTGATATAATTGAATCAAATTGTGTTACATCCAAAGGAGGAGCATCAAGATGGCAGAAAATCGCATGCTTACCGTAAATGCCGAGGTCGAAGAATTGGCTGCATTGTGCAAACAAAACAGTCAGATTGATGGCAAACTCTATCAAGATATGCATGTAAAGCGTGGCCTGCGCGATTTAGATGGTAAAGGTGTCGTCGCAGGACTTACCAATATATCCGAAATCATTTCCAAAAAGGTTGTGGATGGAAAGGAAGAATCCTGCGATGGGGAATTGTATTATCGTGGATATAATATCAACGATGTGGTACGCGGCTTCATCAAGGGTGACCGGGATGGGTTTGAAGAAACGGCTTTTTTGCTGCTGTTTGGAGAATTGCCCGATGAACAGCAACTCAAAAATTTTCAAAAACTACTGGCCGATGGCAGAACGTTGCCGACCAACTTTGTACGCGATGTCGTAATGAAAGCTTCTTCTCATGACCTGATGAATACACTTTCGCGGAGCGTACTGACCCTGGCCTCATATGATGATTCCTGCGATGACATCAGCCTGCCCAACGTTTTACGGCAATGCCTGATGCTCATTTCGGTCTTTCCCATGCTGGCTGCATATTCCTATCATGCTTATAATCACTATGAATGCGGCGGCAGTATGTATATCCATTATCCGTCCGACAGTTTGGGCACAGCCGAAAATATCCTGCGAATCTTACGGCCCGACATGCAGTTTACACCGCTGGAATCCCGCGTTTTGGATTTGGCACTGGTTTTGCATATGGAACATGGAGGCGGCAATAATTCTTCGTTTACGACCCATGTTGTCACCTCGTCGGGGACAGACACCTATTCAGCGATTTCCGCAGCCCTGGGAAGCCTAAAAGGTCCCAAGCATGGTGGAGCCAATATTAAAGTTGTGCAGATGTTTGACGATCTGCGGCAGCATGTGGTGCATACCGACGATGAAGAAGAAGTGGCCGACTACCTGCGCAAACTGCTGCACAAAGAAGCCTTTGACAAAAAAGGCCTGATTTATGGCATGGGACATGCTGTGTATTCGCTATCCGATCCACGTGCACAGATATTCAAGAGCTTCGTTGGCCAGCTTGCGCGCGAAAAGCATCGGAACGAGGATTTTGCATTATATGAATTGGTTGAGCGAATTGCTCCGCAGATCATTCAGGAAGAACGCCGGATTTATAAAGGCGTTAGCGCCAATGTAGACTTTTATTCGGGCTTTGTCTATTCCATGCTGGGTCTGCCGCTGGAACTGTATACCCCGATGTTTGCTGCGGCACGCATCGTAGGATGGAGCGCACACCGCCTGGAAGAACTCATCAACACCGATAAGATCATCCGTCCAGCTTATCTGTCCATTCATGGCCAGCGGGACTATGTGCCGTTAGAAGAGCGCTAATGGATGTTTGCTTGTATTTACAGGGGAAAGCATGCTATAATAAGCCGTGCCAAAATGAAATCATTGGGAGAGGGAGAACGCAATGCAGAAAGGCGATCGAAATAAATTAAAGCTTTTACTGGTCGGTATCCGCGCACGGTTAGAGCAGAACCGGGATTATTTTGTCGATGTATCCTATACATTCCGTGCCGGCAAGAAAAAATTTGAGGGCAAACTGTCCTTGCAGGATACCGGATACCGGCTGCATTTTCAAGGGGCAGACCGACAGGTAGACGCCGTACAGGCGACCGAGTTTTTTGCGCAGCAAGCCGAACAATACGAAGAATCGATTCTGCAATATACCGAGCGAGGGGCTGTGCTGACCATTACGTGCAATTCCCGCGGGGTCAATATGAAGCAGGCCGAGCGGCAAAGCACACCGGAAAGTACAGCTGCCGCGGCCAATCCGCTGTTAGCCGGGGGGCGGGAATACTGGATTCGGGTGGATCAGGCCGCCGATTTGCTGCGTGAAATTGGCATCCTGACTGCCGAAGGGAAAATCAAAAACGATATGATCCGCAAGTATAACCAGATCGACCATTATGTCGAACTGGTAGCGCCCATGTTTCAAAAAGACGATAGCGAAGAAATCCTGTTGCTCGATTGTGCCTGCGGAAAATCTTATCTCAGCTTTGTGATGAACTATTACTTGCGGGATGTGCTGCGTCGCCGCTGCCGGGTGATTGGCATTGACATTAACGAACATGTCGTTGCCGAAAGCCGCAAAATGGCCAAACGGCTTGGGTATCATAATATGGAGTTTATTCAGGCCGATTTGCGCACTTATCAGCCGCCCAAGCATGTGACCGCCGTAATTTCCCTGCATGCGTGCGATATTGCGACCGATTTGGCGTTGGGGACCGCGATTCGGGCCCGGGCGAAATACATCGCGTGTGTACCGTGTTGCCATAAAGAACTGCTCGACCAGTATCACATTCCAGGTTTGGAGCCGCTGACCAAATACGGTGTCTTCAAAGCCCGCTTTAACGATGTGCTGACCGATAGCATGCGCGCCCTGAAACTCGAAGCAGAAGGGTATAAAGTATCGGTCGTCGAATATATTTCGCCGCTGGATACGCCGAAAAATCTGCTGATTCGCGGTGTATATACCGGACAAGCCAACGAAAGTGCCCGGGCAGCGTATGAAGCCGTGCGCCGCACGGTGGGGACCGATTCCGAACTCGACCGGCAATGTCGGATGCAGTCCGATTCGTTCTTTATTACAGACGATGATCTCATCGGATAAAAAAACAAGGCCAGTACGTGATGTACTGGCCTTGTTGCTTTACTTGCAGCGGGGCTTGCAGCAACCCGAATTGTTGTTGCCAACATTGGAACCACAACCGGAACCGCAGCCATTGTTGCAGCCGCAGGAGTCGTGATCATCACGCCGCGGCGGGAAGAAGGCATCGACCGGGAACTCGAAGCGGTCAAAGATCTCGCAGGGATCTTCGGTCTCACCGCCAGCGCCCGTGCAGTTGCAGTCACGCTCGGGCATGCAGATGTCATACGCCGGCATCAGCAGCTGAATATCGCGTTCCAGACGCATGATCGAGAACTGACCGATGGTAACAAACAGACGGTTGCCCGAATCGCTCAGATCCAGTTCTTCGCCGCCAAAGCACTGGCAGATCGGAGCCGGAACCGAATTGATTTCGCAGCAGCAGCCGCAGCAATAGGTCGGCTCTACAATCTTTGCTTCCAACAGGATGGGCTCGACGGTTTCGATCACCGCAGTCGGATTGTTGGCGCGCTGCATATACTGATAATCCGGTGCATCGGGCGTATAGCGCGAACTAAAGATGCGCGCGCCGCCTTCGCTGCCGAACAGGATGCAGCGCTTGTCGTATACTGCCAGACCGTTGAGCAGACGCGGGCAGCCAACCGTGGTGTTGGCCTCGACCGAGATGCGATAGAAGAAACGAACATCGACCGAGTAGAAGCCACGATTATATGGACCGCACGCTTTCAACTGGATACGGAAGCCGGGGATAGATCGTCAAGGTAAGGTCGCCCGCAAAACCGGGTGTTGTTCGTTCCGACTTTTGGTAGACGATTTTTTCGATCAGGGTTTTAAGCAGTTCATTTTGTTCACTTGGCGTCAGCTGGGTATAGAGTGCAGAAATAGAAGGAACGGGTATTTGTGGCGCTGTCGGCGCATGCGCGAGGGCATCCAGCGTTTGCTCGATCTGTTTCCGTTCTACATCCAGTGCCGCGATGCGCGTTCGAAATATTTCGGGAGAATACACCCCGGTTTCCAAAAATTCCATTGCGCGCGTTTGTTGCAGGCCAATCCGGTCGAGTCGTTGGTGGAGCCCTGCAAGGCTGTGTGCGCGGATGGCGTGGTCATCCGGCAAATCGGTTGGGTCCCAGGTCAGCGGCCAGGTCTGCAAAACGGCCTGCACGAGGGCTTCCACCGCCTCATAGGAAGAGGATACAGTCGCGCAGCCGCGGCGCATACAAAAAAGATAGGGTTTTCTGGGGCTGTTTTTTCCATATTGGCCGCGCTGCATGCGGGAGCCACAGACCGAACAGTATAAAAGGCCACAAAAGGCATTCGTTTGCCCCTTGCCACGCGGCACCGGGGGCGCGGCATGTGCTTGCAAGCGCTTCTGAGCTGCCTGCCATTGTTCGCGGGAGACCAAAGCTGGATGACGCCCTTCGTAGAACACAAGTTGCTGCGTGTTGCGCGGACGGGTTTTGCGTATAGCGCCATCTCGAATCACAGCCTTGACCGGGCGGCGGGAATTGGTCGTATATCCGGCATAATGGGGATTTCCCAGCAGATTGGCAATCGTTTTGGGATACCAGACGCCGCCGTTCGGACGGGGAACGGCTCCGGCATTGAGCCGTTTACTGATTTCCACCATCGAGAGCCGGTCGGTCAAAAACCAGGAAAAGATTTGCTGCACAATCGGGGCGGTTTGCGGGTCGGGGACAAGGGTAAAGCCTTTTTCGCCGCTCAGCTTTTGTTTAAGATAGCCATAGGGCGGGACCGAACCGGTATACTTTCCTTCGCGCCGGGAAGCCTGCACCCCGGCAGTAAGGCGACGGCGAATGGTTTGATATTCCCGGCGGGACATGAACAGTCCAAACTCTAAAAATTCCTCGTCAAATTCATTGCAGGGGTCGTAAATTTTAGACGGCGTGATGATTTTTGTCCCCGAATATCGAAAGGCGCGGGCGACGATGCCTTGATCGATCGAATCGCCGCGCGCCAGACGTTCGACTTCCATCACCAGCACCGCATCCCATAACCCGGCTTCTACTTCGGAGAGTAAACGCTGCATTTCCGGGCGGGCGGCAATGGTGTCACCCGATACGACTTCTTCATAAATGGCATCGATGGTCAGCTGCATCCGAGCCGCGAGGTCGGTCAAAGTGCGCCGGTGCCGCGCCAAAGTGTTGCCAGCACCCGATTGTTCAGCTTCGATATCGGCTCGGGATTTTCGCAAATATAACACCACATGGGCGCCTGAAACCTCTGTCATGGTCATGACTCCTTTCAAAGATCTCTGTTTCTTCGATATTCATCCGGAAGCCGATTGATGCCAGGTGGACTGAAAGGAAAAAATGCGCATAGGATAAAAATGAGGTGAGGATGATGGGGCGAGAGATTCGAGTCGAGGGCGTCGGTATGGTACAGATCATAACAGATGAGACAGGGTCCGAAACCGAGCGGCAAGAGCGGCAGCGGCAATATCAAAGGGTCGCGGCGCGGTTATATCGGCAAGTTCTGGACCGACAGCAGGAATCTGAATAAAAAAAGACGTGCATCCCGGCAGTTGGAATGCACGTCTTTCTTATTTAAGGTTTACATTGTCCGCAAGGGGAGTACCCTTGGTTGATTAAATCCTCCCGACTGCCTTGGTAAGTCTGTCGGTTGGAGTCCTTGATGGTTGCTGCGTTCGAGCAGTCGGTTGTATGGAATTTCTTAGAGTTCGTGTTGAGAATATATGTATTGGTAGTAGACGCCGAAGAAGCGGCAGAAGAGTCGGCAGGCTGCTTACCATCCAGCCAGTTTTCACCCGTTGCATAGTCGATGGTGATGCCGGGTTGATTGTTGTAAGCATAAATGTTAAAACAGATGCCTTCGCCGTCATCTTCGACCGACAGAGCTTCCATATGGACACCGCTGGCCACTAAATTGTCGCCTTCGAAAATCGGAGTGACCCGATACAAAACATGATTGTCGGTTTCCTTGATGTAGTCGGCTACCATGTTTTCAAACGGCAGCATCCCTTCCACATTGAGGTAGCGCGTGCCTGTAATGAGATTTTTCTCATTGGCACTTTCGCCGGTGAGCTGGTATCCGATCAGATGGCAACGGTTATAAAGATATCGTCCATCGACCAAATCGGCATCGTATTCCCGATTGACCCAACCGGAGGGCTTGACATTGCTGATGCTTTCGCGTTCCTCGGTCGGCATGAGGTCAGAACCAATGTTGGCATAGGCAGTTCCACACCGTCCCAGGGCATCCAACTCGCTGTACGATTCAAAGGAATCGGTATTCGTTTCGTCAAAATGCGGCTGATTGTCATCAATAACAACGTATGGTTCCCCGGAAAATGCAGGAACTGCATCCAGCGAAAAAGAGTCCTCAGGCTCCACCGAAATGGGCGCGCAGCCGCTGAAAAACAGGAAACATACAACAAGGGCGGTCCATTTAGCGATTGTTTTCATGGATATAAACTTCCTTTGTGATTTTTTCATGAGAGTAGCCGCGAAATTCGGTCATTTCGTAGCGTTGCCAGGCAGGAGCCTCCAACACAATCGGGAACTGTGCATCCGATGGATAGTGGCGATTCCAGCGATAGACGATGAGTTGTTCCATTTTATCCAAAGGAGGCAGCCGATCAGGGGATTCGGCAAAATAATACTCGCCCGGCGCGGCTTGCTGAGCGGCATCTTCGGCAATGCAGATGGACGCATCCGGCTCGGTGAATTGACGCGCCGTTGCGGCATCCATCCACAACCGGCGGCCAGCGGCCTGGGTGAGCATGTCCTGCCGCACCAGGCGGTCTTGGCTTTGGCGGCGGCCATGAAACTGCATTCCGTTGCGGTCGTCCAGGCAAACGAGCAGAATCAAAGAATCCTCTCCTTCCAAGAGAAACCGGCGTCTTTGGGCCGCCGGCGCACGATTACTTGTTTGGTTGTAGCACCTGTTGGCGCAGCTTATAGTGCATGAGCTTACCGGTCGCCGTATGCGGCAATTCTTTTACCAACGTATACGACCGCGGCCATTTATACGAGGACAGCATGGGGGACTGGATGCAATATTGTTTGAGTTCTTCGACCGCCAGGCTGTCGTCAGACGGTACGACGTAGGCGGCTACGACTTCGCCGCGCAGCTTATCCGGGATACCGATGACCGCGCTTTCGGCTACCTTGGGATGCTCGTTGAGCACGGCTTCGATTTGCGTCGGATAGATATTTTCACCGGCCGATACGATCATGTCGTCTTTTCGGCCGCAGATGGTGACAAATTCATTGTCATCCCAAGTGGCCATATCGCCGGTATACAGCCAGCCCTTATAAAATTTCTGAGCGGTCATTTCGGCGTTGTTGAAATAGCAAAACGCACTCTTGGCAGGCGAACGGATGATGACTTCGCCTGCGGTCTGGCCATCGCGCGGCACAGTTTCATCCGGCTCGGCATGGGAACCATCTTCATGCACCATAACCACACGGACATCATCATCGGTGCAGGAACGCCCGGCGGAGCCAGACATATCGGGCAAATCATAAGGACGCAGGAAGGTGTTCCAGAAGGTTTCGGTAGTGCCATACCCATTGAAAATATCGGGCGTGAGCAGCTGCATGTATTTTTCGCAGGCAGCTTTTTCAAAGGGAGCGCCCATGGTCACGATACCGCGCAGCGCGGACAGGTCAAAAGGCGTGCGTTCCTGTGTCCGGGCCAGCATGGCCAAAATCGTGGGCACACCGATAAGAAAAGTAACTTGATACTTTTCCGCATATTCCAAGCAGGTGCGCGGGTGGAAATCGCGTAAAATCACGATTTCACCGCCAGCGTACAGGGTAGGGCAGGGGCCGCCCGAATGAATGCCGCCGCGGTGGAACCAGGGGGTCATATTCATCGTGCGGTCGGTCGGCGACAGCGGAAAGTGCATGATGACATCATGGGCCGAAAGGACTTCGTTGATGTTGTTGATCGGCACACCCTTGGGACGGTTGGTGGTACCCGAAGTGTACAGCCGTGTGGTTTCATCGTAAATATGCGGATGGAAATCGATCGGCGGATTTTCATCCGACTGCCCGACCACATAATCACGATATGCAACCGTGCCTTCCGGCGCAGACTTCTCATTTTTATAATCTACGAAGATGACGCGAGACGGTTTGTGTTTGGCAAGCTCCAGAGCCTGGTAGGACAGATCGCCAAAATCCGCATCATAGACAAAGGCTTTGGGACAGCTGTCATCGATGACCAGAGCGATTTCACCAGCGCCTTGACGGTAATTGACCGGGCAGGCAATCGCGCCGATTTTATGGGCTGCCAGATAGAAAAATACAAATTCAGGCGAATTGAGCAGGGTGAACATCACGACATCATTTTTGCCGACGCCGTCCGCCCGCAGCGCATGCGCCAAATGGTTGGCTTCGGCATTCAGTTCCCGATAGGTCCAGCGGCGGCCCGATTGCGGGTCGTGCAGGGCGGGCGCATTGCCAAAGCGGGATACATTGCGTAAAAATCCATTTAAATAAGTGTATTCGGTTTCAAAAGTTTCGCGAAACATCGAAACATCATACGTGTAAGTGCTGGACAAATCGATTTCTCCTTATATTAAGCGCGGTGGTATTTTTTTACGATCAGGCTGGAATTTTGGCCGCCGAAGCCGAGCGAATTGCTCATAGCAGCTTCGATTGTTGCTTTTCGGGCAACCTTGGGCACATAATCCAGATCGCAGTCCGGGTCTGGGGTGTTTAAGTTTAACGTGGGCGGCAGAATACCGTCACGAATCGCCAGAATGCAGGCGATAGCTTCGGTCAAACCACCGGCCCCCATCAGATGGCCGGTTGCCGATTTGGTCGCAGAAATCGGCGGCGCCGATTCCGGACCGCCAAAGACTGCTTTGATGGCCATGGTTTCCGCCTTGTCGCCGAGCGGGGTCGAGGTGCCGTGGGCATTGATATACCCAATGTCCGATGGCTGCATGTTGGCACGTGCAAGGGCGCGCTGCATGCAGGCCGCAGCGCCAGCACCATCCGGACAGGGCGCCGTCACATGATGGGCATCCGAGGTGTTGGCATAACCCGCCAGTTCGGCATAGATGGTCGCTCCGCGTGCCAGGGCATGGGCTTCGGTTTCGATCAACAGGGCGCCGCCGCCTTCACCAATGACAAAGCCATCCCGGTCAGCATCAAAGGGACGGCAGGCACTGGCGGGATCGTCGTTGCGGCGGGAGAGTGCCTTGGCCTGGGACAAGCCGGATACGACAATCGGGCATAGAATGCTTTCCCCACCAACGGCCAGAACGGCATCTGCTTCGCCCGTACGCAGCAGCATGGCTGCCGTCATAACCGCGTCGCCACCTGCCGAGCAAGCGGTATTGAGCGTGAGGCTCGGGCCGTGAATGCCGTGTGCGATGGCGATCTGTGCCGCTGCGATGTTGCCAATGGTCATAGGAACAAAGCGGGGACCTACGCGATGGCCTTCGTCAAAAGAAGCCTGTGTTTGCGCAACCGTGGTCACACCATCCATCGCGGTGCCCATTACGATGCCGATGCGTTCATTTTCTGGTTCAATGCACAGACCACTGTCTTCGAGAGCTTCTTCGGCGGCAGCAAACGCATACTGCATAAATGGGTCCATCGTGCGTGCAAGTGTTTTGGGCATGAAAGCAGACGGATCGAAATCTTTGAGTTCGGCCGCGATCTGAACGGGCAAGTTCGAGGCATCAAATCGGGTGATCGGTCCGATGCCGCACATGCCGCTCGTCAGCGCCTTCCAATAATTCGCCACACCAATGCCGATGGGTGTGACTGCCCCCATGCCAGTAATGACAAGTTTATCCTGTTTCAAACGATGTTCCCCCTTATTTTGAATCTTTTATAATGCTTTATTATAGCAAAATCCCCTTAAAATAAAAAGGGTTTCTGGGCGGCATGCAAAGGTATTTGTGCATTTTTGGTCAAACCTCCTAAAAATAGTCGGTATTGCATGGCCGATTCTCTGGTCGTTTTAGCGACAAGAATGCCCATGTTTTTCCTGCATTAGGATTGAACTGTATGTTATAAAAAGGAAAATCCCCCTGCATCGATACGCAGGAGGATGTGAAAAGCAGGGGGTACTCATTTATACGGTACCTTTTCTACATCGATGTTCACATACAGCAATTCGGCTGCGCGCGGCTTTACCGAAACACTGTTGTTGTTGATGAAGTTCTGAGACTCTGTGGTCAAATAGACGCGCAGGTCACGGATGCATTCC
This sequence comes from Intestinibacillus sp. Marseille-P6563, assembly GCF_900604335.1. Classification (NCBI taxonomy): domain Bacteria; kingdom Bacillati; phylum Bacillota; class Clostridia; order Eubacteriales; family Butyricicoccaceae; genus Intestinibacillus; species Intestinibacillus sp. Marseille-P6563. The sequence goes on along the minus strand of NZ_UWOD01000001.1, from coordinate 208,867 downwards.
TTGCTTTTGCAGGAATCATAAACCTTATTGGTATGGATACAAACAGCTTCCCGGAAGCAAGAGCCACCGCCAACCGGGCCGGGTGCGATTTTTTCTGACATGAGTATGACCTCCAATTAAGAAATTGAAGAAGCTTTCTTCATTGTCAGACTATGTATCGGGCATACAACTGGTGACTCTTTCTTGGGCAGCGATCGCGATTACATGCCAACCTTCAAATAGCGGCGAGAACACAGTTCAGAATCAGCGATCTCAATGATACGCCAGGGAAACTGATTGGGAGCATCATGCCGCTTCATAAAGCGCAGCGCTGCCGCTTCGGTATGGAACCGGCGCGCGTAATCGGGAAGATACAAAGCCAAACGATGGTTATGCAGGTACATTGTTTTGCCACGGACATTCATCTGTATAAAAAACATTTTGCGCCTCCTAAAGCTTACAGCCCTCCTTTTGGTTGTCCGTGACCCGATGGTCACGGGAGCTGAAAGAAAATTTTTGAAATCCGAAATTCGCTTTCTATCGACAGAGTAACATCTTTTTCAACAAAAAAATACGTTTTTCTACCTTTATGAACCGATTATACCATTGAATGCGCAGAAGAACAAGGGATATTCGATGGGTGTTCAAAATATATTAACCTGTGCAGACCCCTGGAGTGAAAGCGAGAAAATGTTTCAAAATTTACAGTCTGTTCATTTTCACGACATGGATTGTCCAACTCTGAAACTGAAGAATCCGATATAATAATCAGAAGAAGACTTGTTTTCTCAATGATTGTTCCAGCAAATGAGAGAATCCCCATGAAACCCTTATATCATATTCTATGGAATGAATCCCAACGCGGTGGCAGAATCGGCCGCATCGCTCGGTTTGTCCAAGCATTTCTGCCGGGGGCACGGGTCTTGCAGCCCGTATATATACGTATCGATAAATAAAAAGAAAGGTAGTGCAGCAAACTCGCACTACCTTTCTTTTTACGTTACCGGGGATGTGGGGCCGACAAAAAGATGCAACGCTTTTTGATGGTTGACGATCTCAGCAACCTGCGGAGCCCCGCCAAACTCGCCGTCCAAGGTCCAGGGGACTTCGATATCGGACACAAAACGCACATGCTGAGCTTTAAAACGCGTTACAAATTTACATTGCTCCGGTGAAACCAAAATCTCATTGAAGACCATTTGCAATTCGATGGGATTGGTTGGTGCTTTGACCAGGAACACTTCAAATAAGCCGTCATCCAGGCCGACATCGTTGGCAATGATTCCTTTGAATCCACCAACTGTGGTGGCATTGGTGACCATACCAAAGATAAAATCACCTTCCACCGATTGGGATTCGCTTTCCACACGGACATGGTAGTTGCGTAGTGTAGGCAAGGATTTGATGCCTTCCAGAATATAAGCCAACCGGCCGAGCGCATTCTTTGTGTTTTGCGGGGTGGAATAGGACACCTCGGTAAAAGCGCCAAAACCAGCGACATAGGTAAAATAACGGCCATTAAAGCTGCCGACATCCACGCTGGATGGCATGCCGTTTAAGATCAAAGCCGCAGCATCAAGCGGCTTTTTGGGAATTTGCAGACTGCTCGCAAAGTCATTGGTTGTACCCGAAGGGATGTATCCAAGCGCCGGCTTTTCCTCCAGCTGCATCAATCCGCCGACCGTTTCATTGAGGGTGCCGTCACCGCCGCTGCACACGATTAGATCAAAATCGCTGCCGCGGGTAGCGACGATGCGGGTTGCATCGCCGGCTTTTTGGGTTGTGTACAGCGTGACCTCATAGTCAGCTTTGACAAATTGATCGACACAATCCACAACATGCAAACGCATTTCGCCTTTGCCTGAATTCGGATTGACAATAAACAATAACTTTTGCGGCATAGGTCTATATCTCCTTTATTCCGACAAAAGACTGCAAACCGCGTTGGCATAGGCAACCGGATCTTCCGGCGCAATGCCTTCGATGAGTTGTGCCTGGGTATACAGAATGTCGGCATAGGTCTTGAGTTTGTCTTGGTCGCCGGACAGAGCACACAGCTTCTGGAAGATCGGGTGCGTGGCATTCAGTTCCAGCACGCGCTCGGCCTTGACTTCCGGTTCATTGCCCATGCGCTGCGCTTTGAGTACCTTTTCCATTTCCAGCGAAACGGCACCTTCGGTCGACAGGCAGCAGGGATGGCTCTTCAAGCGGGAGGTGAGCTGTACGCGGGTGACTTTGTCGCCCAGAGCGGTCTTAAGATCATCCAGCAAGGTCTTGTTGTCCGCAGAAAGCTTTTCGATCTCCTGTTTTTCTTCTTCGCTTTCCAGGCCGAGATCGCCGTCGGTGATGGACTTGAACTCTTTATCCTGGAACTTCTGCATCATCTTGACGCAGAATTCATCGATCGAATCGGTCATATACAGCACTTCATAGCCCTTATCGCGCAAACGCTCCATCTGGGGCAGCAGGCTGATCTTGGCTGCGCTTTCACCACAAGCATAATAGATGAATTTCTGATCTTCCTTCATGCGGGATACGTATTCTTCCAACGTAACCATCTTGTTTTCGGTCGACGACATATACAGCAGCAGATCCTGCAACAGTTCCTTATGCGTACCATACTCTACATATGTGCCATATTTCAGCTGCATGCCGAACGACTTGAAGAATTCCTCATACTTTTCCCGGTCGTTCTTGAGCAGGCTGAGCAATTCGGACTTGATCTTCTTTTCTAAGTTGTTGGCAATGAGCTTCAAATGCCGGTCGTGCTGCAGCATTTCACGCGAGATGTTCAGCGACAAATCAGCGCTGTCGACCAGACCCCGCACAAAATTAAAATGATCGGGCAACAGGTCGGCGCAGCGTTCCATAATCAAAACACCGTTGGAATACAGCTGCAATCCCTTTTCATAATCCTTGGTATAGTAGTTGAAGGGTGCGCTGGCCGGAATAAACAGCAGGGCATGGAAGGTGACAGCACCTTCGGTGCTCATATGAATATGCCGGACCGGGTCGGTAAAGTCATAGTATTTGGATTTGTAGAACGCATTATAATCTTCGTCCTTAAGTTCGGACTTGGATTTCTTCCAGATCGGCACCATGGAGTTGAGGGTCGTCAGCTCCGTGTAATCCTCGTATTCCGGCTTTTCCGGGTCGCAGCCTTCCTTCATGCGGGTGCGAGGCATCTCCATCTGGATGGGATAGCGGATATAATCGGAGTACTTCCGCACGATTGCCTGAATGCGGAAGGGTTCGAGATATTCGTCAAAATTTTCGTTTTCGGCATTGTCCTTAATGGTCAGGATGATGTCTGTACCGACGGTATCGCGCTGACAAGGAGCGATGCTGTAACCATCCGCGCCATCCGATACCCAACGATTGCATTCATCGGTCTTTTCCGAACGGCTGATGACCTCTACGGTTTTGGCAACCATAAACGCTGCATAGAAGCCTACACCAAATTGGCCGATGATGTCAACATCGTTCTTATCTTTGGCATCCATCTGCTGCTTGAAGGCCAGAGAACCGGAATGGGCAATAGTGCCCAGATTTTCTTCCATTTCTTCGGCCGTCATGCCGCAGCCGTTGTCCGAGATTGTCAGCTTCCGCGCCTCTTTATCGAGTGTGATACGGATGGGCAGCGAATCGCGGGTCACGCCCGTACGGCCTTCCTGCATCGCGCTGTAATACAGCTTATCGGTTGCATCCGATGCGTTGGAGATCAGTTCGCGCAGGAAGATCTCGTGATGGGTATAAATGGAATGGATCATGAGGTCAAGCAGGCGTTTGGACTCGGCCTGAAATTCTTTTTTTGCCATGATTTCAATACACCTCGGGAATTTAAAATTTGGGATTAGCACTCTGATGTGTCGAGTGCTAACAAGATGATAATAATACCAATGCTCCAAAAAATCAAGCCTGAGGCAAAAGATTTACAACACGTTCATTTTTTACCGCAGTTTGTGGCGGCTGATCTGGCGCTTTTGCAAACGGCTGCGCACCGATTGCCGCAACAGGGTATAGACGATCGAAAACAGCGGGATATTGATGATCATACCCACGATTCCCATGGTGCTGGCGCCCAGGGTGACCGCCATGAGCACCCAGATGGAGGGCAGGCCAACCGAGCTGCCGACAACATGCGGATAGATCAGGTTGCCTTCGACTTGCTGCAACACCAGGAACAAAATCAAAAACCATAGCGCCTGAATCGGGCTGACAATCAAAATCAGGAAGATACCGACGCCGCAGCCGATAAATGCACCAAAAATGGGAATGAGCGCGGTCACAGCGATGAGCGCAGAGATGACAAGAGCATAGGGCATACGCAGTAAACTCATGCTGATAAAGAACATCAGGCCCAAAATACAGGCTTCCAAGCATTGGCCAGAAATAAAGCTGGAAAACGTGTCGCGGGTAAGCTGGCAGATCTCCAGGAAGTGGTCGGCTTTGTCTTCGGGTACAAACGAATACAAAACGCGCTTGAACTGTCCGCCGAGGGTTTCTTTTTGCAGCAGAAGATAGATGGCAAACACCAGACCAATGATAAAATTGGTCATGCTGTTGATCACCGACGTTGCAAAACTGAACGTATCATTTACAATGTTCCCGTTGACAAAGAAATTATAGACCTGTTCACCGATTTTCTTCCAATCGATATTGTTCCAGTCGGAGAAGAATTTCTGGATTTCTGCCACGATTTCCGGATAATTGGTCGCAAGATCATTGACATAGTTGATGACTTGCGCCGAAAAAATCGTAATACGCTCGCCCACTGTGACAAACGACCGTGCCATTTCCGGAATGACCATCAGGGACAGAATGCTCAAAACTGCGATTACAAGAGCAAAGGTCAGAATCAAGGAAAAGATACGGCGCACACGATACAATGGATTTAAGCGGCGGCCCCACCGGCGGGGGAACAGCTTGCGTTCCAGAAAGCACATGGGTACATTTAAAATAAAAGCGATGGCGCCTCCCACAACAAACGGCATCACCAGATGAAAGATGGCATGCACGCCGCCGATCACATAATTAAACTTTTGCAGACCGACCAGCAGCAAAATCGTAAATACGATCAAAAGTGCAATCTTTTGCATGTTTTTCCGGTTTAGATCCATCGTCTCACCTCACAAATTTCATCGAAAAAACATCCACAATGTGGATGACTGCGGCTATTATAGCACGGATTGTCAGCCAGAAGCGTTAAGTTTCTGTAAAGATTGCAAAAAAGAAGGATACCGCCATGCAGCGGTATCCTTTTCAGATGCCTTAGGCTGACTGGGAATCGACGTGCAGCATGCGGGAAGCGTTTAAAATAGCAATCACCGCAACGCCGACATCGGCAAACACGGCTTCCCACATGTTCGCCTTGCCAAAGGCGCCCAAGAGAAGCACAAGCAGTTTGATGCCCAAAGCAAAGGCAATGTTTTGCTTGACAATGCGCAGCGTTTTTTTCGCAATGTGAATGGCGGCTGCCAGCTTGGAGGGCTGGTCATCCATCAGGACGATATCGGCCGCTTCGATGGCAGCATCCGAGCCCAGACCGCCCATGGCCACACCGACATCGGCGCGGGAGAGTACCGGCGCATCGTTTACGCCATCGCCCACAAAGACCAATACGCCGCGGGAGGATTTGGATTCCAAAAGCTGCTCGACCGCTTCGACCTTATCCGCCGGGAGCAGTTCACATTTGGCTTCATCCAGTCCCAGCGCCTGGGCAACATGTTCACCCGTTCGGCGGCGGTCTCCGGTCAGCATGACGGTGCGCCGTACCCCGAGACCACGCAGTTTGCGAATCGCGGCAGCGGCATCGGGCTTGACTTCATCGGCAATGGTAATGCAGCCCGCATAAGACCCACCGACCGCAAGATAAATGACCGTGCCAATGGTGTCGTGTATGGGGCAGGAGATACTCTCCCGTTCCATCAGGCGATGATTGCCGGCCAACACCTGCCGACCATCAACCTTGGCACAGATTCCGTATCCGGCAAGCTCTTCGACATCGGATACACGGGACGTATCCAGTGGTTTGCCATAGGCTTCGCGCAACGACGCCGAGATCGGATGCTTGGAGAACGATTCAGCCAGAGCAGCGATTTCCAGCACTTCGGCTGCCGTGCCTTTCGCCGGGAGGACTTCGGTCACCCGAAAAGCGCCTTCTGTCAGGGTGCCGGTCTTATCAAATACAACGATTTCCGGCTTGGCCAGTGCTTCCAGATAGTTGCCACCCTTGACCAAAATGCCTTGTCGGGATGCCCCGCCAATGCCGCCGAAAAAGCTCAGCGGAATGGAGATCACCAGGGCACAGGGGCAGGAAATAACCAGGAAAATGAGCGCACGGTGTACTGAATCGGTCCAGGCAATGTCGGTAAACAGCGGCAGCAGAACTGCAAGCGCCACAGCGCCGATGACCACGGCCGGGGTATAGTAGCGTGCAAATTTGGTGATGAAATTTTCGGCCTTGGCCTTTTTGGCACTTGAGTTTTCCACCAGGTCCAGGATTTTGGAAACGGTCGATTCCCCAAAGGCCTTGGTGGTACGTACACGGAGCAGGCCACTTAAATTGATGCAGCCGCTGATGACTTCACTGCCGGGGCAGACATCCCGCGGGACGGATTCTCCGGTGAGGGCTGCGGTGTCCAGCGAGGAGGAACCCTCGATGACCACGCCGTCGATCGGGATTTTTTCACCGGCCTTGACTACGATCGTTTGGCCGATCTCTACCTCATCCGGGTCAACCGACACAAGCTTGCCGTCTTGCACTACATTCGCATAGTCCGGACGAATATCCATAAGACTGGCGATTGACTGCCGTGACCGGCCGACGGCATAGCTTTGGAACAATTCGCCGATCTGGTAAAACAGCATAACCGCGACCGCTTCTTTTTCTTCCTGCACCAGAAAAGCACCCACCGTTGCCAGAGCCATCAGGAAGTTTTCATCGAATACCTGGCCGTGGGCAATATTGCGGATGGCGCGCCAGAGTACATCCCAGCCGATGATCGCATAGGGGATCAGGTAGAGAAAAAGCTGCATCCAGCGAGTGGCAGGGATCAGTAAAGCCGCGATGTACAGCACCAGGCTGACCACGATCCGGCCGAGCATTTTCTTTTGTTTCTTTGTCATGGGTATCACCTATTTCAAGTACACAGGGAACCGTGTGGTTACATCAGCGCTGGATGGTGCAGTCCGGTTCAATTTTCTTGCAGGCCTTGGCTGCCTGGTCTAAGATGCTTTCAAATTGCGCATCGTCGGCATCCAGAGTCAGCTTCATGGTCATGAAGTTGATGGAGGCCTTGTTGACGCCTGGAATCTTATTGATCGCGTCTTCCATTTTGGCGGCGCAGTGTGCACAGTCCAGGTCAATGAGCTTGAATACCTTTTTCATAATAGAATCCTCCTTTTGTTATATCACTCTAAAACATGTTCCATCCCCTGATCGATGATGCGGCGGACATGGTCATCGGCCAGAGAATAAAAGACGGTTTTTCCTTCCCGGCGGTATTTGACCAGCTTGGCGCTCTTGAGCACACGCAGTTGGTGTGAGATGGCCGACTGGGAAAGGCCGAGTAGCAGGGCGATGTCACAAACGCACATCTCGGCTTCAAACAAGGCATACAGGATTTTGATGCGGGTGGAATCTCCAAAAACCTTAAACAGTTCGGCAAGGTCATACAGAATCTCATCCGCCGGAAGATCCTGATTGACCTGCTGCACAATTTCGTTGTGGACAAATTTTTCTTCGCAGCACGCAATGGTTTCTGGTTGCATGAAGCATCCTCCTTTCATATGAACAAATGCTCATATGTCTATTATATGCTGCCTTTGGGAAAAGTCAAGAGACTAGAGAAAATTTTTGGACACTGGAGCATTGCACGATGCAAACGGGATTGCTATAATAGAAACGAAAAATAGGCGTCTGCCAAGGAGGGCATATCCATGAACACCTGGAAAGGTCTGGCGCATATTGCGCTGTTTACAAGCAATTTGGAGCAGTCCATTGCATTTTATGAAAATCTGGGCGGCGTATGTACCATGCGCAGCCAGGCACAAAAACCGGAATGGGTCAATCTGCTTGCACTGGTCGATCTGCACGGCTTTACTTTAGAAATTGTGCAGCCGGGCGGGGGAGAACCGGCGCAGCCGCAAAACAATGTGTTTGGCCATATTGCGATTGCGGTCGATTCGCTGGAAGATGCGATCGAAGAACTGCGGTCCCGTGGCGTGGATACCTTCTTAGGGGGCATCAATGAATTGCCGGATACATTTGGCGGAGTGCGCAACATCTTTTTCACCGGCCCCGATGGGGAACAAATCGAATTGCTTCAAAAAAGCCGCTAAAATGTAAAAAAAGAGCGCGAAATCTGGTTCCGCGCTTGTTTTTTGGGGACAGGCATGCTATGCTTGAAAGGCAGCAGGAAATCGGGTATGCTGCTGGATTTGGAAAGAGAGGAGTTATTTATGGAAATTACCTACGCAATCGAACCAGATGATTTTGTGGCATTTAATTTGAGTTATATACAAGGGAACCCGGTCATGCGGGCCAATATTCGCAATACTCGCATGATTAGTTCCGGTATTATTTTAATCGGTGGCTGCATCTTGATGCAAGTGCTTCAGGTGCTGAATATTCTGACCGCAGCCGTGTATGTGGCGTTGAGCATTGCCGTGTTCTTTGCTGTGCCGGTACTCATGAAACGGCGGGTGCGCAAAAGCATCCTGCGGATGCTGGCACGTCCGCAGAATAAGAATATCTGCTCGGACAAAACCATGACTCTGACTGAAAACGAACTGATCCTCACCGGGGGCGGGGAAGACAGTCACTATGAATACCAAGTCGTTGAGCGGGTGACCGAAGACGACGGGCATTATTTCATCTATGTAGGGGCCATGGCAGCCCTGATTGTCCCGTTCCGTGCCTTTTCCAATGGCGAGGAAAAAGCGGCGTTCTATAAGGAATTGTGCACACGGATTCAGAATGGCGGCGGCAAAATCGCGGCATAATGCCGAAAATAGTCAAACCCCAAGAATGGCACGTTTCTCCGGTTGACAAATGCGAACAGCCGGTGTATCATAAAACGTAACAAATCGAGAAAAGCGATGAGGGAACTTGCCATCTCATACAAAATCGATTCAGAGAGCGGCTGCCGTGGCTGAAAGCGGCTGTATCGTGGTTGGGATTTTGGCGACCGGCTCCGGAGCTGCGCGGAGGAAACTGAAGTATTTCGCGCCGTGTCGTTCACGTTACGAACTCCGAGCGGCAAAACCGGCATACGCCGATTTTGCAAGCAGGGTGGAACCGTGGGAATTAGACTCTCACCCCTGACACACGTTAGGGGTGGGAGTTTTCTTTTGCCCCGCGAAAACAGGAGGAACTGCAAGATGTCTGAAGCAAACAAGTACACGTTTGAAAACAAGGAATTCCGGGATACGTATCGTCATACGGTATCCCACATGCTCGCACAGGCGGTCAAGCGCCTGTATCCGGAAGTCAAGCTGGCCATTGGCCCGGCGATCGAAAACGGCTTCTATTATGACTTTGATGCGCCGTTCTCCTTCACCCAGGAGCATCTGGACGCGCTCGAGGCCGAAATGAAGAAGATCGCCAAGGAAAAGTTGCCGCTCGAACGGTTTGAGCTGCCGCGCGCTGAGGCCCGCAAGCTGATGGAAGAAAAAGACGAACCGTATAAGGTCGAGCTGATCGATGACCTGCCCGAGGATGCGATTATCTCGTTCTATAAGCAGGGCGAATTTACCGACCTGTGTGCGGGTCCGCATCTGGATTCGACTGGCCGCGTAAAAGGCAATGCGATCAAGCTGACGTCGGCAACCGGCGCATACTGGCGCGGTGATTCCAATCGCAAGATGCTCCAGCGTATTTATGGTACGGCGTTCCCGAAGAAGGACGAACTAGATGCGTATCTCAAGCAGGTAGAAGAAGCACGCAAGCGTGACCATAACAAGCTGGGCCGCGAACTGGAATACTTCACCACCGTGGATGTAATCGGTCAGGGCCTGCCCATTCTGCTGCCCAAGGGTGCCCGTGTCATCCAGCTGTTGCAGCGCTGGGTTGAAGACGAAGAGCAGAAGCGCGGCTATCTGCTGACCAAGACGCCGCTCATGGCCAAGCGTGACCTGTACCGCATCTCTGGTCACTGGGATCACTATCTCGATGGCATGTTCATTTTGGGCGATCCGCATGACGAGGAAAAGGAATGCTTTGCACTGCGTCCGATGACCTGCCCGTTCCAGTATCAGGTATATCTGAATCGTATGCGGTCCTACCGCGATTTGCCGATGCGTTTGGGCGAAACGTCCACCTTGTTCCGCAATGAGGATTCGGGCGAGATGCATGGCCTCATTCGCGTGCGTCAGTTTACCATTTCGGAAGGCCATCTGATTCTGCGCCCCGACCAGCTCGAAGAAGAGTTTAAGGGCTGTCTGGAACTGGCGAAATACATGCTTGAAACGGTTGGCCTGCTCGAGGACTGCACCTTCCGCTTCTCCCAGTGGGATCCGGCAAACCCGAACAATAAGTATGAAGGCACGGCCGAGCAGTGGGATGAAGCACAGCGCGTGATGGGACAGATTCTCGACCACCTGGGCGTAAACTACGAAATCGGCATCGACGAAGCAGCCTTCTATGGCCCGAAGCTGGATATCCAGTGCAAAAACGTCTTTGGTAAGGAAGATACTCTCATTACCATCCAGATCGATATGCTGCTGGCACAGAAGTTCGGCATGGAATACGTGGATCGCGACGGCGAGAAAAAGACGCCGTACATCATCCACCGTACCTCGATTGGCTGCTACGAGCGTACGCTCGCGCTGCTTATCGAGAAATACGCCGGCGCGCTGCCGACCTGGCTGGCACCGGAACAGGTACGCATTATGCCGATGACCGACCGCAATGCCGATTATGCAGCGGATATCCGTGCAGAACTGGAGAAGCAGGGCTTCCGTTGCGAACTGGATGACCGCAATGAAAAGATCGGTTATAAGATTCGCGAAGCGCAGCTGGAAAAGGTACCGTATATGCTGGTGCTGGGCGATAAGGAGCAAGAAGCTGGCGCTGTGGCCGTCCGTGACCGCAAGGATGGCAAGACGACGGTCATGCCGCTGGATGAGTTCGTAGAAAAGCTGGCATATGAGGTCAACAATCGTCTGAAGTAAGCGGTTGTTCCAGGATACGGGATGCCGTTCCGCTTTTGAAAACCTGGACTTGATACAAACCGTCAGGTTCGAGCGGACCAAAGGCGAACCGGCCGAGCGCATCGGTATAGAGTGCGCCAACCGGCTGGTCGGCCTGGTCCGCTCCGCCCGAACGATACACGGTAACCAGTGCATCTTCAACAGGACGGCCATTTTCTCCGCGCACCGTGCCCAAAAGGGCCGGACGGCGATCGGGCTGCAAGTGCACAACGGTTTCGACCCGTTCATGTGCGCCCGGCCGGACAAAAAAGGATTGTTGCAGATTCATTTTGGATTCGACCCCTTTCGTAAAACAGAAAAGAAAAAGGTGATAGATACATGGCAGATAATAAGAAAAAGCTGGTCAGCGAAATCACATCCATGGACGTGGATTTTGCGCAGTGGTATACCGATATTGTAAAGAAAGCCGAAATGATCGATTATTCGTCGGTCAAGGGCTGCATCATCCTGCGTCCCTATGCGCAGGCACTTTGGGAAAACATCCAGAAGACCCTGGATGGCATGTTCAAGGAAACCGGCCATGAAAACGTTGCGATGCCGATTTTTATCCCGGAATCGCTGCTGCTGAAAGAAGCCGATCATGTCGAAGGTTTTGCACCCGAATGCGCATGGGTGACCCATGGCGGTTCGGAAAAACTGGAAGAACGTCTGTGCGTACGTCCGACATCGGAAACCCTGTTCTGTGAGCACTATGCCAAGACCGTTCGTTCGTGGCGTGACCTGCCCAAGCTGTACAATCAGTGGTGCTCGGTGGTACGCTGGGAAAAGACCACCCGTCCGTTCCTGCGCAGCCGTGAGTTCTGGTGGCAGGAAGGACATACCGTCCACGCGACCGAGGAAGAAGCACGCGAAGAAACCATGCGCATGCTCAATGTTTACGCAACCTTCTGCGAAGACTATCTGGCAATTCCGGTGCTCAAGGGCCAGAAGACCGACAAGGAGCGTTTTGCAGGCGCCGTAGAAACCTATACCATCGAAGCGATGATGCACGATGGCAAGGCGTTGCAGTCGGGCACCAGCCATTACTTTGGTGATGGCTTTGCCCGCGCCTTCGATATGCAGTATACCGATAAGAACAATACGCTTCAGTATATGCATCAGACCTCGTGGGGCGTTTCTACCCGTCTGATCGGCGCCATCATCATGACCCATGGCGATAACGAAGGATTGGTGCTGCCGCCGCGTATTGCACCGTTCCAGTTGGTGGTCATTCCGGTCGCATCGCACAAGCCGGGCGTGACCGAAAAGGCGCAGGAACTGCTGGAAACCATCAAGCAGGCTGGCATCCGCGCAAAAATCGATCTGTCGGACAACAGCCCTGGCTGGAAGTTTGCAGAGTATGAGATGAAGGGCTTCCCGCTGCGTCTGGAAGTGGGTCCGCGTGATATTGAAAATGGTCAGTGCGTCCTGGTGCGCCGCGATACCCGGGAAAAGACGATCGTGAAGTTTGAAGATCTGACCACAGTCATCCCGCAGCTTCTGGAGGACATTCAGAATGCCCTGTTCCAGAAGGCGCTCAAGAACCGCGAGGAGCACACCTATTCGGCAACTTCGGTCGACGAAATGAAGCAGATTCTGTCCAAGAATGTGGGCTTTATCAAGTCCATGTGGTGCGGCGATCGTGCTTGCGAAGAGAAAATCAAAGAGGAAACTGGTATGCCGTCGCGCTGCATGCCCTTTGAGCAGGAGCATCTGTCCGATGTATGTCCGGTTTGCGGCAAGCCCGCCCATAAAATGGTCGTTTGGGGCATTGCATATTAAAAATACAAAAGAAAGAGGGGAACTAAGATGTTTCCCTCTTTCCTTGCTCTGAAAGGGGTGTCGGAATGGACGAGAGCACGGTAAATGCTGTGGGCGAAACCATGGAAACTGTGGTCGATGAAGTTGTGCCCAAGACGATTTTGCAGCAGATCAGCGAGTTTTCGCAAACCTGGTATGGCAAGCTGGTCACAACGGCACTGTTCATTGCAGTTGTCGTATTGTTGACCATACTCCTGGTTCGTCTGGTCAATCGATTTTTCCGTCGTACATTTGAAAAAATGCTAGCAGCTGGGAATCCGGGTGCCAGCGCTTTTTCGTATTTGCGGTATTTGGCGCTCGCGGGCATTTATTTTGGCGCGTTTGCAATCATTGTCAGCAACATTCCGCTGCTCGCAGCGGGAATGAATAAATTATTTGCCGCAGGCGGCGTGCTCGCGGTTGTTGTCGGTTTGGCATCCCAGCAAGCCATGGGCTCCATGGTGAGCGGCGCCATGATTTTGGCATTCAAACCCTTTGTGATCGGCGATGTGATCAATGTCGTTTCCAGTGGGGTTTCGGGCACTGTCGAGGAGATCACGCTGCGGCACACGATCATCCGAACCATTGAAAACAAGCGTGTCATCATTCCAAACGATTCGATGAACAGCGCAATCATTGAAAATGCCAATCATACCGAAAACAAAGTATGCTTGATGCTTGATATTGGCATTTCGTATGAATCGGATATCAGCCATGCCATGCAGATCATGCGGGAGGAAATCGCCAATCATCCCAATTATTATGACAACCGTTCGGAAGAGGAAAAGCAGAACCATGCACCTCCGGTTGTCGTCCGGGTACAGGAATTGGGGGACTCTGCGGTCATCCTGCGCGCACAGCTTTGGGCGAAAGACAACGCAACAGCCTTTCCCATGCGCAGCGATTTGCTGCAATCCATCAAAGAGCGCTGCGCGCGTGAAGGGGTGGATATCGCCTATCCCCATCTGGTGGTCGTCAATCAGCGATAAAAAAGAAGCTCTCCTGGGAGAGCTTCTTTCTTTTTACTTGGTCAAGCGAGCTAACACATCGGTGAGCAGCTGATAGAACCGCTCAAAAGAATCCAGAGGTAGATTTTCATCCGGCGTATGACAACCGCGGATGGTAGGACCTACGGCAATGGCATCTAATCCCGGCAGAGCGTCGGAGAACAGACCACACTCCAAACCAGCATGGATGGCTTCAATGCGCAATTCCTGCCCGAAAAGTGCCTGGTAGCTGTCGCAGAAGACCTGCCGGATGGGCGAGTTTTCCGCAAATGCCCAACCCGGATACCGTCCGGTCACTTCGGTGCGGAAGCCAAAGGTATCGGCCAACAACTGAAGCTGCTCCATGGTATCTTCCTGCAGGGAAGTCACCGAGCTACGCGGTGCAAATACCAGACACATCTCCGTGCCCTCAGTCGAAACGATTCCCAAATTGAGCGATGTCACAACGAAATTTCCCTGTTTGGGATTACGGCGGCGCACGCCGTTGGGAGCCAGGCAAGCCGCGGTAATCAGCGCATTTCCATCGGCTTCGGTCAGAACGTCCGCGGTTACCTGCGACTCTCGAGTAATCTCGCAAGAAAAATCGGGCTCGGTGGGATGGATTTCATCTTGCAAAGCGGCAACGAACGCTTGTGCTTCCTGTTCCGCGCGTGCGGCTTGTTCGGCATCGGCAAACAGCAAAGCAGCACTACACTCACGCGGAATGGCATTATCCTTGGTGCCGCCCGCAAAGGAAACCAGTCGACAAGCGCCCAACGAACGCAGATGATGGAGCACACGCGCGGTCAGCTTGACGGCATTGATGCGCTCCAAATCAATGTCCATACCCGAATGACCGCCGAGCAAACCGGAAATCGACAGATGCAGCAAATCACCTTGCTGTGTTTCGCGCTGCATGGGCCGGAAGAGCGAATACCGCATGCCGCCCGCGCAGCTTACGGTGGCGACACCTTCATCTTCCGAGTCCAGGTTGATCATCGTACGGGCCGAGAGCAGGGACTTATCCAGTGCCTGCGCACCATTGAGGCCCACTTCTTCTTCGGTTGTAAAAACGCATTCCAGCGCCGGATGGACCAGAGTGCGATCGTCCAGAATGGCCATCATCGCCGCAACGGCAGCACCATTGTCACCGCCTAATGTTGTGCCATTGGCGCGTAGAACACCGTTTTCTACTACCAGGTCCAGACCATCTTTTTCAAAGTCATGTGCAACCCCGGCGCGCTTTTCGCAGACCATATCCAAATGGCCTTGCAGCATGACCGGGGGCAGGGATTCTGCACCAGCGGATGCAGGCTTGCGGATAATCACATTCCAAGCCTTGTCTTGATGGACCCACAGGTCGCGGGCCTTGGCGAAAGCAACCAGGTAATCACTGACCGCCTTTTCCTGACCGGAACCACGCGGAATCGCGCTGATTTCTTCAAAAAACTGAAAGAGGGAAGCCGGCTGATAGCCGTGAATTTTGTATTGCATCAGAACTCATTCTCCTTATCCTTAAATCGAATGCCGTTCTTATTTTACCGTTTTTTTCGGAAAAAATCAATCGCCCTTAGTATTGATAACGTGGCTGAAACTTTTTCAGGCACTGAATCGATACAGAGATCGACAAAACTTCGGCAATCGGAATCGCCAGCCATAAACCAAGAACCCCAATCGCTTCGGGGAGCAGCAAGATACCGGCTACTAGAAATACAAAGGTGCGGAGGAAGGAAAGAAGTGCTGAAATCGTGCCATTGGACAAGGCGGTAAAAAGGGCAGAAGCAAAAATATTCACGCCCATAAACAAATAAGCCAGGGAAAAATAGGGGAGGCCCTCAACTGCCAGGTCATAGACTTCTGTGCCTGGGCTGGCAAAGATGGAGACCATCGGACGCGCCAAGGTAATCGCCAAACCGGTCATGCACGCGCCAAAAATCACCAGTGCTCGCAGACTGATGCGGCGAATGGCTCGCAGGTTTTCGGTATGATGGTTGCCGTAGTTGTAACTGATGAGCGGCGCCACACCAATCGAATATCCGAAATAAATCGCAACCAGAAGGGCGTCGGTATAAAATACGATGCTGATGGCAGCGACCCCATCCGATCCGAGCAGCCGCAGCATCATCAGGTTGAAGAGAAAGAACGTAACACTGCCGGACAGATTGGTCACCATTTCGGAAGCTCCGTTGGTCAAGCTGTGGAATAAGACCGGCCAGTCCATGGTGGGGCGCACCAAAAACAAGGTTCCGTTTCTCTGCAAGATAAAATACAGAAGTCCCAGCACGCCGGGGACCGAATATCCGATACCGGTTGCCCATGCAGCCCCGGCGATTCCCAGATGCAGCCGAGCAATGAACACATAGTCCAGCACCATATTGGTCAGACCGCCAGCGACGATGACAGCCAGACCCATCCGGGATTTTCCGGCTGTGACAAAAAAGGTCTGAAACAAAATCTGCAACATAAAAGTTGGGATGAATGGCAGCAAAGCCGAAAGGTATGTGATGCAATATTCCGATACCGCTGGGTCAGCTCCCAACATGCGTACGAGCGGATGCCGGAACATCAGTCCCAAGATGCTCAAAACCACACCGACCAGAATGCCGAAAAATACGATCATGGAAAAATTCTGTCGCGCTTCGGTATACCGATCTTGCCCCATCTTACGGGCAATGATGGCGCTGCCGCCCGAAGCTAGCATGATGCCGATGGTCATGACCAGCATCAAAAAGGGAAATACCAGATTGACCGCTGACAGGGCATCGGTCCCCACGATGCGTGAAACAAAGACCCCGTCGACCATGGTGTAAAGATTCATAAAAACCATCATGATAATGGTCGGCAAGGCAAAACCCAATAGGGAGCGCGGCGTAATCGGCCGAGCCAGTGCATTGTTTTCCATAAAAAACACCTCAATTGCTTGCTTTTTTTCTTGACATGAGATATCATAAACGATACAGTAACTGTAAAGTCAAGAGGGAAACATGCACGAAAAAAATAATGTTTTATTTACAGCCGGTCAGTTCGCTAAGATGCACCACATCAACAAACGGACCTTGCACTATTATGATGAGATCGGCCTGTTCCAACCAGCCCATAAAGGTGAAAACGGATACCGCTACTATACCTACTTACAGAGTGCGGCGCTTGAATTTCTTTTGACCCTGCGAGAATTGGGCATGTCCATTGAGGAGATCACTCAATATTTGCAGCATAAGAATGCCGAATCGCTGACGTTGATTTTTGAGAAGAAGCGCCGGGAAATCGATTTGACGATCGAGCGATTGCAGCAAACCAAAGCATTTTTGCAAGAAAAAGAGCGGCAACTGGACGAAAGCCGAAAAGCCCAGATGGGCAGCATTCAAATCGAAGAACGGGAAGCCGAATATCTCGCGCTGAGCGAACCAATCGGCGGAGAACTGGATGAGATCGCTTTTACAGAGGCTTGGCTGGCGCACACGCAAAATATCGGGGAATGCCGGTTATATCATCGCAATTACGGCAGTATGATCCATACCCGAGAACTGCTTGCGGGGGCGTTTGAGCAATATGCGTGTCTATATACCAAAGTTGATCCGCACAACCGGACCGAAGGACTGTTTTGCAAGCCCAAAGGACGATATTTGGTTTTCTATGTACAGGGGGACTGGGATACCCTGCCGCAAGCTTATCAAACGATTTTAGACTATGTGCAGCAGCAGGGGCTGACGTTGACCGGCTACTCCTATGAAGAAGGCCTCAATGAAATGGCAGTTGATCAGATGCAGGACTATATTACAAAAATCGAGATTCAAATTCAGGAATAAAAAAAGGATGTGCCGAAGCACATCCTTTTTTGTGTTTTTTATGACTTGATGTTGGAGTCCACAATGCTTTCCTTAAATGCCGTTGCCAGTCCAGCCAAGCCCTGGATTTCGCTGGGAATAATGATCTTGGTTGCCTTGCCATCTGCTACACTGGAGAAGGCCTCCAATGCCTTGATGCGCAAAACCGCATCCGACGGAGCTGCTTCATTGAGCAGTCGCAACGAATCGGCCAATGCCTTCTGGACAGCCAGCAACGCTTCCGCTTCACCTTCTGCTTCTTTGATCTTGGAAAGACGGGTTGCCTCTGCGCGCAGGACCATCGATTCCTTTTCGCCTTCGGCAACCAGAATCGCCGACTGCTTTTTGCCTTCTGCAACCAGAATGGCTTCGCGACGTTCGCGTTCTGCACGCATCTGTTTTTCCATCGATTCCTTGATGGCTGCGGGCGGAATGATATTTTTCAGTTCTACACGATTGACTTTGATGCCCCAGTCGTCGGTCGCTTCGTCCAGAAGAGAACGCATTTTGGTGTTGATAATATCACGGCTGGTCAGCGTCTGATCGAGTTCCAAGTCGCCAATGATGTTACGCAGCGTGGTGGCGGTCAGATTTTCAATGGCTGCCATCGGGTTTTCAATGGCATAAGTGAACAGCTTGGAATCGGTGATCTGGAAGTATACGACCGTATCGATTTGCATCGTGACGTTATCCTTGGTGATGACCGGCTGCGGCGGGAAATCGACAACTTGCTCTTTGAGCGTCACCTTGCGGGCAATGCGCTCAAAAAGAGGAAGTTTAAAATGAAGGCCGGTGCCCCAGGTGCCCTGGTAAGTACCAAGACGTTCGACGATGTATGCCTTTGCCTGCGGGACAATCACGATATTGGATGCCAGAAAAGCAACCAGGATAATCAATAAGACGATCCACAGGATCGGAAAGAACAAATCAGGCATAGTATTCAATTCTCCTTTCGAGCGTTCATGCGCTCCACAATGGCTTTGACGCCGGAAATCGAACAGATCCGCACGGTTTCTCCCACAGGAATTACCGCGCCATCTGCACTGCGCGCCGACCAGACCTGCCCAAAAACTTTAATGGTGCCTTTGGCTTGCGCGTTGTCGATCTCCTCTGTGACCAAAGCCGCTTCTCCTAAAATACGGTCTGCATTCGTGCGGGCTCCTTTGGGACGGAGCAGATGCCGGGTAAACGGACGGACCAGGGCCAACATCAGTGCCGATACAACCGCAAAGACGAGCAACTGCACAAAGAACGAACCGCCGATGGTCAGTGTCACCAAAGCAGCCAGTGCACCGACCGCAAACCAGATGGAAATCAAATAGAATGTCGCCGCCTCGACTGCGATTCCCACAATGATGACTGCAACCCATAAAAATGCGTTGCCCAAGTTTGATGGAATCAGAATGAGCCCCTCCTATTACAATAAATTTGGACAGGAAAGCCGGGCAGCCAGTCCGGCTTTCCCTCCATCTCGTGCCTAAGCTACAATGAGAGGAGCAACTGGCTGACCTATCCCTCCTTGGGCTTCTATGTCCGTTGGAAAGACTGTTAGCCATCCTCTTGTTGTAGCGTTCGATTTAAGCAGGTTGAGCCACCGGATGCCGGAGAGTTCGCGTCACCCAATAGATTGAATCGGCAGCGAGAAAAGATGGACTCCGGTTGCAGATTCTTTGTATTGGAGGAATATGGATGAACTGCGTTGGCATCGATGTTTCCAAAGGGAAAAGCATGATCGCCGTCATGCGGCCTTTCGGAGAAGTGGTGGTTTCACCTTTTGAAGTACGTCATACCGCCAATGAACTGAGCGAGCTGGCAGGGCTACTCAAAAGCTTGGACGGCGAGACCCGTGTGGTGATGGAATCCACGGGTAATTACCACGCGCCGGTGGCTTGGCTGCTCCACGACGCGGGGCTTTATGTTTCCGTAGTCAATGCAATGTTGGTACACGACTATGGGAACAACAGTTTAAGACGGGCCAAGACCGACAAGAAGGACGCTATAAAGCTGGCCAACTACGGCCTTGACCACTGGCTCACGCTGCCGAGATATGTCCCGGAAGAGGACACTCGTCTCATGTTGAAGGCTTGCTACCGGCAATACCAGCAGTATTCAAAAGTACAGACCATGCTGAAGAATAACCTGATCTCCCTGCTGGACACTACTTTTCCAGATGCAAACCGCCTGTTCACCAGTCCGCCCCGCGACGATGGCCGCGAGAAGTGGATAGACTTTGTAGCTACTTTTTGGCATCGCGAGTGCGTTTGTGACCTGTCTGAGAAGGCCTTTGCCGCCAAATACCAGAAGTGGTGCAAGAAGTACGGCTACAATTTCAGTGAAGGCAAGGCGCTGGACATTTATGCCGCCGCCCGTGGGCACTTCGGTGTCATGCCCAAAACGGATACGGCAAAACTTTTGGTGGAACAGGCTATTTCCCAACTCCGGGCAACTTCCTCCGCATTAGCTGCTCTCAAACAGGAGATGCAGTCCCTGGCGGCTTCTCTGCCGGAGTATCCTGTGGTGATGGAGATGTTTGGTGTTGGCCCTACTCTCGGCCCTCAACTCATGGCTGAAATTGGCGATGTGCGCCGTTTTCATTCCAAGAAAGCGCTGGTGGCCTTTGCGGGCATTGACGCCCCACCCTACCAATCCGGCCAAATGGATGTCCGTAGCCGCAGCATTTCCAAACGCGGATCTGCTTCGCTGCGCAGAACGCTCTTTCTGGTGATGAGTGTCATCCTACAGCATGCTCCAATGAATGAGCCGGTCTACCAGTTCATGAACAAGAAACGCTCCGAAGGCAAGCCCTACCGTGTCTACATGATGGCCTCCGCAAATAAGTTCCTGCGTATCTACTACGCTTCTGTGGAATCCTACTTGGATTCCCTGGAACACGACTGATTTTCTTGTGCTATACCATCTGGCTGGCCGCCGTTTTAATTTTGAGATGCTCAGCGGCTTGATTTTGTGTTGCCTTTTTGCCTCCCTAAAAAATCTGAAATTTCTACTTGACTTTTATTAGCAGGTCTTTCCACAAACACAACATGGAACAAAAATCCTATGCCCAGTATACCACACGCGCCTTGGAAAGTATACAGTGGATTGGTTAAAATCGGTTTACAGTTGCTGTGTTAACTGATAGCTGATAAACTGACGGGCTGTACGGGGCGAACGGCCGTTGCGGCGGAGGGCGAAACGTTCGGCCAGGAGATGCAGCTGCTGTGCCGGCAGCGTTAAGCCGCATTCCTCTGCAAGCTGGTCGACAATCGACAAATACTCATCCTTGTCGGGTACCGAGAAGGTGATCTCCAAACCAAAGCGGTCGGACAGGGAAGTGACGGTTTCCAGCGTGTCACGCACATGAATGTCATCACCCTGCCGGTCGGAAAAGTTTTCGCGAACCAGGTGCCGCCGGTTGGAAGTCGCATATAGGATAACGTTATCCGGCTTGCCGATTAGGCCACCTTCAATAAACGCTTTGAGGGTAGCAAAATTATTGTCTTCCCGGTCAAAGCTGAGGTCATCCATGAATACAATGATGTGGTAAGGGCTGCGGGCAGCTTCGGCGCACAGCTTGGGAAACAAACTGATCTGCTGGGGAGCCAGTTCGACGATCTTAAGACCACGGTCAGCAAACTCATTGCCCACCGCCTTTACAGTCGAGGACTTACCGGTGCCCTTGTCGCCATAAAGCAAAATATTGTTTGCCAAACGGTTTTCCAGGAACGCCAAAGTGTTGGTGATGACCTGATCCTTCTGCCGGACATATCCTTTCAAATCCGCCAAACGGATCGGGTCTGGGTGCAAAACAGCTTCAAACTCTCCAGATAGACCAGCTGTAAAGAAGGAAGCCTTTGCGAAAAGACCGTATCCATTGTTTCGATAATATTCGGCAAGTTGGTCGCCGCTTGTAAAGGGAAGTTCCTTTCCGCGCGGAAAATCCGGCAGACAATCAAGCGCGTTGCCGGCATCCGGGAAGGTCTGTCGTGCCTGGTCGATGAGGTCGTGTCCACACAGGGCGAGTACCGCGCGCAAGGTCTCTAAATCGCGGGTGGCCGCATCCAAAACAGCCGGGTTGGGTTTGTCCAGCGTATCGGTCAATGCGTTGCAATCGCATTGGATGCTTTGCAGCATTTCATGGCCGGGGTCCCCTGTGCGATAAATGTGGTCACAGAGTGCGCCATACGCTTCACCAAATGTAAAAATGTTTTCTGAATAAGCGTGCAGAACTTTACGGTATGCCTGCAAAAGCGGTTTGTCAGACAGGCTGCGCAGCGTGGATAAAAATGCAATGCGCACCTGAAGTGTGTGAAAATCCATCGTTTATCCCTCCATGTTTTTTAAATTGGATTTAGCATAGCACAAAACGAAAGTCTGCGCAACTGCTGTCCGTGTGGCATAGCATAAAAGAGAATCTATCTATTGAGGGAGGACAAAACCATGCGAAGAGCCATGATCGTTTGTCATTCGCAGACCGAAGCGTTTTCTTGTCTGCGAATGTTGGAAGGGGCGGGGGTGAGTGCGGTGCTACGCAAGCCGCTGCGGGCAAAGCAGGATAACGCATGCGCTTGGGGGGTACGCATCCGTGCAGCCGATTTGATGACAGCACAACGACGCATGCAGGAAAAGAATTTCATGCCCATCCGGGTCTATACCTTTGATGATGAGAACGGAGGTTGATATGATCTATTTGGATAGTGCGGCGACCTCGCTGCAAAAACCGCGCGCCGTTTATCAGGCCGTGCAAAAGGCTATGCAAAGCGCAGGGGGATATGGCCGCAGCGGACACCGCCCAGCGCTGTATGCAGGAGAGTTGGTCTATGCCTGCCGGGAAAATGCGCGCCGTTTATTTGGCTTACAGGAACCGGAGCAGGTGGTCTTTACCATGAATGCCACGCATGCGCTCAATCAGGCGATTCATGCTTTGGCGGATGCAAAAACGCGGGCCGCAATCACAGGTTATGAGCACAACTCGGTCGTTCGGCCACTGGTGGAGCGCGGCATCCCTTATCAGGTGCTCGAAAGTCGGCTGTTTGACTCAAACGGTATGCTGCAAGCCGCGCGGCAAGCGTTGGAGGATGGTGCGAATTTGTTTGTCATCAACCATGTATCCAACGTGTTTGGTTCTATTGCTCCCATCGCCGAACTGGATGCCATGCTGGCGGATGCAGGAGTTCCCATGATTTTGGATGCTTCCCAGTCAGCCGGGACGCTTGAGATTCATGCCGACAAGCTGCGATCGGCAGCTGCGATCTGTATGCCGGGGCATAAGGGGCTGCTCGGCCCGCAAGGGACTGGTATGCTGCTGGTCTGCTCGGAAAAGTTGCAAAAACCGCTTATGCAGGGAGGGACCGGGAGCTTATCGCAAGACATGACCCAGCCAAAGCTGCTGCCCGATCGTTTTGAAAGTGGTACGCCCAACGTGCCGGGTATTGCCGGGCTGGATGCCGGTCTGCGTTTTCTGCTGGCGCGTGGGCTTTCGCGTATCCGAAAGCATGAGCAAATGTTGGCAGCCGATCTGACGGATGGTTTATCTACGATTGATGGCGTGGAAGTGTTCTATCATGCGGATCCGGCCCGGCAGGCAGGCGTTGTATCCTTCCGGCATGCCAAGATGCCATGTGAGATTCTGGCGGAAAAGCTGGCCGATCGGGATGTTTGCGTGCGTGCGGGGCTGCATTGCGCACCGCTGGCGCATCGCTCGGCCGGGACGCTGGCAAGCGGTACCGTGCGGGTGTCGTTCGGGCCATTTAATACGCGGCGGGAGGTGCGGGAGTTCACCGGGAAGCTTTGTGAGATTCTTGAGAAATTGTGAAAAGTCGGTGAAATCTATTCACAGTTGGACAGCGGTATGGTAAAATAAGAACAGTCTTTTTGCAAAGGCTTTCTTTGGCATGCAATGGTATGGAAAAACAGGATGATTGTCGGAACAACAGGAAAAACAGGTGTGATAGATGGAATTTTGGGAAAATTATTGGTTGCTGGTCAAAAACGGCTCGATCATTGACCTGATCGATGTCGCCATTGTCGCGTTTCTGGTGTACCATTTGATTCGTTTTGTGCATAACACAAATGCGGAGCGGCTGATCAAGGGCGTCATCATTTTATTGGCAGTCCAGTTCTTCGCTTCCACGGTGCATCTCAATACGATCAGCTTTGTACTCGAAAAGTTGTTTGCCATCGGTATCGTGGCCTTGCCGGTCGTATTCCAGCCGGAGCTGCGCCGCCTTTTGGAGCAGATCGGTATGGGGCATGTCACCCGGCTGCTTGTGCGCCGTGAAAACGGGGAAACCGAGATCGATTTTGCCATTTCGCAGACCATCCTGGCCTGCGAATCGATGAGCTGGTCGCGTACCGGTGCGCTGATGGTCTTTGAACGTATGGAGCGTCTGGGCGAGATCACCAAGACCGGCACCCTGATCGATGCAGAACCATCGGCCGAACTGATTAAAAATATTTTTTATCCCAAGTCGCCGCTGCACGATGGTGCCATGGTTTTGCGCGATGGCCGCATTCATGCAGCTGGTTGTGTGCTGCCGCTGTCCAAGAATCTCAATTTGAGCCGGGATCTGGGTACCCGTCACCGTTCGGCGGTGGGGATGAGCGAAAACTCGGATGCGGTGGTCGTTGTTGTGTCGGAGGAAACCGGGGCTATTTCGGTGGCCATCGGCGGGATGCTCAAGCGGCAGTTGGACCCCGAAACCTTGCGCAAGATTTTGGAAACCGAGCTGGTCCCGGATACCATGGATAAAAAGAAGAAGTGTTGGAGCATTCTGGCGGGCAGGAAGGATAAGGCGAAAAAATGAATTTCTTAAAACAACACAATGTTTTTTTGAAAATACTCTCGCTGTTTGTCGCGGTCTTTCTTTGGTCCTATGTTGTATTGACCGATAACCCGCCGAAAACGCAGACCTTTCCCAATCTGACCGTACAGACCGTTGGTGTGGAAAATTTGGACGAGCGGGACCTTACGGTCGTCACCACAGAAGACCCGAAAATCACCTTGAAGGTTACAGGTACCAGCAAGGATATGGCACAGCTGTCGGTCAACGATATCAAAGCCGAAGTCGACTTGTCCAATATCCAGGAGGCTGGCGTATATTATATCCAGCCCACGATCACGATCGATAAAGATACCGACTCGATTTCGTTTGAGCCGCGCCGCCTGCAAATTACGGTGGAAAATGTGGTATCCAAGGATGTCCCGGTGCGGGTGACAACCATGAATAACCTTTCGGAAGATCGGTTGGTCGGCACACTGACCCCCAGCCAGGAAACCATTCAGATTACCGGTGCGGAAAGCATTGTTTCCACGGTCGGCTATGCGCTGCTGACGGTCGATTTGGATAATATTTCGAAAAATATTGCCCAAACCTGTCGGGTCACCCTGTATACGGAGGAGGATACTTTGGTCGATTCTCCATGGGTGACACCGGAAACCGATACGTTGGATGTTACGATTGGCGTCAATCATGTGGTGACCTTACCGCTGCAGGTATCGCTGATCTCGTCGGCGGATTTGACCAGTGATATGGTCGAAACCACGATTTCTCCAGGTTCTGTCCGGGTTTATGGGGAGAGCGACGCGGTCAGCGCGCTGACCTCTCTGTCTCTGGGTAGTATTGACCTGGGACAAATTGAAAAGGATGGGGAGCAAGTCAAGCTTTCCATCAAGTTGCCGGAAGGCGTACATTTGATGGACGGTGAGCCCAAGCAGGCCAGTGTCCAGATTACCATGAAAGATGATATTACGCGCACGGTAGAAGTCTCGTCCATCAGCCTGAAGGACACCAGTGAAGAAGCAGAAAAACCCATCGTTACCTTGAATACGTCTTCGGTCAATGTCGAGGTGGTTGGTAAAGCGAATGCTGTTTCCAAGGTTACGGCAGAGAATATCCAGGTTGAGGCGACCTTCGACTCTTCCGCGCTTGGCGCAGGAACGCATGAAGTTTCGGCTCAAGTCACGGTACAGGCCGACGGTGTGAACGTTCGTACCGAGGAAGTGACCGTGAGCATCACGATTGTCGCCCAAGAGGAGGAAGAAGAAGGAAGTTGAGCATCTTAGTATCCGGGATTCGTCAGCCGTTTGGTGAACCCAAAGAACAGGCCGTAGAAGCGGCGTGCAAGCAATGTGGCCTTGCACCTGGCCAGGTGACTGGTTCGGTGTATCGGGTGTCAATCGATGCACGACATGGAAAGATCCATCAGGTCTATACCATTTTGCTGGATGGAGCGACAGACGAAGCGGCGCTGGTAGAGCGCTTGCAATCGTCGCAGATCCGCCTGAAGCAAACCATTCCGTTTGCGCCGGTATGTGGACACAAGCGGTTGCCGCATCCGCCGGTCGTGGTCGGTCTCGGACCTGCCGGGTTGTTTGCCGCCTATATTTTGGCGCGATACGGGTATCGGCCAGTGGTTTTGGAACGTGGCGACTGCATTGAAGAGCGCGATGCCGCAGTGCAATCGTTTTGGACCGGCGGCCCGCTGAATCCGAACTCCAATATCCAGTTTGGAGAAGGCGGGGCAGGGGCCTATTCGGATGGCAAACTCACAACACGCATTCACGACCCACTATGTGAAGAAGTTCTGCATACGCTGGTGCGGTTTGGTGCTCCGCAGGAGATCACACGGCTGGCCAAGCCGCACATTGGAACGGATATCCTGAAAGATGTCGTGCGCGCGATGCGGGAGGAAATCCGGCGCTTAGGCGGCACGGTGCATTTCCGCTGTGCGGTAACCGGTGTGCAGGCGCAAAGCGGCACCTTGACCGGATTGCAGACCGCAGAGGGGAGCATTCCGTGCGAACAAGCGGTGCTGGCTATTGGCCATAGCGCCCGGGATACCTTTTATGCACTGCACGAAACTGGCGTTTATATGGAGCCCAAGCCCTTTTCGGTGGGGGTGCGCATTGAACACCGGCAAGAAGACATCGATCGTGCACTGTATGGCAAACTGGCCGAGATGCCAGGGCTTCCGCCAGCAGAATATACCTTGTCCCATCGGGAAAATGGACGAGCCTGTTATTCCTTCTGTATGTGTCCGGGTGGCCAGGTTGTGGCCGCTCAGAGCGAGGAAAACACGGTGGTTACCAACGGCATGAGTTTTCATGCGCGCGATGGCCGCAATGCCAATGCTGCCCTTGCCGTTTCGGTCGACCCGGCCGATTTTGCAGACGGTACGCCATTCGGCGGGATCGCTTTCCAGCGGTCGATCGAACGGGCTGCTTTTGCGGCAACCGGCAGTTATCAGGCGCCTTGCCAAACGGTCGGGGACTTTTTCCAAGACCGGCCGAGCAAACGGTGCGGACGCGTGCAGCCGACTTATCCGGTCGGGGTGGCCTATGGCCGGGTGGATGCTTGTCTGCCTGGGTTTGTCACTGATGCGCTGCGGCGGGGTCTGCATGTATTTGGCCGAAAGATTCGAGGTTTTGACGATGGACAAGCGCTGCTGACTGCTCCCGAAACACGGACCTCTTCGCCGGTACGGCTGTCGCGGGGCAGTGATTTATACAGCCGGACGCTGACCGGTCTTATCCCTTGCGGCGAAGGCGCGGGATATGCAGGCGGCATCATGTCGGCAGCTGTGGACGGTATCCGTGCGGCTTGCCGGATTTTGGAGCAGTATGCCCCCTTGGAGGAATAAAAGAAAGGAATCTGGTTTTTTTATGATACAGAAAGCAGTAGTTAAAAAAATACTCAGCGGCAACTACGCCGAAATCGAAGTGCAGCGGCAAAGCGCGTGTGGACACGACTGTTCTCACTGCGGCGGCTGTGGTGCGCCGCAGGAACGCATCCAGGCAGTTGCCAAAAATGCGGTGGATGCCAAAGTGGGCGATATTGTGACCATCGAGGGGGAGAACAAGGAAATCATGCGTATGGCTGCGATTGTATATACCTTGCCGCTCATTCTGTTTTTTGTGTTTTTCGTGATTGCCAGCCTGTGTGGTTTGGGCGAAGGCGCGTCGGGCGGTTTGGGCTGCCTGGGGCTGGTGGTTGGCATCGCCATTGCAGTTGGTTATAATAAAAAGGTCAAAAAGAATGGCGGCACCCCGTTCACCATCATCAAAAAAGGTTAAATATTTTTGAACATTTTTATGGAGATGGTTGA
Organism: Intestinibacillus sp. Marseille-P6563; assembly: GCF_900604335.1. NCBI lineage: Bacteria > Bacillati > Bacillota > Clostridia > Eubacteriales > Butyricicoccaceae > Intestinibacillus > Intestinibacillus sp. Marseille-P6563. Next base: position 180,981 of record NZ_UWOD01000001.1, on the reverse strand, counting down.
AAGCGTTATGATCATGAATCATATATTTTCTGCGGAAAAGTACAAGAAACGAAAATATATCCTATAACTCTGTCGTTTTTCTGCTGATTTCGGGTCGATTCTTTGGCAAAGAACACGGCAGAGAAACCTTGCTGCCTGCCCGAAGATGCGAGTGGGCAGTCTTGTTTTTTTGAGAAAAATCTTGTAAAATGGATTGAATACGGTTTGCAGAAACGCAAAAGCAAAGGAAATTATCGACTATGTTTGGATTCATCCGGCCGGTCAAACCCGAGCTGCGAGTGCGCGAGGTGAAGCGGTTTCAGAGCGTATACTGTGGCCTTTGCCACACCATCCGCGCGCGGTATGGACACATCCATACTATGTTTCTCAGCTATGATATGACCTTTTTAGCGCTCGTTTTGGGGAGCTTGGAGCCCGAAGAACCGGCGCTGTGCCGCAAACGCTGCGCGGCCAGTCCGGTCCGCCCCAAAGTGGTCTGCTCCGCCGGGGCTGGCATGGAGCGCACGGCAGATTTGAGCGTACTGCTGAACTATCATAAGCTGCAAGACACCATTGCCGACGAGCGCGGCAGCAAACGGCAGGCAGCCCGCATGTTGTCTGGCTTGGCGAGGCCCGGCTACCGAAAGGCACGAACCCGATTGCCGGAAGAAGACCAAATCATGGCGACTTGTCTGGCTGATTTGGCGGCTTTGGAACAAGCGCAGACCCCATCGCTCGACCGTCCTGCCGATACCTTCGCCCGGTTGCTGGCAGGCGCCGTTCCGCAAGCGGATGATGCAACCATGCGGATTTTGCGGCAGATGTTTTATCATACCGGACGATGGGTGTATCTGATCGATGCCTGCGCGGATCTGACAGATGATTTGCAGCATGGCGCGTATAACCCGGTTGCGCTGCGGTTTGGGCTGACAGCCCCTGATTTGGAACCGGTGCGGGAAACGCTCGAGATCACCTTGCAGCGTTCACTGGCTGATATTTATAATGCCTTTCAACTCCTGGACGTGTACCGCGACCGGGAATTACTGGAGAATATTATTTGTCTGGGCATGCCGCTGGTAACACGGCAGGTCTTGGATGGAACTTATCAATCGAACGGAGGACAAAGCAGGCATGGATCCTTATAAAGTGCTGGGTGTGACCCCGCAGACGAGCGATGACGACGTTAAGCGTGCGTATCGTGAGTTGGCCCGAAAATATCACCCGGATAATTATGTGGGAAGCCCGCTGGCCGATCTTGCGGAAACCCGCATGAAAGAGATCAACGAAGCGTATGACATGATTATGAACGCGCGTGCAGGCGGCGGCAATTCGACATCGGATGCCGGAACAAGCAGCCAGACCGGCAGCTCTTATGGTTCCAATACGTCCAGTGGGTTCAGTGCACAGATCCGGGATGCGATCAACAAGGGCAACCTCTCTTTGGCAGAAGAAATGTTGCAGCGCAGCCCCAACCGCAACGCCGAATGGTATTTCCTTATGGGTACCGTTTATTTCCGCAAGGGTTGGTATGACGAAGCACGTTCGGCCTATATGCAGGCATGTTCCATGGACCCGAACAATGCAGAATACCGCAATGCGCTGAATATGGTCAATATGGGCGCTGGGTATGGAGGCTATCGTCCGATGAACTCCATGTCCATGTGTGACTGCTGCACGACCATGCTCTGCATGAACTGCTGCTGCAATAGCTGCTGCGGTGGAGGCGGATGCTAAGTGAAGCATTCGGTACGTGTTGCATACGGTGGAATGTTGACGGGCATTTCGGTAGTCTTTTTGCTGCTGGCTTCGCTGATGCCAGCGCTTGGCTGGGGCTTGTGCATTGGCGCCGGGATGGTACCTGCCATCCCTTTGGCAAGGCGGCAAGTCCGCATGGGACTCCTCATATATGTAGCCACCAGCCTGCTGTCGGCCATGTTTGTGCCCGGAAAGCGATATGTCGTGGCCTATGCACTGCTTTTCGGCTTTTATCCGCTCGTGAAATATGGAATCGAGCGGCTGCATAAGCTACCGGTCGAATGGGCCTGCAAGCTGCTATATGCAGTTTTATTGCTGGTCGCCTTGTGGTGTTTTATCCGCTGGGGCTTTTTGGTCCCTGAAGCGCAGGTCGCAGCGTTCCCGCCGTTTTTGCTGGCAATTGCCTTTTTCATAGCGTTTGTCTGCTATGATGTTGTTTTTTCAAAAATAATTGCGCTATTTCGTATTCTTTTCCGCGAATAGGTGCACGAAAATATGGGTAAAAAGGATGATGAACCGATGAGAAGCATGACCGGCTATGGCCGCGCGCGTCTGGCGACCGAGGGCAGGGATATTGTAGTAGAGCTGCGTGCGGTCAACCACCGCTACCTGGATGTCAATGTCAAAGCGCCGCGGGGCTATGGCTTTTTGGAAGAAGCGCTCAAAAAGGAAGCCGGTAAGCGTATTTCGCGCGGCAAAGTCGATATTTTTGTAGCGATCACCGATACCGGCGCGCAGGAAACCGCAATCGTCCTGAACAAGGAACTGGCCCAGAGCTATTTGGATGCTCTGGTCGAATTGCGCGATACGCTGCATCTGCATGATGACATCACCGTGATGAGCATTGCACGGATGCCGGATGTCCTGGTCAGTGAACGTCTGGAAGTGGATGCCGAAGCGCTGACCAAGGCCGTGTGCGAGGTCTTTGACCAAGCTGTGAACGAATTTGACGGCATGCGGGCGCAGGAAGGCGAAAAAATGGCAGCCGACGTATCCAGCCGCATGCAGACCATCTTGGGACTGGTCGAAGAGGTGGAGAAGCGTTCGCCCGAGCGTGTGACCGCATATCGGGAACGGCTGGAAAAGCGGATGAACGAAATTTTGGCCGATACTACGGTCGATCCGCAGCGCATCCTCACCGAAGCGGCCATCTTTGCCGATAAGACGGCTGTGGACGAAGAAACCGTGCGTCTGCGCAGTCATCTGGAGCAGCTTCGGATGATGCTGGAGGACGATAAGCCGGTGGGCCGCAAGCTGGATTTCCTGGTGCAGGAGATGAACCGCGAAGCGAATACCATTGGTTCCAAGGCCAATGACACGGTGCTTGCCAATCTGGTAATCGGTCTTAAGGCGGAAATCGAGAAGATCCGGGAGCAGGTGCAGAACATCGAGTAACGGGAGGAAGCGATGAAGCTTATCAATATTGGCTTTGGCAACATGGTGTCCGCCAGCCGTCTGGTGGCCATCGTCAGTCCGGAATCGGCACCCATTAAGCGTATCGTGCAGGAGTCCCGCGACCGGGGCGTGCTGATCGACGCCACCTATGGCCGCCGCACCCGTGCGGTACTGATTACAGACAGCGATCATGTGATCCTGTCAGCCATTCAGCCGGAAACCATTGCCGGTCGGATGGAGACCCGGGAAGAGGAAGGGGAGGACAACAATGCGTAAACGGGGCAACCTTTATGTATTTACCGGCCCGTCCGGTACGGGAAAGGGCACCATTCTAAGTGAGGTACTGGGCAAGGACAAAAACCTGTATTTGTCGGTATCGGCCACGACCCGCACCCCGCGGGAAGGGGAGCGGGATGGTGTGCATTACTACTTCCTGACTCAGGAAAGGTTTGAAGAGCGCATTGCCGCCGGAGCTTTCCTGGAATATGCGCAATATGTCGGGAATTATTATGGTACACTCGAAGGCCCGGTCAACGACCAGCTGGAGGCTGGCAATGACGTTGTGCTGGAAATCGAAGTGCAGGGCGCTATGCAGATCCATGAAAAACGGCCGGATGCGGTCATGATTTTTGTTGCTCCGCCGTCGATGGAAGAACTGGAGCGCCGGCTGAAAGGGCGCGGCACCGAAAGCGAGGACAAAATTCGTCATCGCATGGAAACCGCCGAAAAAGAAATGACCTATGCCGACCGGTTTGATTATATTATTGTCAACGACGACTTGGCATGCGCGATCGATGACCTGATGGCCATTTTGCGCGCCGAGCGTTGCCGGAATAAACCATTGAATTTCAAATAAAGAGGGAGAAACTTATGTTAAAACCGTCCATGAATGAACTGATGAAGCGTGTTGGAAATCGTTATCTGCTGGTCAATCTGGCCGCGCAGCGTGCCCGTGACATCGCGCAGGAAGCCGAAGAAACCGGTGAGCCGCTGCCGGATAAGGCCGTAAAACTCGCGCTGGATGAAATCGCAGCAGGCACGATCGTGCACAAGCCGGGTCCGAAGATCGAAGAGCCCAAGGTGATGATCCCCCGCGAACTTAGCGGTACGTTGGATTTGGACCTGGATTTTGACGAAGACGGTCTGCTCGACGATGAGGAAGAGCACGACGCTGAGGATCACGAGGATATCGGCGAATGAACAGCCTGCAAGGAAAGTCGGTTGTCCTGTGTGTGACGGGGGGAATCGCAGCCTATAAAGCGGCAGATTTGACCTCGAAACTGAAGAAAAAGGGCGCCGAAGTCTTTATCCTGATGACCGAGTCGGCCACCGAATTTATTACGCCCCTGACCTTGGAAGTGCTGTCGAACAATCGCGTGACCGTCGATATGTTCAACCGGGAGTTCCCATGGGAAGTCGAACATATTTCGCTGGCCAAGCGGGCGGATGTGTTTGTCGTTGCTCCGGCAACAGCCAATGTCATCGGCAAAGCTGCGCATGGTATTGCCGACGATATGGTGACCACCACCTTGATGGCGACCAAGGCACCGCTTGTGATTGCACCGGCGATGAATACCGGCATGTATGAAAATCCGGTCGTGCAGCAGAATATCGAGCTGCTTCGTGCGCGTGGCACGCGGTTCGTAGAACCGGCCAGCGGACGCTTGGCCTGCGGGGATACCGGAAAGGGCAAGCTGGCCGACCCGGCGGAAATCGTTCATGCGATTGAATGCGCTGCAACGCCGCAGGATTTGGCGGGCGTATCGGTACTGGTTACCGCAGGGCCAACCCGTGAGGCGATGGACCCGGTCCGTTTTCTGTCCAATCATTCGACCGGTAAAATGGGCTACGCGATTGCGCAGAGCGCCCAGATGCGCGGCGCATCGGTGACCCTGGTATCTGGTCCGGTTGGGCTGGATGCACCGGCAGGCGTGCAGGTGGTTCCGGTCGTGTCCGCGCAGGATATGCGGGATGCCGTGATGGAACGCCTGGATAAGACCGACTGGGTCATCAAAGCAGCTGCGGTGGGCGATTATCGTCCCAAGCAGGCAGCAGAGGACAAACTCAAAAAGAAAAACGACGAAATGTCGGTCGAACTGGTGCGCAATCCGGATATTTTGGCCGAGATTGGCCACATGAAGCGGGACAATCAACTGGTCTGCGGTTTTTCGATGGAAACCCGCGACCTGCTGGACAATTCTAGGGCCAAGCTGGAAAAGAAGAACTGCGATATGATGGTCGCCAACAATCTGCGCACAAAAGGCGCAGGCTTTGCGCACGATACCAATGTTGCCACATTACTGTATCGGGATGGTACGAATGAGTCGCTGTCCCTGATGCGTAAGGATGATTTGGCCGATATCGTGCTCGACCGTCTGCTTCAAATTGCGCAGAGCAAAGGATAATTTTCATGCCCGATCGGATTTGCGCGGTTGCCGTGGATGCGGCGACATTCGCGATCGATAAATTATATACCTATATTTTGCCTGCTGCCTTGCAGGAAGGCGCGCAAGTTGGCTGCCGGGTGCTGGTACCGTTCGGGCGGGCCAGCAAACGGGCCGAAGGCATCATCCTGGCGTTTCGGGACGATGCGTCCCGGGAAAGACTGAAAGCCGTAGATGCCGTGCTCGATGACGAACCGGTACTCAGCGCGGCGCAGATTCGACTGGCCGTATGGATGCGGGAACGCCTGTATTGCACATTTTATGACTGTATCCGCGTCATCCTGCCCACAGGCTTGTGGCTCAAGCGAAACGATACCTACACACTGTGCGTGGAGGACGCAAATGCGCTGGAAGCGCTCAAGGCAGAAGGGTTTGGCCGGCTGCTGGCTGCCTTTGAGGAACAGCCGAGCCGGACGTTGGACGAAATCCGGCAGCTTTTGGGTGGGCGCACACCGGCAGGTCAGCTGGATGCGTTGTGCCGCCGCGGCATACTGGTATATGACAGCAAAATCACACAGCGGACGCAGGATAAAACCGAGCAGATGTACCACTTGGCGCTGGACCCGCAGGAAGCGCTGGCACGTGAAACACGAGCACGGCGCAGCGCGGTGCGACAGGATGTGATTGCCTGCTTGGCCGACGGACAGGCAATGAGCAAGCAGGAACTGCAATATATGACCGGCGTCTCGGACGGTATTTTGCGTACCATGGTCAAAAACAGTATTTTGGAGACCTTTGCCGAGGAGCGAATGCGTGTACCCGATTATTCGGATGTTTCCCTGGAGCCGCCCAAGTCTTTGACCGTAGCGCAGCAGCAGGTCTATGAGGGCTTGCGCGCGCAGCTGATGCAATCGCAGTCTTCGGTCGCTTTGCTGCACGGCGTTACGGGCAGCGGTAAGACGCAGATTTATTTAAACCTGATCGATGATGTGCTGGCAGAGGGCCAATCAGCCATTGTGCTGGTGCCGGAGATCGGATTGACCCCGCAGTTTATCCGGGTATTTGCCCAACGATTCGGCGGGGAAGTGACTGTGCTGCACTCGGCGCTCAGCGCCGGAGAGCGGTACGACAGCTGGAAAAAAATCCGTGCCGGCGCGGCGCGGGTAGTGATTGGCACTCGTTCGGCGGTGTTTGCCCCGGTCAAAAATCTTGGGCTTCTCGTCATTGACGAGGAACAGGACGGCGCGTATCAATCCGACCAGTCTCCGCGGTATCATGCACGCGATGTGGCGCGTTTTATCGCGCACCAGCAAGGGGCGCTGTTGCTGCTCGGTTCCGCTACCCCTTCGGTCGAAAGCTATTATTATGCACAGCAAGGGCGGTATGCTCTGTTTCACTTGCCTGAGCGTTTCGGTAGTGGCGGTTTGCCGCAGGTGACCATCGCCGACATGCGCGGTCTGTCACGCAAAGGGCTGACCGGTTCCATCGGTCCCATCCTGCGGGAGGAGATTGCCCACAATCTGGCGCAAGGGGAGCAAACCATTTTGTTCCTCAATCGCCGCGGCAACAGCCGGGTGATCGGTTGTACGATGTGCGGTTGGGTGCCGGAGTGTCCTTCGTGCTCGACGACCATGACGTATCATTCGGTCAATGGCCGGGCGATGTGTCACTATTGCGGCGCATCAATCAAAGTTCAGGAATTTTGTCCTTCCTGCGGCAGCGCCCATCTGTTTTTGGAAAACCCAGGAACCCAGCGGGTGGAGCAAGAACTGCACGAGTTGTTTCCAGAGGCACGTGTTTTGCGTATGGATGCCGATACGACATCCACCAAGAATGCCCACACCCAGCTTTTGCAAACCTTTGGGGAAGGGCAGGCCGATATCCTGCTGGGTACCCAGATGGTAACCAAAGGGTTGGATTTTGAACGGGTGACCCTGGTCGGGGTTCTGGATGCCGATCAGTCGCTGTATGCGCAGGACTTTCGCGCGCGGGAACGCACGTTTTCGCTGATTACCCAGGTCGTAGGCCGTGCCGGACGGCGCGAAGCGCAGGGGCGGGCGATTATCCAGACCTTCAGCCCGGAGCATCCGGTCATTCTGACCGCGGCCCGGCAGGATTATGCAGCCTTCTATGAGCAGGAACTGGAAAGTCGTCGGGCGATGCAATGTCCGCCCATCCGGGAACTGCTGCTGCTGTCAGCCAGCGGGGAACAAGAACAGGATGTGCTCGCTGCGCTGCTGCGGCTCAAGACCCGGCTGGCTGGCCTGATGGAAGGGCAGTTTGCTGATTTTAAATATCCGGTGCTTGGCCCCGCAGCGGCCAGCATCGTACGCATAGCCGGACGCTATCGGTATCATTTGACGATTCGCTGTCCGGACAACAAGCGGCGCCGGCAGTTGATTGCTGGCGTCATGCGAGAATTTGCCGCCGACCGGCGCAACCGGGGCGTGCATCTATTTGCCAACTTAAATCCGGACACTATGTAAAAAAGGGAGTCATGAAACATGGCGATTCGAAACATACTAACCCAAGGGGATGAAATGCTCAATAAAAAATGTCGCGTGGTTACGGCATTCGACGACCGGCTGCACACCTTGCTGGACGATATGAAGCAGACGCTGACCGAATCGGGCGGTGTCGGCCTGGCAGCGCCGCAAGTAGGTGTTTTGCGTCGGGTGGTCGTTCTGTTGGACATCAACCAGGACCCCGAAGAAATGATCGAGCTGGTCAACCCCGAAGTCATTGAAATGAATGAACTGGAGCCTACGGTCGAAGGCTGTCTGTCTGTGCCGGGCAAATACGGCTATGTGGACCGGCCGACCTGGGCAAAGATCCGCGCACAGGACCGGTTTGGCAACTGGTTTGAGCGCGAGGGTGAGGGCATTGTCGCACAGTGCTTCTGTCACGAGACCGAGCATTTGGACGGCCATCTGTTCACCGAAAAGGTGACCGAATACGTGGATATGGAGCAGGTGAACGAGGAATGAGAATCCTATTCATGGGCACGCCCGATTTCGCGGTGCCGAGTTTGGCCCGTCTCATAGACGATGGCCACGAGATTGTCGGCGTTTTGACCCAACCGGATAAGCCGCAGGGCCGCAAAATGAAACTCACCCCGCCGCCGATCAAGGTGCTCGCGCAGGAACATGGCCTACCGGTTCATCAGCCGCAGACCCTAAAAGACGGGGCGATTGCCGACTTGCTCGAGCAGACGCAGCCGGAACTCATTGTTGTTGTGGCGTATGGCAAGATTTTGCCCGCGTATGTGCTGGATTTTCCGCCGCATGGGTGCATCAATGTGCATGGTTCGCTCCTGCCACGCTGGCGAGGGGCGGCGCCCATCCAGTGGTCGGTCATCGCAGGCGATAAGTATGCCGGCGTTACCACGATGCAGATGGCGCAGGGGCTGGATACCGGTGATATGCTGCTGACCTATCGCACCGAGATCGGTGCGCGCGAAACGGCCGGGGAGTTGTTTGACCGGCTGGCACAGGCGGGCGCAGACTTGCTGCACGATACGATCGAGCAGCTCGATCAGATCACACCGCAGCCGCAGGAGGAAAGTGCAGCCTGCTATGCGTCCATGCTGGATAAAGATATGGCGCGCATCGACTGGTCGAAGTCGGAGCGTGAGATCGATTGCCTGATTCGTGGCCTGAATCCGTGGCCGGTCGCGTTGACCGAGCTCAGCGGCGCACGAATGAAGGTATTTGCAGCCGAGATGGAATCGGCAAAGGGCCGCCCCGGTGAAGTGCTGGAAGCGGACGCCAAAAAGGGATTGCTCGTTGCGTGCGGCGAAGGGGCGCTACGCCTGACCGAAATTCAGATGGTCGGCGGTAAGCGGATGCGTGCGCAAGACTATTTGCGGGGACATGCGATCGAAATAGGGACAGTTTTAGGGGTGTAACACAACAATATTTTGAAGAAAGTAGGTTGTTCTTATGCCTTATTACTATGGTTTTGACTATTACTATATCATTTTGGTTCTGCCTTGTATCGCGTTTGCGATGTGGGCGCAGTTCCGGGTCAAATCCACGTTTGAAAAGTACTCCCATGTATACAGCCGCCGTCAGATGACTGGCGCACAAGCGGCCGCTGCCGTATTGCGGGCTGGTGGCGTCAATGGTGTACGCATTGAACGGGTCGCTGGTCATTTGACCGACCACTTTGACCCGCGGGATAACGTGATTCGCCTTTCCCAAAGTGTCTATGATTCCACCTCGGTCGCATCCATCGGCGTCGCGGCGCATGAGGCCGGACATGCGGTCCAATATGCGGTGGGCTATGCGCCTATGAAGCTGCGCGCCGCCATTATCCCGCTGACCAATTTGGGTTCGACCCTGGCTTTGCCGCTCATTTTGATCGGTTTTCTCTTTAACTATGGTTCACTGATTACGGTTGGCATCGCCTTTTTTGCCTTTTCGACGTTGTTCCAGCTGGTCACGCTGCCGGTAGAGCTCAACGCATCCAACCGGGCTTTGGCAGCTATTCAAGATGGCGGTCTGCTTTACGACGATGAATGTCCGATGGCGAAAAAGACCCTGTGGGCCGCTGCGATGACGTATGTAGCTGCTTTGGCCGTTTCGCTGGCCCAGCTGTTGCGGCTGATCCTGCTGTTTGGAGGTCGAGGACGGAGCGATGATTAAAAAAAGACCGGCAAATGCCCGCGAAACCGCGGCATTTGCCCTATTTGCCGTGGCTGAGGATGACGCCTGGTCGGAAGGTGCACTGCATCACTTCCAACAGGCCGCCGGCCTGAACGGCCGGGATGCTGCGCTGGCAGCCCGGCTGACCTACGGCACGCTGCAAAATCGCTCGATGTGCGATTTTTATTTATCGAAATATTCCAAGATTCGGCTGGGGAAGATCGCGCCCCGTGTGCTGGACGCACTGCGCATGGGGGTCTATCAGCTGACCATGCTCGACCGGATTCCTGCACATGCGGCGGTCGGCGAGACGGTGCAGATTATTCGCCGGTATTGCCGGGCCGATGAGCGGACGGTAGGGTTTGCCAACGGGGTGCTGCGTGCCATCGCGCGCGACCAGGAAGCGGGTAAGCTTCCTCAGCTGGACTGCCCGGATAAAGAAAGCTATTACGCCCTGCGATACAGCCAGCCCGAATGGTTTATCCGCGCTTTGAGTGCACAGTTTGGGCAAAAGGAAGCGGGACAGATCGCTCAGGCCAACAATGAGAGCGCACCATCTTCGGTGCGGGTCAACCGGCGAAAGGCGACACCTTCGGAGGTTGCAGCGCACTTGCAGGCCGATGGGCTGGAAGTCTGCGCACATCCAACCGCAGAAAATATTCTGCTTTGCACAGGCGGCGATGTGTCGACTCATCCGCTGTTTCTGGATGGTACCATCACGGTGCAGGACGCGGCCAGTGTCGTATGCGTGGATACTTTGGACCCGCAGCCAGGCACCAAGGTGGTAGATTGTTGTGCGGCACCGGGCGGTAAAAGCTTTTACATAGCTGAAAAAATGGACGATCGCGGGAATTTGGTATCCTGCGATATTTATGAACATAAGCTGGATAAGATTGCGCAAGGTGCGCGCCGCTTAGGACTGAGCTGCATCCAGACACGTTTGGCTGACGGACGAGAGCCCCAAAACGATCTCATCGGCTGGGCAGATTTTGTTTTGTGTGATGTTCCTTGTTCGGGCTTTGGTATTTTGCGAAAGAAGCCGGAAATCCGCTTCAAAACCGAAGAGGAAATCCGCGATCTGCCGCAGACGCAGGCGGCTATCTTGGAAAATGCGTCCCGTTACGTAAAACCGGGCGGAACGCTCGTTTATTCGACCTGTACGGTGCTGGAGCAGGAAAATGGGGCGGTTGTGCAGCAATTTTTGCAGCAGCATCCGGATTTTTCTCTCGTGCCGTTTTCGCATCCGGTGTTCGGCGCAATCGGAGGGATGATTACTTTATTGCCGTCTCTGCACCAGACAGACGGATTTTTCATTGCAAAATTAAGGAGAGCGCCATGAGCAAGACCGAAATCAAATGTCTTAGCGTGGACGAACTCAAGCAAGCCCTGGTGGAAATGGGGGAAAAGCCCTTTCGGGCCAAACCCATTTTCAAGTGGCTGCATACCCCGGTGAGTTCGTTTGACGAGATGACCGACCAGTCCAAAGCGTTGCGCGAACGGTTGGCGGAACGGTTTGAACTGACAGTGCCCCATGTGGAGCGCAAGCAGCAATCCAAGATCGATGGCACAATCAAATATCTCTGGCGTATGCGCGAAGGCGACTGCGTGGAAAGCGTACTGATGCGCTATGAACATGGCAACACCATCTGCGTGTCCACCCAGGTCGGCTGCCGGATGGGGTGCAAATTTTGCGCTTCCGGTTTGCTGGGACTCAAGCGTAATCTGTCTGCCGGGGAGATTCTCGACCAGGTTTTATTTGCCGAAAAGGATTCGGGCCTGAAAATCAGCAATATTGTGCTGATGGGCACCGGAGAGCCGCTGGATAACTATGAGAATGTTCTGAAATTCCTGCATTTGGTATCTTGCCCGGAAGGGATTCAAATTGGACAGCGCCATATCTCCTTGTCAACCAGCGGATTAGCTGATAAAATAGAAGCGTTGGCAGGAGAAAAATTGCAGATCACATTATCCATCTCTCTGCATGCGCCGGACAACGAAAGCCGTGGACAGATCATGCCGGTCAACCGCAGTTATCCGATCGAACGGCTGATGCAGGCCTGCCGGCATTACTTTGATGTGACCGGACGCCGGATCTCTTATGAATATGCGATGTCCCGCGGGATTAGTGACCGGCCCTGGCAAGCCGAAAAGTTGGCAGCCTTGCTGCGCGGCCGGCCTTGTCATGTGAATTTGATCCCACTCAATCCGGTCAAGGAAAGTCCAATACAGCCTTCCACGCGGGAGGCCGTACGGCGTTTTCAACAAATTTTGGAGAAAAACGGGGTGACAGCAACCGTACGCCGCCGTTTGGGACCAGACATCGATGCGGCTTGCGGCCAGTTGCGCCGCAGGACCCTAGAAGAAGGTGATAGACAATGATCGCTTGTGGTAACACTCATAAAGGCATGGTCCGTCCGACCAATCAGGACAACTATGCGGTCGAATTGTTTGAAGAACTGGATACTGCGCTGTTGGTCGTTTGTGACGGTATGGGCGGCGCCAATGCCGGGAATGTGGCCAGTCGGTTTGCGTTGGATGAATTCCTCATCCAAATGCGGGAAGGCATCCGGACCGATATGGAGCAGACCGATGCAGAAGATTTGCTGCGTGTGGCAGCCCAATCGGCCAATCAGGCTGTTTTTGAATTATCCATCAAGCAGCCGGAATTTCGCGGCATGGGAACAACGCTGGTCTGCGCTTTGGTGCAGGGAGATCATGCCGAAATCCTCAATGTTGGTGATAGCCGCGCCTATCGAATTCATGGAGATTCTATCGAACAACTGACCGAGGATCATTCCTATGTGCAGGAGATGGTGCGGAAGGGGAAGATCACCAAAGAGGAATCGCGTTACCATCCTCATAAAAATTTGATCACACGGGCAGTCGGGGTCGATGCATTTGTTGACAGCGATTTGTTTCGTTATACTTTGGAGCCGGACGACGTTTTATTGCTTTGTTCGGACGGACTATGCGGTATGGTGGAAGATGACCAAATAGCCCGGATCGTTTCGAACGCCGATTCGTTGGAGGAAGCGGTCGACGACCTCATTGGATGCGCTTGTCAGCATGGCGGCGTGGACAATATCACCGTGGTTTTATATCGCCGCGGCGCTTTAGCCGAATAAGGAGAGAAGGAACGTATGGATAAATACATTGGAACCGTTCTTGGGGGCCGCTACGAGATCTTGGATGTACTCGGTGTCGGCGGCATGGCGATCGTGTATAAGGCCTATTGCCGGGTGCTCAACCGGTATGTTGCGATCAAAATGCTCAAAGAAGAGTTTACACAAGACGATGAGTTCCGCCGCCGTTTCTACAATGAATCGCAGGCGGTTGCCAAGCTTTCGCATAACAATATCGTTGCCATTTATGATGTTGTGCACTCGGATGGGCTGGATTACATCGTAATGGAGCTCATTGACGGTATTTCTTTGAAGGAATACCTGCAAAAGAAGGGACATTTATCCTGGCAGGAAACCGTATTCTTTGCGCAGCAGATTGCGCGTGCTCTGGAGCATGCACATAGCCGGGGCATCATCCATCAGGACATCAAGCCGCATAATATCATGTTGCTGCGAGACGGTACTGCAAAGGTCACCGACTTTGGTATTGCTCGCTTGGAAAGCAATCAGGAAACCCGTGTGATGCAGGAGGCCATTGGCTCGGTACACTATATTGCACCTGAACAGGCCAAGGGGTCTCCCATCGATGCCCGGGCCGACATTTATTCGCTGGGTGTTGTCATGTACGAAATGTTGACTGGCAAGCTGCCCTTTGAGGGAGATTCTGCTGTTGCAATCGTCATGCAGCATATCAATTCGGTACCGCTCATGCCCAGTGAGATCATGCCGAACATCCCCAAGGGCATGGATGATATCGTCATGCACGCCATGTGCCCCAATGTTTCCAAGCGCTATGCCACAGCGCAGGAACTGTACAATGATTTGGAGCGGATCAAACAGAATCCGGACGCACAATTTGGTTATGCGCAGCACGATACCCGTGGAGATGGCGCTTTGTTGGATGAAACACGCGCGATTTCCTATCAAAGACATCCGTCTTCGGATATGTCGCACGCAGCCGCGCCGCACCGCAGAGCAGAGGAACGTCCGCGTTCCAAGGAGCCGGCAGATGATTATGCACCGCGCCGTCCCCGCAAGAAAAGGTCCAAATCACCGATGGCGCTTGCCGGTATTGTGGTGGGTCTTGTCGCAGTCATTGCAGTTGTTGCCGGTATCTTTTTGATGATGCCAAGTGGCAGCGAAAAGGTTGCAGTCCCCAACTTCGTTGGTTTGGATATCGACGATGTACTCGCCGAGCAAGATGGCAAGTATGCCGATTTTTATCTGGCAGAAGCCGACAAACGCGAATATGACCCCAAATATAAGGAAGGACAGATCATCAGCCAGGATCCAGAGGAAGGCGAGAAGGTCACAAAGGGCACAAAAATCGTGCTGACCGTTTGCGGTACCGAGGAAGACCAGGAAGAGGAAGAAGGCTATGAACTCATTGACTTCTCCGATATGGAACTGAGTGAGGTTGAACGTCTGCTCAAACAAAATGGCCTGGAAGATGCCTATAAGATCGAAAAAGAGCCAAGCGATGAGATCGAAGAAGGTCGTGTCATCCGTTCGGATCCGGGCAAGGGCACCAAGGTCACCAAGGACGATACGATTACCATCTATGTCAGCAGCGGCAAGGAAACCGAAACGGTCAAGGTACCGGATGTGACCGGTATGACGCTGGATAGGGCAAAAGACATGCTCAAATCGTATGGCTTGACGGTCGGTGAAACCCACAACGAAGAGAGCGATCGTCCGGTCGGTGAAGTATTCCGCCAGTCGATTAAAGAAGGCACTAAGGTGGCAGAAGGTACAGCTGTCAATCTGTATATCAGTAAGGGCAAGACAGAAGAAACGACAGAGCCGGATAGCAGCAACGAAGGTGGCAACAGCGGCACAACGCAAGAGCCGAGTGAGCCCAGTGGCTCGCAGACGGGTACAGCCGAAGTTCCGGTGACGTTGCCCGATAGCGAATCCTGCCATGTAGTCATCTATCTGGGCAACGAAAAGCTGGCAGATAAGACATTGCCGGGTGGAGGCTCGCAGGTCATTCAGGTGACCGGACCGAAGGGTGATCAGATGTTGGACGTTTATATTGACGGCAACAAGACATCCGGCACCTACACGTTTAACTAAGAGGAGCGTGTGCATTGGAAAAACAGGGAACGATTTTAAAGGGCATCGGCGGTTTCTACTATGTAGATACCGCCGATGGCGTTATAGAATGTAAAGCACGCGGGAAATTTCGCAAGACGGTCGGCAAGCCGATGGTTGGAGATCGTGTGAAAATCGAAATGCAGACAGATGGTACCGGGTATCTGATGGAAATTGCACCGCGGCGAAATTATTTGATTCGGCCCGCACTGGCCAACATCGATTTGCTGGTTGCCGTTGCCTCGGCGGCACCGCCGGTAACCGACCCGTTTTTGGTCGATAAAGTGGTGGCGATTGCAGAGAATAAGGGTATTGAGCCGTTGGTCGTCGTGAATAAGACCGACCTAGACGCCGGGAAGGAATGGCTGCAAACCTATCAACTGGCAGGAATTGATGTTCTGGCCGTCAGCGCGGAAACCGGGGAGGGCATCCAGGATTTGCGACAAAAAATATCCGGAAAAACGGCAGCTTTTGCTGGCAATTCGGGCGTGGGCAAATCCAGTCTGCTCAATCAGCTGTTGCCGTCTTTCGGTGCGCAGGTGGGCGCGATTTCCGACCGCATCGGTCGGGGCCGTCATACCACCCGCCACATTGAGCTCGTACCACTGGATACGGGATATTTGGCCGATACCCCCGGCTTTTCTTCGTTTGATACCGAACAAATGGACTTGGTGCTGCGGGAAGATCTGCAATATGCTTTCCGGGAGTTTGCTCCGTATTTGGGACAATGCAAATTTACCGGCTGCGCCCATGTCAAAGAAAAGGGATGCGCCATTCTGGCAGCCGTCGAAGCCGGGGAAATTGCCCGCAGCCGACATGACAGCTATGTGAAACTCTATGAGAGCGTAAAGGATTTGAAAAAATGGGAGCTTGGGAAGGACGCCGGGCGCTGATTTTATCGGCGGCGCCCTGTGAAGATGTCGAATATGTCCGCGAATTTTTGCAAACCCAGAGCGATCCGGTCATTTTATGTGCGGATGGCGGTGTGCGGTATGCGCAGGCATTGGGGCTGATCCCGGATGTGGTCGTTGCAGATTTTGACTCCAGCGCGGGAACACCTAACTGCCGGGAACTCATTCGGCTCACGCCGGAAAAGGATGATACCGATACACAGCACTGCGTGGATGTGGCTATGGAACGCGGTTGCCGGGAACTGACCCTGGCATGTGCAACCGGTGGACGACTAGACCATCTGATGGCCAATTTACTTTTATGCGAAAGCGTGCAGGAGCGGGGCGGACGGTTGACCATTCTGGACAAGCAGAACACCGTTTTTTTACATGAAGGCGGACGCATGCAATTTGCCCGTGCCGATGCACGGAAATATATTTCGATCATTCCGCTGGACCGCAAGTTAGAGGGGGTCACCTTGCGTGGCATGAAATACCCCCTGGAAGATGCAGTCTTACAGCGTGACCGGATCATTTCGGTATCTAATGAGGCCATCGACCCCGTTTTTTCCATCGAGATTGGAAAGGGAAGGGCATTGATCATTTTTGCCGAAGATCGCGAATCCTCCTTGACCTTGTGAAAAAGAACACAGGATTGCACAAAAATTCAGATGAAAATTGTTGACCATGATTTTGCAATTTCTCAGATGCATACTTGCAAAAATGAAAAGTGCATAGTATAATCATTTTGTTAATATAAGGGGGTAGTTGAAAGTGCTACAAGAGTTGAAGCCGATTTCCACGATCGCATCGCAGGTCCAAGCGTCTACCACTCTGGTCATCGACAGCATGTTTAAAGAGATGAAAGCTGCCGGGGTCGATGTGGTTGGTTTTGGTGCGGGAGAACCCGATTTTCCCACGCCGGAGCACATCAAACAGGCAGGTATCTCCGCCATTGAAAGCAATAAGACAAAATATACGCCCGCTTCGGGTATGATGGAACTGAAAAAAGCAGCATGCTACCGTTTGGAGCAGGATTTTGGGCTGCACTACGAACCGAGTTCGATCGTCGTAGCTTCGGGCGCTAAGCATGCCATCTATATCGCGCTGATGGTTTTGTGCAATCCGGGCGATGAAGTGGTCATTGCTGCACCATACTGGGTATCGTACAGTGAAATGGTCAAGCAGGCTGGCGCTGTCCCGGTTATTGTCGCTGCCGGTGAGGAACAGCACTTTAAGATCACCGCAGAACAGCTGGAAGCGGCTATTACCGATAAAACCAAGGTATTTATGCTCAATTCGCCGTCCAACCCCACTGGCATGGTCTACTCCCGCGCGGAATTGCAGGCGATTGCAGATGTTTGTGTCAAGCACAATATCTATGTGATCGCAGACGATATTTACACCAGCCTGGTATACGATGGCATCGAATGCACTTCCATTGCTACCCTGGGTGAGGAGATCAAGCGCCGGTGCATCGTCATCAACGGTGTATCCAAGTCTTATGCCATGACCGGCTGGCGTATTGGCTATGCCTGCGCTGAACCGTCGATCGCGAAGATCATGAGCAATTATTTGAGCCATTCGACTTCCGCCCCGTCTACCATTTCTCAGGTTGCAGCGATTGAAGCGCTCACTGGTCCGCAGGAGGATATTGAAGAAATGCGCAAGGCATTTCAGGCACGGCGTGACCATCTGGTGGAGCGCATGAATCAGATCGAAGGCATTTCCTGCATCAAGCCGCAGGGTGCGTTCTACGTCATGATGAACATGAAAAACTTCCTCGGCAAGACCATGTATGGCCAGAAGATCGAAAGCGATACCGATTTTGCTCGCCTGTTCCTGGAAAAGGGACTGGTGGCAACGGTGCCGTGTGAATCGTTCGCTGCACCGGGCTTTGTCCGCTGGAGTTATGCAACCTCTATGTCTGATATCGATAAGGGCATCGATCGTTTGGAACAGTTCATAAAAAATGCATAAAACTGCGTTTTTTCTTGAAAAAACAGGTGAATAGTGGTAAACTGAGAACGGACTGTGTAAGTCCGTTCTTTTTTACTTTGCAGGGTTCCTTTTGGGGAAACAACCAAAAACGTAGGGTTCGCGTTCCATGAACCGACGGATTTTGTAAGTTGCCCAAAACGAATCCTCAAAGGGTTTGCTGTGAGAAAGACTGCTGTAAAAAACGAGAAAGGAACAAACCTGATGAACAACGTTTATGAAAGCCCGTTTTCCGCACGTTATGCATCCCCCGAAATGCTTTATATCTTCTCGCCGGATATGAAGTTCTCCACCTGGCGCCGCTTGTGGATTTCTCTGGCAAAAGCCGAGATGGCGCTTGGTCTGCCCATTACCCAGGAGCAGATCGACGAGATGGAGGCCAATAAGGACAACATCGACTACGAAGTTGCCCGCCAGCGGGAGAAGGAAGTGCGTCATGATGTCATGAGCCATGTGTATGCTTTTGGCAAGGTGGCGCCTAAAGCGGCCGGCATCATCCATTTGGGTGCAACAAGTGCTTATGTAGGTGACAATACCGATATTATCCAGCTGCGGGAAGGCCTGAAGCTGGTGCGCAAAAAGCTGGTTGCTGTTTTGGAAAAGCTGGGCAAGTTTGCCGATGAACACAAGGCACAGCCGACCCTGGGCTTTACTCATTTCCAACCGGCGCAGCTTACCACCGTCGGCAAGCGTGCGACGTTGTGGATGAATGAACTGCTGATGGACTTGGACGAAGTCGAATACCGCATTGAAAATCTGCGTATGCTCGGTTCCAAGGGCACGACAGGCACCCAGGCTTCGTTTGTAGAGCTGTTCGATGGCGACGATGCCAAGGTGCGCGAACTGGAAAAGCGGATTGCAGATGACTTTGGCTTTGCCGGTGTGGTTCCGGTATCCGGTCAGACCTATTCCCGCAAGATCGATGCGCAGGCGCTGGCGACCTTGTCCGGCATTGCGCAGTCGGCTTCCAAGTTTGCGACCGACCTGCGTTTGCTTCAGCACCTCAAGGAGATTGAGGAACCGTTTGAAAAGAATCAGATCGGTTCGTCGGCCATGCCGTATAAGCGCAATCCGATGCGTTCGGAACGCATCTGTGCACTGGCGCGTTATGTCATCTGTGACAGCCTCAATCCGGCATTCACCGCGGCGACGCAGTGGTTTGAACGCACCCTGGATGACTCGGCCAACAAGCGTATCTCGATCCCGGAAGCATTCTTGGCCATTGATGCGATTTTGAACATTATGATCAATGTTGTGTCTGGTCTGGTGGTATATCCGAAGGTCATTCACAGCCATGTGATGAACGAGCTGCCCTTTATGGCAACTGAGAATATTATGATGGATGTTGTTAAGCGCGGCGGCAATCGGCAGGAACTGCATGAACGCATCCGTGAGCACTCGATGGCAGCTGGCAAGCGGGTCAAGGAAGAAGGTCTGGACAATGACCTGATCGACCGCATTGCAGCCGATCCGATGTTTGGCATGACTCGCGAGCAGATCATGGCGCATTTAGACCCGGTTTCGTATATTGGCCGTTGCCCGGCACAGGTTGAGGATTTCCTGAAGGATGAAGTTGCTCCGCGCATTGCGCCATATCAGCAGGAAGAAGAGATCGAAGTGGAAATCAATCTGTAACCTTCCAAATACGTTGACAAGGGCAACCTCGCAGCGTATAATATACTTCATGTGTAAAGCTCAAGGAGGTTTCAAAAGTGAAGAAAAGTATAATTTCCTTCCTTGCGGTCATGCTCATCATTGTTTTTTTGGGTGTGTCCGTAATCACAGGGCTGTATTTTCCAGGTGGATTCAGCCGGCCGACTGCGGACAGTGCCGCAAGTTCGGATGCAAGTAGCACCACCAGTGAAGAGGTCGATTACAAGACCATTATCCCGAGCATTTTTGACACCGAAAACGGCATTCGGCGTGGCTTGGATCTGGTCGGCGGTTCGTCCATCACGTTTGAAGCACAGCTTCCGGAAGGATATGACACCAGCCGCCTGAGCGCGGATATGAACAGTGCCATTGAAATTTTGCGTTATCGTCTGACCAGCGAAGGATACACCGAAGCACAGGTATCCCAGCAGGGCGATAATCGCATTACCGTTGAGATCCCGCAGATCAAGAACCCGGAAGAAGCGGTTCAGGTTCTGGGACAGACGGCACAGCTTTCCTTCCAGGATGCAGATGGTAAGGAATGGCTGTCGGGCAGCGATATCAAGAGCGCAAGCTCGCAGTATGGCAGCACCAGCGGTTCGGCGATTGCAACCTACTACGTTAGCCTGGAATTTACCAAGGAAGGCCGCGAGAAGTTTGCAGAAGCAACCGAAACCATTGCTGCTCGTACCGATGACAAGAGCATGTACATTGTTCTGGACGATCAGGTCATTTCTTACCCGCAGGTCAACCAGAAGATCGACGATGACGGTTGTGTCATTGAAGGTAACTTCACCGAAGAAAGCGCACGTCAGCTGGCCAACCTCATCGGCAGCGGTGCTCTGCCGTTCTCGCTGGAGCAGGTAGAACTGCGTGCCGTTGGTCCGCAGCTGGGTGCTAATGCACTGAGCAGCAGCGTGAAGGCTGCCATCATCGGTATCATTCTGGTAGCCGTTTTCATGATCATTGTTTACCGGCTGCCGGGCTTTGTATCGGTCATCGCTTTGGGCTTCTATATTGTAATTGAGGCTGTGGTTCTGGGTCTGCTGAAGGTCAACTTGTCGCTGCCTGGTATCGCAGGTATCATCTTGTCCATTGGTATGGCCGTGGACGCCAATGTCGTTATCTTTGAACGTATTAAGGAAGAACTGCGCAATGGCAAGACGGTCAAGGCTTCGATCGATGCAGGCTTTAAGCGTGCGTTCACCGCGATTTTGGACTCCAACGTAACGACCTTGATCGCTGCTGTGGTTCTGTACTTCTTTGGTAGCGGTACGATCGTTGGCTTTGCGACCACCTTTGGTTTGGGCGTTATCATTTCGATGTTTACGGCTCTGACGGTTACCCACTTCCTGCTTAACCGCATGGTCGATTTCAAGATCAAGAGCCCGAAGGCTTATGGCGCGTAAGAAAGGAGGATGAACGAAATGAAAGCAAAATTTCCCATTATCAAGAATTTTAAGATTTTCGGCATCATCTCCATCTTGCTGTGCATCACTGGTTTTGTTAGCCTGATCTTGCTGCCGTTTGGCACCAATCCCTACAATTTGGCGATCGACTTTGCAGGCGGTACCCAGATTGAGTTCAATATGCATACCGAAGTGACGCAAGAGGTTGCCAATGAGATCGCTGCTTTGGTGGAAGAGCAGACCGGTGTAAAACCGGAAGCTCCGGTTGCAACGGGCACGGACAAGGATCATGTTATGATTCGCTCCACCAGCCTGGATACCGAGCAGCGTTCGGCGGTGATCGAAGCGATGAAGGAAAAATATAACCTCACCGACGATGATCTGGACAAGAATGAAGATGTAAGCGCCAGCGTTGGTAACGACCTGAAGCAGAAGGCCTTTGTTTCGGCTGCGATTGCGGTTGTGCTGATGCTGATCTACATTACCTTCCGTTTTGAGTTTACGTCGGGTCTGGCCGCTGTATGCTGCCTGGTACATGACCTTCTGGTGATGCTGTCGGTTTATGTTATCTTCCAGATTCCGCTCAACCAGAACTTCATTGCTGCGGCACTGACCATTCTCGGTTATTCGATCAACGCATCGATCATTGTTTTTGACCGAGTACGTGAGAATCTGCGCGTTTCCCGCAAGGAGAAGTTTGAAGAAGTTGCAGAGAAGTCGATCTGGCAGACCATGGGTCGTACGGTCAATACGACGCTCACGACCTTGTTTACGGTTGGCATGATCTTCATCCTGGGCGTCAGCTCGCTGCGTGACTTTACGCTGCCGCTGCTTGTCGGCATCGTGGGCGGTGCTTATTCTTCGATTTTCCTGGCAAGCTCGCTGTGGACTTTCTTCCGCAAGCACTTGCGCAAAAAGGCTTAATCATCCAGAGGATACCTGAATTCAGGTATCCTCTTTTACAACCAGTCAAGGGAGGTATTCATGAAAATCGGAATTTCGACCGCTTGTTTTTATCCGCAGCCGCTGGAAGATGCCGTGGAGCGTATTACAGCTCTGGGATTGCGGACAATCGAGATCTTTTTCAACACCGAAAGCGAATTTCAGCAACCCTTTCTTGGACAATTGAAAGAACGGCTTGCCTATCACGGCCTATCGGTCGTTTCGGTGCATCCGTTTACCTCTCTGATGGAAGGGATTCTGTTTTTCTCCGAATATGGCAGGCGGGCGGAGGATGGGTTTGCCCAGTATCGCCGCTATTTTCAGGCAGCGCGTGAGTTGGGTGCCCAGTATTTTACACTGCATGGAGAACGATATATGCCCGGCTTATCCGATACGCCGGAGGCTTTTCAGCGAAAGGTCGAGCGATACCGTCGCTTGTGCGAGGTCGCAGCCGACGAAGGCATGATTGTAGCACAGGAAAACGTGGCATGGTGCCGGTCGCGCGAACCGGCTTATTTGGCAAAGCTATATGAACAGGTGCCGCAGCTGCGTTATACGTTGGATATCAAGCAGGCCAACCGCGTCGGGCAAAGCTGGAAGGAATATTTTGATGTGATGGCGCCGCGTCTGGTGAACGTGCATATCAATGATTTCGACCAGACGCATGGCTGTTTGCTGCCGGGAGAAGGCCTACTGGATTATCGGGAAGTATTCCAACATTTAAAAGCTGCGGGTTACGACCGGCAGGTTTTGATTGAAGTATATTCTTCGAACTTTGCAAGCGATGAACAGATTTCCCGTTCGGTCTGCTTTTTACAGAATCAGGCACATGCTGTGGGCTATGCATTGCCTGAAAAATATGAAAAAAGTGCAAGGAACACTTCCATATGCACGAAAAAAATGGTATGATGGTAATAAACAAACGAGGTAGGTGTTGTTCCTGTGAAATGTCCATTTTGCAATTATCAAGATAGTAAGGTTGTGGATTCGCGGCCGACCGATGAAGGGACCAGCATCCGCCGTCGTCGGGAATGTCTGCAATGCGGCAAACGTTTTACCACCTATGAAACCGTAGAACGGCTGCCGCTGATGCTCATCAAGCGGGATGGTACCCGGCAACCGTATAGTCGTGACAAATTGTTGGCTGGGGTTATGAAAGCGTGCGAAAAACGGCCGGTGTCGCAGCAGCGTTTGGAGCAGCTGGTGGATCAGGTCGAACAGAAGTTGTTTGGCACTTTAGAATCCGAGGTATCTTCCAAAACCATCGGAGAAATGGTGATGGAAGAGCTGCGGGAGATCGATGAAGTCGCATATGTGCGGTTTGCGTCCGTCTATCGCCAGTTCAAGGATATCAATACCTTTATGGAAGAACTCAATACGCTGATTCGCGACAAATAAGGCGGTTTGAAAAGGCTGGAGTCTTTGGGACTCCAGCCTTTTTGTGCGAGTGGAGGAATACCGTCGGATTTGGAAACGTTTTGTAAAATTCCAGCAGACACTTTTGAAATTTCCATCCATGTGATATAATCAATACATAGATGCTGAAATGGCGGATTGCAATACAGAAAGAGGGATTGGAAATGAAACGAATTGGTATCCTCACAAGCGGCGGCGATTGCCAGGGATTGAATGCAGCGATTCGTGGCGTTGCAAAGGCGCTGTATGTAGAATTTGGGGACGATGTCGAAATCTACGGCATTTTGGACGGATATCGCGGCCTGATCGAAGGGGATTATCGTCTGATGCATCAGGAAGACTTTTCCGGTATCCTCACATTGGGCGGCACGATTTTAGGCACATCGCGGCAGCCGTTTAAGCTGATGCGTGTTGCAGACGATAAGAATGGCGATAAAGTCGAAGCCATGAAGGCAAATTATAAAAAGATGAAGCTGGACTGCCTGGTGATTTTGGGCGGCAATGGGACACATAAGACCGCACATTTGCTCTCGCAAGAGGGGTTGAACGTGGTAACGCTTCCCAAGACCATTGACAATGACCTGTGGGGCACGGAGATGACCTTCGGTTTTTACAGCGCGCTGGAGCTGGCAACTCAGGTAATCGACTGCATCCATACAACGGCGACTTCGCATGGCCGCGTCTTTATTGTCGAAATTATGGGGCATAAAGTGGGCTGGCTTCCGCTGTATGCCGGCGTGGCAGGCGGTGCCGACATCATCCTGCTTCCGGAAATTCCGTATAAGCTCGATAATATTGTCAAAATGCTGGAGCAGCGCGACAAAAAGGGCAAGCGTTTTTCGATTTTGGCTGTGGCAGAAGGCGCGATTTCGGCAGAAGAGGCACAGATGTCCAAGAAGGAATTTAAAAAGGCTCGTGCAGAATTGACCGATCCGGCAATTTCGTATAAGATTGCACGGGAACTGGGCAAAGAAATGGATCGTGAGATTCGCGTTGTTGTACCCGGACATTTCCAGCGTGGCGGCGGCCCCTGCTCGTATGACCGGGCGTTTGCAACCCGCCTAGGTACCGCGGCAGCCCGCTTGATTGCCGATCGCAATTATGGCAACATGGTCGCACTGCGCAACGAGGAAATCGTTCCGGTACCGCTCAGCGATGTGGCCGGAAAACTCAAAACCGTACCGCTGGATTGCAGCATGATTCGTTCGGCACGCAACATCGGCATTTCGTTTGGCGACTAAAATGAATCGGAAACCGCAGGAATTCATTCCTGCGGTTTTTTCTGTCTGAAAGTGCACATACCATATCGATGGGGCATAGTCTGACAATGCAAATGCGCAGTGAGGAGGATTTTTATGCCGACCATCTATTTGAGTCCATCGACCCAGGAATTTAACCTATATTACGACGGGCAGGGAAGCGAAGAGTATTACATGAACCTGATTGCCGATGCCATGGAGCCATATTTGACGGCTTCCGGTATCCAATATGTCCGAAACACACCGGATATGACCGCCGCTTCGTCCATTCGCGCTTCGAATGCTGGGAATTTTGATGTACATTTGGCGCTGCATTCCAATGCAGCACCCGAAAGTCTGTCTGGAAAGCTGCGGGGATCGGATGTTTATTTTTATCCCAGTTCCGACCGCAGTCGACGTCTGGCGGATATCATTGCAGCAAACCTCAAAGCCATCTATCCACTGCCCGATCGGGTATCGGCCCGTCCGACCGTGTCCATTGGGGAAGTGTCTCGGACCCGCGCACCAGCAGTGCTGGTGGAACTGGCTTATCATGACAATCCCGAAGATGCGGAATGGATTCGCAGCAACATTGGTTTGATTGCCCGAAATTTGGTGCTGTCATTGACCGAGTATTTTGGGATTCCCTTTATTGAACCAGAACCCATTCAAACGGCAACGGTTGAGATCAACAGCGGAAATCTCAATATTCGGGCCAAACCATCCCTGACCGCACCGATTATTGGGCAGACGCCCGATGGGGCACAGCTCTCTGTCCTGGGCAGCTGGAACGGCTGGTATGTCGTGCGCTACGGCACCGTAGAAGGCTATGTGCGCTCGGAATATGTGGTGCTCAATTACATGTAATCCCTAGAATACTTGACTGGTTTCATTCAAAATACCCAAATCTTTTCTTCAAAATTAGCAAAACCCACCAAAAGGTTTTGGCAATTTACCTTGAAAAAGCATGGAGTGATATAGTATAATAGAAGTAATTGTAGAGGAGGTTTGAAATGTACCAGATTCTGAAGAAAAAAACGCTGAATGCGAATACAAAACTGATGGTGATCGACGCACCATTCGTTGCACGCAAAGCACAACCCGGTCAATTCATTATTCTGCGTGTCGATGCAGACGGCGAACGTATCCCGCTGACCATTGCTGAATACGATCGGGAGCAGGGCCACGTAACGATCATCTTCCAGGAGATCGGTGCCACCACCAAGAAGCTGGGTCAGCTCAACGAAGGCGATAGCCTGCATGACTTTGTTGGCCCGCTTGGTCGCGCTTCCGAACTGGAAGGCCTGAAGAAAGTCGCTGTTGTTGGCGGCGGTCTGGGCTGTGCGATTGCTTACCCGCAGGCAAAGGCACTGCACGAAATGGGCGCTGAAGTCGATCTGATTGCTGGTTTCCGCAACAAGGATATTATCATTCTGGAAGATGAGATGAAGGCTGCATGCACAAATCTCCATCTGGTTACCGATGATGGTTCCAACGGCCGCAAGGCGCTGGTAACCGAAGTGCTCAAAGAACTCATTGACGCAGGCAACCAGTATGACGCAGTCATCGCCATCGGTCCGATGATTATGATGAAGTTTGTCTGCGAAACGACCCGTCCGTATGGCATCAAGACCATCGTATCCATGAACTCCACCATGGTAGACGGCACCGGCATGTGCGGTGGCTGCCGTTTGACGGTTGGTGGCGAAACCAAGTTTGCTTGTGTAGACGGCCCGGACTTTGACGGCCATCTGGTCGATTTCGACGAATCCATGCGTCGCTCGGCTATGTACAAGGCACAAGAAAAGGTTGCCATGGAGCATGAATGCAATCTGCATAAGATGGAGGTCAAGTAAAGATGCCGAATATGAATCCGAAAAAATGCCCGATGCCTGAGCAGGACCCCAATGTCCGCAATAAAAATTTCGAAGAAGTTGCGCTGGGCTATACCGCAGAGATGGCGGTAGAAGAAGCAACGCGTTGCCTCAATTGTAAGAATAAGCCTTGCGTTTCGGGTTGCCCGGTTGCGGTACAGATTCCGGAGTTTATTGCACTCGTTGCAGAGGGTAAGTTCCTGGAAGCTGCGGCCAAGATCAAGGAAACCTCGGCGCTGCCGGCAGTTTGTGGCCGTGTATGCCCGCAGGAGAGCCAGTGCGAATGCAAGTGCGTTCGCGGCATCAAGGGCGAACCGGTTGCAATCGGCCGTCTGGAACGTTTTGTTGCAGACTACGCTATGGCACATGATACCGCAGAAGTTGTAAAGCCCGAGCCCAATGGCCATAAGGTTGCTGTGGTTGGCGCAGGCCCGGCTGGTCTGACCTGTGCTGGCGATCTGGCACGTCTTGGCTATGCCGTTACGGTTTTCGAAGTGCTGCATACCGCAGGCGGCGTTCTGATGTATGGTATTCCGGAGTTCCGTCTGCCCAAGGCAATCGTACAGAAGGAAATCGATACCCTGAAGGCAATGGGTGTTGAATTTGTTCTGAACTTTGTCGTTGGCCGTTCGGAAACCATCGACGACCTGTTTGCAGATGGTTATGAAGCGATCTTCGTTGGTTCGGGCGCAGGCCTGCCGAGCTTCATGCATGTACCGGGCGAAAACTTCAATGGCGTTTATTCGGCAAACGAATACTTGACCCGTGTAAACCTGATGAAGGCCTATAAGGAAGGCGCAGATACGCCGATCCTGCGTGCAAAGCGCGTTGCAGTCGTTGGCGGCGGTAACGTAGCTATGGACGCTGCACGTTGTGCAAAGCGTATGGGTGCAGACGAAGTATACATCGTATACCGTCGTTCGGAAAAGGAACTGCCGGCCCGTTTGGAAGAAATCCATCATGCCAAGGAAGAAGGCATTGTCTTTAAGTTCCTGACCGCTCCGCTGGAAGTTCTGGGTGATACCGATACCTATATGGTAAAGGGCCTGAAGTGCCAGGAGATGGAGCTGGGTGAACCGGACGCTTCCGGTCGCCGTCGTCCGGTTCCGGTAGAAGGCAGCGAGTTTACGCTGGATCTGGATGCGATTATTGTGGCAATCGGTACCAGCCCGAACCCGCTGATCCGTTCGACGACTCCGGGTCTGGATACCAATAAGCGTGGCTGCATCGTAGCAGATGAAGAGACCGGCCTGACTTCCAAGGACGGTGTCTTTGCAGGTGGCGACGCAGTAACGGGCGCTGCAACGGTTATTCTGGCGATGGGCGCAGGCAAGCGTGCTGCTGCTGCAATGCATGAGTACATCCAAAAGAAGAACGGCTAAGTTGCAGATTGTCTTGTCGAACTTTGTCGAAAAGTAAAAGAAGTTATGATTTTTGCCGGTGCAGAGCCTCTGCACCGGCATTTTTGTCTTGATTTTTCTATAAAATTGAGATATCTTATTTATGGATAATCTTGAAAAAGGAGGTGGAAAAGGTGAAAAAGAATACATGGTGGACCAAGCTCGTAGCACAGGCTGCTACCGCAGTTGCAGCTGTTGCTCTGGTGATGAGCCAGATCCCGTGCGCAGGTAAGTACTACCAGCCGGTAGTTCCGCAGAAGCTCCGCAAGTAAGAGATTTTTGCAAAGAATGGACAGGCAGCCTTAAAAAGGCTGCCTGTTCCTTTTCAGGCTTGTGTTTTGATAGAAAATAGGGTATCATGGAAGAAAACCATTACAACATCGTATGATATGGGAAAGATTGGGGTATGAGGGATGAAAAAAGGACATGCTTGGGCTCTATTGCCCATCGTTGTATTTCTGGCGCTGTTTATTGGATATGGCATATGGAATGACCATGATTTTTACAAAATGCCTGCCATCGCCGGGTTTGTCACGGCGCTGGTCGTTGCATTTTTGATGAACCCAAAGGTCAGCTTCCATGAAAAACTGAATGTAGCAGCTCGCGGCATGGCGGACGAAAACGTTATGATTATGTGTTTGGTCTTTGTCATGGCGGGTGCGTTTTCCGGTTCGGTGAGCGCTGCCGGTGGCGCAGATTCGACCGTCAATTTCGGCCTGTCGATTTTGCCGAGCAATATTGTTGTGGTCGGTATCTTTTTGATTGGCTGCTTTATCTCGACGTCGATGGGTACCTCGGTTGGCACCATTACCGTTCTATCGCCCATTGCCATTCAGGTTGCGGAAAAAACCAGCCTGCCGGTTGCCCTGTGCATCGGTGCGGCCGTTTGCGGCGCGATGTTCGGCGACAATCTGTCGATGATTTCGGATACGACGATCGCCGCGACCCGTACGCAGGGCTGCGACATGAAGGACAAGTTCCGCGAAAATATCAAGCTGGTGTTTCCAGCCGCGATTGTGACCATCATCATTTTGTTCGCTTGCACGATGGGGTCCAATTACAGAATCGAGGAACCGCT
This sequence comes from Intestinibacillus sp. Marseille-P6563, assembly GCF_900604335.1. NCBI lineage: Bacteria > Bacillati > Bacillota > Clostridia > Eubacteriales > Butyricicoccaceae > Intestinibacillus > Intestinibacillus sp. Marseille-P6563. The sequence goes on along the minus strand of NZ_UWOD01000001.1, from coordinate 151,708 downwards.
GACCTATGACTTTATCCGCATTGTACCATATTTGGTGGTTTTGATTGGTGCGCTGCTGGGCGGCAATGTTATCATGCTGCTCGCTGGCGGTACGGTATTGTCGCTTGGTGTTGGCCTGTTCTATGGCGATTTTGGTCCCAAGGACATCTTTACTGTCATGGGTGACGGTATCATGAGCATGTATGATATTACCGTCATTTCCATCATTGTGGCTGGCGTGGTTGCGCTCATCCGCATGAATGGCGGTGTGGATTGGATTCTGTATGTGATTCGCCGTCTGGTCCGTGGCAAACGCGGGGCAGAAATCGGTATTGCAGCGCTGTCTGCTGCGGTGGACTGCGCTACGGCGAATAATACCATTGCCATCGTCATTGCAGGCCCGGTTGCCAAGGAAATTGCCGAAGAATATGATATCAGTCCCAAGCGCACGGCATCGCTTTTGGATATTTTCACTTCGGTTTGCCAGGGACTGATTCCGTATGGTGCTCAGATCTTAACCGCCGTCAGCTTTACCGCCGGTACTGCGCTGGAAATCAGTCCGGTCGATCTGATTCCGTATTGTTTCTATCCGATGCTGATGGCTGTTTCGGCACTGCTCTTCATTATATTTGGGCGGAAGGGGAAAAAGACGGAAAAGTCGTAAGCCGAATGCCGATGGAGTGGAAAGCTTATCCTTGTGTTTGGTGATTGAATGTGCTATGATAAAACATACTTAATCGATATGAAATGATCGCCTAGAATGGAGGAAGTTTTATGAGCGTCTTGCAGGACTTTATGGAAATTCTCACCGGACACTTCAATAACCAAGAACAGATAGAAGCGCTGCAAAAGCAGGGTATCACCGATTTTCCTTATGCAGAACATGTGAATACAGCATGCAACGATAAAATTACCGGTTTGCCGCAGGACTTTGCAGGTGTATTTATGGTGGAGGAGAGCTATTACACCACCAACGGTAAGACACATGCGTCGCCGCATCTGTTTTTGTTTACCGAAGCAGAAGGAGAAGTCACGTTAACTTCGTATGACATTCCTGCGGGACAGGATAAGAATACCTTTTCCTATGCTACGATGCAGCTGGTCGCATATGCAGATTTGAAAGCCTCGACCAAGTTTACCCCTGCGGTTTATCGCTGCAAGGATGGCGTATGGGAAGGCGGCAGCGTGAGTATGTTTACCCCGGTTTTGAAATTTACGCTGTTTGAACGTTTTTCTGCCGAAAAGTTGGAAGTTTCGGAATCTATGGAGATGAACGGCAAGCGTACCTTTGGGTTTGATGAACCAATCGTATACAAGAGAAAATAAAGAAAAAAGGCCGGTCGAATGACCGGTCTTTTTCTATGGGCTGGAGAAAATTTTCTTTCCAAAGAGCCATCTTAAAGAAACCTTAAACGATTGGCTACTTTGTTTTTAAATGAAGCTGTGTCATAATAAAAGACAGAAAGGGAGGGGCAAGGATGTACAACATACTGGTTTGTGACGACGACCATGATATCGTTGCGGCATTGAAGATCTATTTGGGGGCAGAAGGATATCAGGTCTTTGCTGCCTACACGGGGGAAGAAGCTTTAAAAATCTTACAGGAAGAAAACATCCATCTGTGTTTGATGGATATTATGATGCCGGTTTTGGATGGCATTGCGGCGACTGCAAAATTACGGGAGATCAGCAATATTCCCGTTATCTTATTGACGGCGAAATCGGAAGATACCGATAAAATTTTGGGACTTACCATCGGTGCAGATGATTATGTGACCAAACCGTTCAATCCCATTGAAGTGGTTGCACGGGTCAAAAGTCAGTTGCGGCGATATACCATGTTGGGGGCGATGCCCACCCAAAATCCCAGTGTGATCACAATTGGCGGCGTGACGCTGGATGATGATAGCAAACGGGTGACGGTGGATGGCGATACCGTCAACCTGACGCCGATCGAATATAGCATTTTGCATTTACTCATGCAGAATGCAGGAAAAGTCTATTCCTCGGCCAAAATCTACGAACTGGTGTGGGAGGGAGCTGCGTATGGAAATTCGGACTCGACGGTCGCCGTACATATCCGGCATCTGCGGGAGAAAATTGAGATCAATCCGGCGGAACCCCGCTATTTGAAGGTAGTATGGGGACAGGGATATAAATTTTGTTCCGAAGGGCGCGGATGAGTTGGAGAACGGTGGGACGCTCTGCAGGTAAGGAGGATGAAAGCGATGAAGATTTATCACATTTATGCAAAGCCAATCAAGGTGGTGGCGGCCCTTGTCATGTTGGCAAGCTTAGTTTTCGCGGCTTTTTGGGGAGGTCAGGCGCTATTCGCGGCTTCCGTAGGCTGTTATTCTGAAGAATACTATAATAATTCGTTTTTCTATCAGGCGCAAGGAGAATATATTATGAATGCGCAAACGTGGTATGAGTACGATCAGAAACAGCAGAAGGATTACAGTGAATTGCAGTTCTATAACGAGCTAACCAAAAAACTGCAGGAATCCAGTTTGCGTGTGATTCTGGTTTATCAGGATGGTACAGAGTATCCAATCGCAGGCACCAAAGTGAATAATACGATGGAGGAACTGCCCTATTATTCCCATTACGAGGAAGATTATGGCTATAAGGTCTATTTGGACACATCTGGAACCTATCAGGACTGTTTTCTGTATCTTCGGGAGCAGTACCTGAATCACGTGCAAAATCGGTGGACGTATTTGATTCATGGCGGTATTTCGTTGGCGATTATGTTACTGGCGTGGATCGTGCTGCTGCTCAGTGCAGGGCGTTCTGCATCGGATGGCACGATCGCTTTGAAAGGATTTCACCGCGTTCCTTTTGATGTGCTGACCGTCGTATTTGCAGTTCTATGCTGCCTGATTACCGTGCCGATCGAAGAATATTTCTCCCTGCCATATTATGTTGGCGTGGAGGCTTATCAGATGCTGCCGTTTATGACCGGGTTAGTCGTCGCGGTCGTTGCAGGGGCAGTATTGCTGGTTTTGTTGTGGATTCATACAGGTGTAGCACGCATCAAGGGGCGGATGCTGCTGCGCAGCACCTTGATTTGGAAAGTTGGCGCGTGGCTTTGGCGGAAGCTGCACGGCGGCGTGGGATGTATGGTACGAGTTGGACAGCGGGCTGTGGCACAGCGGCACGCCAAACAACAAGAAGGCGGCGCGACGGAACCCAAGCCCAATGCTTTGCTTCCTCTTTTACGCAAAGTGCGGCATGGCTTGGGAACGATTTTCGGCCAACTCTCCGACTTGTTCCGGCACTTAAATGTTATTTGGAAACTGGTAGGCATTACGGCGGTATTGCTCATTGTTTTGGAATTCCTGGCATTCCACTCCGTTTATGATGGCGGCTTGTTTTTGCTCATGTTGCTGCTCGATATCTTGATTCTTTTGGGCGTCGGCTTTTTTGCCGTGCAGCTCGACCGGCTCAAAAAAGGTGGGGAGCGACTTGCAGGCGGCGATTTGGATTATAAGGTGCCGACCGATCACATGTATTGGGATTTACAGGACCATGCCCGCAATCTCAATGCGATTTCCGATGGGATGACGGTAGCCGTCGAAGAACGGCTCAAAAGCGAACGTATGCGTTATGAGTTGCTCACCAATGTTTCGCACGATATCAAAACCCCTTTGACATCGATCATCAACTATGTCGATTTGCTCAAGGGGGAACCGGTACCTGATGGTCCGGCCACAGAATATCTTGACGTACTAGACCGGCAATCCGCAAAACTCAAAAAATTGATTACCGATTTGATCGAAGTCAGTAAGGCAACGACCGGCAATATCACAGTTCATGCCGAACGCAGCCATGCTGGCGAACTGCTCCGGCAATGTGTCGGAGAATACGCAGAACGGTTTCAGTCCTGCAATCTGGATGTTGTGCTGAGCATCCCAGAGCAAGAGCCGTCGATTTATGCGGATGGACGCCTGCTTTGGCGCGTGTTTGATAATCTGCTTGGAAATATCACCAAGTATGCTATGCCGGGTACCCGGGTATATATGGATTTGGAAACCCGGTCCAATCAGGTGGTCATTTCTCTGAAGAATATCTCGCGTGAACGGCTCAACATTGCGGCAGATGAGCTGATGGAACGTTTTGTCCGCGGCGACGCTTCGCGTTCGACTGAAGGAAGTGGTTTGGGCTTGTCCATTGCACAAAGTTTGACCGAGCTGATGCAAGGCAAATTTGAACTGATGGTAGATGGCGATTTGTTCAAAGTAATTTTGACCTTCGAAAAGATGGAAGATGATACGTAAAGAGCAGCGGCCTTTTAGGCCGCTGTTTTTTATGCAAAAAAGGATTGCAATTTGTCAGCAGATTTGTTATTATATTTGACAGGTGACAAGACATATTAAAAAGGACGGATTCAAATGAGTAACGTAAAAGAATTTCTGCGGAGGAAGGACATCGAAATCTCCGCAAAACGATATGGTGTCGATGCACTGGGCGCCATGGCGCAAGGCCTGTTTGCCTCGCTTCTGATTGGCACAATCGTCGGTACGCTGGGCACCCAATTGGGCATCGATGTATTTGTCCAAGTGGGTGACTTCGCCAAAGAAACGCACGTTGTCGGCGCAGCGATGGCTTGTGCCATCGGTTGGGCACTGCATTGTCCGCCGCTGGTGCTGTTTTCGCTCATTACCGTTGGCTCGGCTACCAATGAATTGGGCGGCGCCGGTGGTCCACTTGCGGTGCTGATCATTACCGTCATTGCAGCCGAATTGGGAAAGGCGGTATCCAAGGAAACCAAAATCGATATCCTAGTGACGCCGTTTGTCACGATTTTCTCGGGCTGTATGTTAGCGGCTTGGTGCGCACCGGCCATTGGCGCTGCGGCCTCCGCAGTTGGGCAGATCATTATGTGGGCGACCGATTTGCAGCCGTTCCTGATGGGCGTGGTCGTTTCGGTCGTTGTCGGCGTCGCACTGACGTTACCGATTTCGTCGGCCGCCATTTGTGCAGCGTTGGGCTTGACTGGTTTGGCTGGTGGCGCCGCGGTTGCTGGTTGCTGCGCGCAGATGATCGGTTTTGCAGTGATGAGTTTCCGGGAAAACCGCTGGGGCGGCCTAGTTTCTCAAGGATTGGGGACCTCAATGCTGCAAATGCCCAATATTGTACGCAATCCGCGCATCTGGATTCCGCCCACACTGGCGTCAGCGATTACCGGACCAATTGCAACCTGTGTCTTTGGCTTGCAGATGAACGGTGCGCCCGTTTCGTCGGGCATGGGTACCTGCGGACTGGTGGGTCAGATCGGCGTATATACCGGCTGGATTTCGCCGACGAACAATGCAGCCCCCGTATCACCCGGTATGATGGAATGGTTGGGACTTATCCTCATCAGCTTCGTGCTGCCGGCCATCCTGTCCGTCATCTTTTGCGAGATCTTGCGGAAGATGGGATGGATCAAAGAAAACGATTTAAAATTAGAAGATTAAGATCAAACATGCGGCCTGCATTGGAGTAGGCCGCATGTTTTTGTATAAAACAGGTTATTTTGCCGGTTCGGTTGTGCAAAAGCACGATTTGGAGTATACTATATTCAATATCGAAAACTGTGGAATGAGGAAACGCCTATGAAAATCATGGTCATTGATGGCAACAGCATTTTAAACCGCGCGTTTTATGGCGTGCGGCTGCTCACCAACCACGAAGGCTTGTATACCAATGCAATCTATGGGTTTTTATCGACCTTTTTTAAGCTGCAAGACGAAGAATGCCCCGACCGGACAATCGTTTGTTTTGACGTGCGGGAAAAGACCTTCCGTCACAAGAAGTTTGACAGCTACAAGGCGACCCGAAAGGGGATGCCGGACGAATTGGCCGTTCAGCTGCCTGTGATGAAGGATGTGCTGGATAAGCTGGGAGTCACTTGCTGCGAACAGGCCGGTTATGAGGCAGATGATCTGATCGGCACGATCAGCCGGGTGCTCAACGAGCATGGGGACGAATGCGTCATTGTAACCGGTGACCGAGACAGCTTGCAGCTGGTCGGCGGCGGGACGACCGTTCGTTTGGTGACCACCAAGATGGGCCAGACGACCACGACCCGGTACGATGAAGCTTTGTTCCAAGAAGAATACGGATTTGCACCCATCCATTTGATCGATCTGAAAGCCCTGATGGGCGATTCTTCGGATAATATCAGCGGCGTACCGGGCATCGGGCAAAAAACAGCGATGAATCTGCTGCTGCGCTTTGGGTCGCTGGATGCGATTTACGAAAATCTGGACAGCCCCGACATCAAAAAAGGAGTACGGGACAAGTTGGAAGCCGGTGCACAAAGTGCGCGGGACAGCTTTTGGCTTGCGACGATTGATCGCAATGCGCCATTGCCTATCGACCCCACAGCGTTATCGGAAGAATTTATCGATGAGGAAGGGCTGTATGCCTTGCTGACTCGGTTGGAGTTTAAGAGCTTTATCAAACGCCTTGGTCTCACGGTCGACGATGTACCGGAAGCCCCGGAAAGCACGCTGACAATTCAAACGATGGACCAGTTTGAAGCAGGTCTAGCACAGATCAAATCCTGTAATGATACGGTCTATCTGTACATGACCGCCCGGCAGGACGCCTTTTGTTTGTTGCAGGGAAGTCAGGCTTTCGTTTATGTGGAGAACGATTTTTCCTCCGACGAGTGGTTTGAATTGCTGCGCCGTCTATTTTCCGGTGCCGTTCAGCTGGTGGCGCATGATATCAAAGAGAGCTATGTGCAGCTGATGGCCCGGTGCATTTGGCCAGAGGGTGTCGTATTTGACACTTGTCTGGGTGCCTATTTGCTCAATCCAGCCGAAGGAGCCTATGATTTGCAGCGGGTCACCCTGTCTTATTTGAATTTGGAACTGCCGGATGCAGCCTTTGAAAAAGAAGATGCCTTTTCTCCCTTGGGCGGGCGTGAGGAAGCGGTCCGCCTTCTGGCTCGATGGACCGAAGCAGTCAAGCTGGTGCACGATGAGATCGCCAAACGATTGGATGAGCAGCCTGCACTCAAAAAACTATACTTTGATCTTGAATTGCCGCTCATGACCGTGCTGGCCGATATGCAGCACATTGGCTGCAAGGCAGACCCTCAATTGCTGCAGGAGTTTGGCGAGCAGCTCGATGAGCGGATTGAGTCGCTGACCGAACGCATCTATGCGGATGCAGGCGGAACATTCAATATCAATTCCCCCAAACAGCTGGGCGAAATCTTGTTTGAGCGCCTGGGCCTTCCAGTGCAGAAAAAGACCAAGAGTGGCTATTCGACCAGTGCGGAAGTGCTGGAAGCCATTGTGGGATATCATCCCATCGTCGGGGAAGTGCTCGAATACCGGCAGCTGACCAAACTGAAAAGCACCTATGTGGACGGTTTGCTCAAAGTGATCGACCCCAAGGATGGGCGTATTCATTCGCATTTTCAGCAGACCGTGACCGCGACCGGACGGTTATCTTCGACCGACCCCAATTTGCAGAATATTCCGGTACGGACTGAGTTGGGACGGGAACTGCGCCGTATGTTCATTGCTGAGGACGAACAACATGTTCTGATTGATGCCGACTATTCACAGATTGAGCTGCGGGTATTGGCCCATATCGCGAAAGATGAAGCCATGCTGGAAGCTTTCCGGCACGGGCAGGATATCCATGCGGCGACGGCTTCCAAGGTCTATGGCGTGCCGCCGGAAGAAGTCACCAGCCAAATGCGCTCCAGTTGCAAGGCAGTCAACTTTGGTATTGTATATGGCATCTCCGATTTTGCGCTGGCGGGCGATATTGGGGTGACCCGCAAACAGGCGCGGGAATTCATTCAAAGCTATCTGGCGACCTATCCAGGTGTAGACCGATATATGCAGGAAAGCAAAGCGTTTGCCAAAGAACATGGATATGTCGAAACGTTGTTTGGTCGTCGCCGTTATTTGCCGGAGCTTTCCAGCAAAAGCTTTGCGATCCGTTCGTTTGGCGAACGCGTAGCCATGAATACGCCCATTCAGGGGACGGCAGCGGATATTATCAAAATCGCCATGCTGCGCGTCTGGCGCCGCCTGCGAGAGGAAGGATATCGCAGTAAATTGATCTTGCAGGTGCATGACGAGCTGATTTTGGAAGCCCCACTGGAGGAGCAGGAAGTCGTCACCAAGCTTCTGACCGAAGAAATGGAGGGTGCGATAAAAATGGATGCTCCTCTTATCGCAGAAGCGCATACAGGGCATGATTGGTATACTGCAAAGGGATAATTGTACCGTGTAAAGGTTACTGGCAGCAACCTTTACAGAGGTTATATGCATTGACATGGATGGCAAGGTCAATGCCTTGCAAGGAGGGTGAACGATGGACAAAATCGTATTTTTATGTACAGGCAATACCTGCCGCAGCCCGATGGCCGAAGGCCTGTTTCGGGCGCTGGGCGGGGAGGAGAAAACCGGACTGCATGCAGAGTCAGCTGGTATTTTTACCGTGGATGGTTTGCCGGCATCCGAACATGCCCGCACAGCTGCGGCTGAGATGGGAGCCGATTTGTCTGGGCATCATTCGCGAATGTTAAACAGTCAAATTGTTGCGGACGCAAAATATCTAGTCTGCATGACCGGCGCGCACTATGACCGCGTTTTAGCCGAATTCCCGCAAGCGGAAAGTAAATTATTCACCTTGTTGCCGCAGGATATATCCGATCCTTTTGGTGGGGATCTGGATACATACCGCCAGTGCGCTGAACAGATTCGCACGGGGGTATCGGCAATTATTGAGAGGTTATCATGAAAATCAAAATCGCAAAAATGCAGCCAGAGCATATTCCGGCCCTAGCAGTGATTGAGCAGCAATGCTTTCACACCCCTTGGAGCGAAAACGCTTTGGCGGCAGAGTTGGAAGAGGACGGAAGTTTGTTCCTGGTAGCGGAGGGGCCGGAACCGCTGGGATATGTGGGCTGTAAAACCGTGCTGGATGAAGGATATATCACCAATGTAGCGGTTCGGCCGGATGCCCGGCGGCATGGCATTGCCCGCCGTCTATTGCAGGAACTGCAAAAAGCAGCGGAGAAGCAGGGGCTGTCGTTTATTACCCTGGAAGTACGGGTATCCAATGTAGCAGCCATTGCTTTATATGAAAAGGCAGGCTATATTTCTGTGGGCACGCGCAAAGCGTTCTATCATGACCCCAAAGAGGACGCCATGCTGATGACCTTATTTTTGGATAAAGAATCGGCCGATTGATGGACCTTTGGAAGATTGGAATGAAGAATATGGAATTAAAATTTGTAGAAGTTAATCACCCACATTTACACATGTTGACCGCAGAATTGGATGACTTTTTCGTGAAACGTTACGGAGAAGCCACGCGGAAATATCAAAAATATCATGACCTGACAAAAATGGCTGGTGCCGCGGTGGCCTATGTGCAGGAAGTCCCGGTCGCATGCTGCTGCTGGAAAGCGATGGATGCCGTCACAGCAGAGGTCAAACGCATGTATGTCCGCCCTGCATATCGGGAGCAGGGGATCGCACGCCAGCTGATGGAAGCCATCGAGCAGCATGCCGCAGCATCTGGCTGCCATCGGGCGGTGCTGGAAACTGGTTCGGATATGGAAGGGGCAATCACAGCCTATCGCCATCTGGGCTATCAGGTTTGCGACAATTACGGGGATTTTGTGGGCGATTCGAATGTGCTATGTATGGAAAAAGAAATATCGGATGGCACCATGCGTTGACAACAGGATGCCAGACAAAGAAATGGATGATTTGAAATGAAAATTTTAGCGATTGAGTCCTCTTGCGATGAAACCGCCGCTGCGATCATCGAAGACGGACGGCATATTTTATCCAATATCGTAGACAGTCAGGTGGAGACTCATGCCCTCTATGGCGGGGTGGTTCCGGAAATCGCTTCCCGCCGGCATATGGAGGCCGTGGTGCGTGTCATCGATCTGGCCTTGCGGGAAGCCAATATGGATGCATCGGACGTTGACGCTGTTGCGGCGACCTGCGCGCCGGGACTGATCGGTGCCTTGCTGGTAGGCGCCAATTTCGGCAAGTCCCTGGCGTATTCTTTACAGAAACCGTTTATCCCGGTGCATCACATCCGGGGCCATATCGCGGCAAATTATCTGGTGTTTTCCGAGCTGAAGCCGCCGTTTTTAACGCTGGTGGCTTCAGGTGGGCATAGTTTGCTGGTGCTGGTCCGGGATTATACCTCTTTTGAAATTCTGGGCGGCACGCGGGACGACGCAGCAGGAGAAGCTTTTGATAAGGTTGCGCGCGTGCTGGGCGTGGGATACCCGGGTGGACCGAAGATCGATACCATGGCGCGCGGCGGCGATGCGTCCAAATATCCGCTGCCGCATTCCAAAGTCAAAGATGCTCCACTGGATTTTTCGTTCTCGGGCCTGAAAACAGCGGTCATCAATCTGGCGCATAACGCCGAGCAAAAGGGCGAAACCATTGATAAACCCGCTCTGGCGGCCGCATTTTGTGCAGCAGTAGTCGATACGCTAGTGCCCCGGCTGGAGCTTGCGATCGACCAGACCGGTGTGCGGGATGTGGTCTGTGCCGGCGGGGTAGCCGCCAATTCCTGGCTGCGCAAAGCCCTGCATGAAATGGCAGCCCGCCGGAAGATCCAGCTTTATCTGCCACCGCTCCACTTGTGCGGCGACAATGCGGCCATGATCGGAAGCCAGGCGTATTATGAATTCCAAGCCGGCAATCTGGGCACGACCCTGCAAAATGCTTTTGCAACAGCCGAAATCAGCGAAAAGATTTGTCAAAAAATTTCGTGATTTACTCTGGAAAAACAGCGGCTTTTGCGTTAAAATAAGAAGGGTTTCGTTTCGAAAGCCGTTTTTTTACAATTTGGGCACGGCACAACGCCGTGGAGAAGGCTGTGGAAGCCGTCACATAGAGGAAAGCTGCGGCAAGGGTTTGCCGCACGGATCATCATGAGGAGCGATGCAAGACAATGGGAATGACGATTGCAGAAAAAATTCTGAAAGCACATCTGGTCGATGGGGAAATGGTGCAGGGCCAGGAGATCGGTTTGAAAATCGATCAGACCCTGACCCAGGACGCCACGGGTACCATGGCGTACCTGCAATTTGAGGCCATGGGAGTCGACCAGGTCAAGACCGAACGATCGGTTGCCTATATTGACCACAATACCCTCCAGTCTGGTTTTGAGAATGCGGACGACCACAAGTACATCGGTACGGTTGCCAAGAAGCATGGCATCTACTACTCCAAGGCAGGCAACGGTATCTGCCATCAGGTACATCTCGAACGCTTTGGCGCACCGGGCAAGACCCTGATTGGTTCGGACAGCCACACCCCCACCGGCGGCGGCATCGGTATGCTGGCGTTTGGTGCAGGCGGCCTGGACGTTGCGGTCGCCATGGGCGGCGGCGCGTATTACATCCCCATGCCCAAGATGGTACGCGTGACCCTGACCGGCAAATTGCAGCCGTGGGTCGCTGCCAAGGACATCATTTTGGATGTACTGCGCCAGATGACCGTCAAGGGCGGCGTTGGCAAGATTGTAGAGTATGCAGGCGAAGGCGTTGCGACGCTGTCGGTACCCGAGCGTGCAACGATCACCAATATGGGCGCTGAACTGGGCGCCACCACGTCCATTTTCCCGTCGGACGAAGTGACCAAGGCATTTCTGGAAGCACAGGGCCGCGGCGATGTTTATGTACCGCTCGCATCCGACCCGGATGCCAAGTACGATGAAGAATACACGGTAGACCTTAATACGCTGGTGCCGCTGGCTGCGATGCCGCACATGCCCGACAATGTGAAGCCGGTCACCGAGATCGGCCCGATCACGGTCAACCAGTGCTGCATCGGTTCGTGCACCAACTCGTCTTACTATGATATGATGAAGGTCGCTGCCATCCTGAAGGGCAAGACCATTCATCCGGATGTATCGCTGACCATCAGCCCGGGTTCCAAGCAGGTATTTGATATGCTCGCCAAGAACGGCGCCCTGTCGGATATCATTGCAGCCGGCGCTCGTATTCTGGAATGCGCTTGCGGTCCATGCATCGGTATGGGCCAGTCTCCCGAATCGGGCGGCGTTTCGCTGCGTACCTTTAATCGCAACTTCGAAGGTCGTTCGGGTACCCAGGATGCACAGATCTATCTGGTTTCGCCCGAAGTGGCTGCCGCTTCGGCGCTGGCTGGTGTCCTGACCGACCCGCGTACGCTGGGTGAGGCACCGGTCATCGAAATGCCCGAGCATTTTGATATCAACGATAATCTGATTATCAAGCCCGCGGAAGACCCGTCCACCGTTGAAGTACGTCGTGGTCCGAACATCAAGCTCTTCCCGCTGGGCAAGGAACTGGAAGACAGCTATGCTGGTAAGGTCGTCCTTAAGATCGAGGACAACATCACTACCGACCACATCCTGCCGGCTGGCGCCAAGCTGCTGCCGTATCGTTCCAACATCCCGTATTACTCCAACTACTGCTTCATTAACGTCGATCCCAAGTTCCCGGCTCGCTGCCAGGAGCAGGGTGGTGGCGTGATCGTCGGCGGTGCAAACTATGGTCAGGGCTCGTCCCGTGAACATGCTGCACTGGTGCCGCTATATCTGGGCGTTCGTGCGGTTCTAGTCAAGTCGTTTGCCCGTATCCACAAGGCCAACCTGGTCAACTCGGGCATCATCCCGTTGACGTTCGTTGACCCGGCAGACTACGATAAGATCAGCCTGAACGACAGCATCCAGCTGCCGCATATTGCCGAGGAAATTAAAAATGGCAGCCGTGTGACGGTAGTTGTCAATGGCTACACCTTCCAGGCGGAATGCGAAGTTTCCGACCGTCAGCGCGGTGCACTGCTGGCAGGCGGTACGCTCAATTATGCGAAAAAGCAAAACGGCTAAGTCATATTTTTGTCAAAGATACGGTTGCATCAAATTTTTTACCGGCGTCTGACCAAAGGAGTCTGGACGACTCGTTGACAACTAGCTGAAAAATTGTTAAAATAATATCGATTAGTTGGAGGACACCCCAATGGCATTATCTGAAAAAGCAATTGCGCAATATGAAAAAGTCGTAGAAAGCCAGCTCGCGCGCATCCGTGCGATGAAGGAGCAGGGCGATTTCATCGACTATTCCAAGTTGGATAAAATTATCATCGGCGTTTGCGGCGGCGACGGCATTGGCCCGATGATCACCGGTATGGCGCAGCATGCGCTGGAAACCCTGCTGGCCGATAAGGTCAAGGCGGGCAAGGTTGAATTCCGTGTGATCGATGGCCTGACCATTGAGCGCCGTGCTGAACTGGGCTGCGCTATTCCGCCGGATGTCATGGAAGAACTCAAGGCTTGCCATGTCATCCTCAAGGGACCGACCACGACCCCGCGTAAGGGCGATCCGTGGCCGAACGTAGAGTCTGCCAATGTTGCAATGCGTAAGGCGCTCGACCTGTTTGCCAACGTCCGTCCGGTGAAGGTACCCGAACTCGGCATCGACTGGACGTTCTACCGTGAAAACACCGAAGGCGGCTATGCAGTCGGCTCGCAGGGCGTGCAGATCGAGGACGATCTGTTCATCGACTTTACAGTCGCGACTTCGCAGGGCTGTGAACGTATTGCCCGTCTGGCATTTGATTACGCGAAAAAGACCGGTAAGAACCGTGTTTCTTGTGTAACCAAGGCCAACATCATCAAGACGACCGATGGCAAGTTCCTCGATACCTGCCAGAAGGTTGCCGCTGAGTATCCGGAAGTCGTATTTGACGACTGGTATATCGACATCATGACCGCAAAGCTGCTGGACGACAAGCGTCGCCGTGATTTCAAGGTCGTTGTACTGCCCAACCTGTACGGCGATATCATCACCGACGAAGCTGCGGAAATCCAGGGTGGTGTTGGTACGGCTGGTTCGGCTAACATCGGCAAGCGGTATGCGATGTTCGAAGCAATCCATGGCTCGGCGCCGCGTATGGTGCAGGAAGGCCGCGCAAAGTATGCCGACCCGTCGTCGGTACTGCGTGCATCGGTCATGCTGCTCGAACACATTGGCGAGATCGAACTGGCAAAGAAACTCGATCGCGCTTTGGATATCTGTATGTATGAAAAGAAGAAGTATGTGATCACCGGCCGTGATACCGGCGCAACTGCGCAGGAGTTTACCGATTACGTGCTGGAAACCATTGCTTCTCTCGATTGAAATAAGTAGGAGGCTTCGCTTTGGACAAGAAACAGAAGGTATCCCGGGCGGTCATCCACCGCATTCCCCGCTACTATCGTTATGTTTCGAGGCTCCGGGCGAATGGTGTGCAACGTATATCATCCCGTGCGCTTGCGGAATCGATGGGATTGACCGCATCGCAAATCCGACAGGATTTTAATTGTTTTGGCGGATTTGGACAGCAGGGATATGGCTATAACGTGGAAAAGCTGTGCGAAGGCCTGGGAGAGATCTTAGGCATCCATCGTCAGCGAAAAGCAATTTTGGTCGGCGTCGGTAATATTGGCCGCGCACTTTTGAAGAATTTTGATTTCAAAGCCAGCGGTTTTGATTTGATTTGTGCATTTGACGCCGATAAAAAAGTCGTTGGCATGGATTTCGGACCGGTCAACATCCGCGACGTGGCCGAACTGTACGACTATGTCGATCAGCATCATCCAGATGTTGCGGTGTTGACGGTACCGCATGGGATTGCGCCCTATATGGCCAAAAATCTGGTCGACCATGGTATCCGTGGCCTGTGGAATTTTACCGGAGAGGACCTTCATTTGGAAGGATTGGGCATTCCGGTTGAAAATGTGCACTTTTCCGACAGTCTGATGATTCTCTGCTATGCGGTAGATTCTGAGGATGCGAAAGCTGCGGACGAATAAAGCTTCATAAGAAACGACATGGCAGACGCGATGTCGTTTCTTTTTACGTCGGGGCACACCGAGAATTTCTTTCTTGACATTCTTCGCCATCGGGTATATTATTATTAAAGTATGAAATGCAGCAATGCTGTGATCTTTCATGTAAATATTTTTCGACCACCCGTTTTCGGGTTAAGGCCATGCGGACAGCCGGGTCGACTGCCGAGCGGCAACTTTTTCGTTGCCTTATTGATTGAGCCCACAGCTCAAATTTTATAAGTTGGTTACTTTATAACCAGTGTGCAGCGTGCACATCAAGCTTGTGAAACGGTCAATAAGAGTAGTAAAAGTAAAATATTTGCTATATAGACTCTGATCTCATCATTCTGTATCTCATTTTCTTGCAATCCATGGGCTTTTCTGCGGGAAAGTATCGGATTGGGATATGGAATTCAAACGCAAGCACGATGCCGGTGCTTGCGTTTTTTATTTTACTGGAGGAGGGGCCGCCGATGGAACAAAAACTCAAACTCTATGGGTTTAATAATTTGACCAAAGCGCTCAGTTTTAACATTTATGACGTTTGTTATGCCAAAACACCGCGTGAACAAAAGGATTACATCGCTTATATCGATGAACAATATAACTCCGAGCGCTTGACCAATATCCTGACCACACTGACCGACATGATCGGAGCCAATGTGCTGAACATTTCCAAGCAGGATTTTGACCCCCAAGGCGCCTCTGTCACGCTGCTCATTTCCGAGCAATCCATGGTCCCCATTGGAGAGACTCAGGTCGCTCATTTGGACAAAAGCCATGTTACCGTGCACACCTATCCAGAATATCACCCGGAAACCTGTCTGGCGACGTTCCGTGTGGACATTGATGTGGCGACCTGCGGCGAAATCACGCCGCTTTCCACCCTCGACTATTTGATTGGCTCCTTTGATTCAGATATCATCACCATGGATTATCGTGTGCGCGGTTTTACCCGCGATGTAGACGGCCAAAAGCTCTTTTTGGACCACCACATTGCATCGATTCAGGATTACATTGAGCCGGCGACCCTGCGCCGGTATGACGCCGTAGACATCAATGTCTATGAAGCCAATCTGTTCCATACGAAAATGATGCTGAAGGACATCGATCTGCAAAACTATTTGTTCAAAACCGATGCTTATGAACTGCCGCCGCGGGTGCGGCTGGAAATTATGGAAAATATCCGTCGCGAGATGATCGAAATCTTCAGCGGACGCAACATTTACAGCCAAGGAGAAAACGCATGAAGCAATTAACACAGGAACGGGCCCCGATTTACGAAGCATTGGAACGCTTCCGCAAAATGCGTGTGGTGCCGTTCGATGTGCCGGGCCATAAGCGGGGAAGGGGAAATCCCGAACTTGCTGCCTTGTTGGGTGAGACCTGTGTGCAGATGGATGTCAACTCCATGAAGCCGCTGGACAATCTGTGCCATCCGGTTTCGGTCATTCGAGATGCCGAAATTTTGGCCGCAGAAGCATTTGGCGCGGCACATGCGTTCCTGATGGTCGGCGGAACGACTTCGGCTGTGCAAAGCATGGTACTTTCGGTCGTAGCGCGCGGGGAGAAGATCATTTTGCCGCGCAATGTGCATCGCAGCGTCATGGGGGCCTTGGTATTGTGCGGGGCGATTCCGGTTTATGTAAACCCGGCTTGTGACGATCGTTTGGGGATTCCGCTCGGCATGCGGGTGTCGGATGTCGAACGCGCTATCCGGGAAAATCCGGACGCCAAAGCGGTTCTGGTCAACAATCCGACCTATTACGGCATCTGCTCCGATTTGCGTTCGATCGTCGATCTGGCGCATCGCAACGGTATGCTCTGTCTGGCAGATGAAGCTCATGGAACACATTTTTATTTTGGAGAAAATCTGCCGGTGTCTGCCATGGCGGCCGGCGCCGATATGGCGGCGGTGTCCATGCACAAATCGGGCGGCAGCCTGACCCAGTCGTCTCTGCTGCTAGCAGGTCCCGCGATGAGCGAAGGCCATGTGCGGCAGATTATCAACCTGACACAGACGACAAGCGGTTCGTATCTGCTGCTTAGTTCGCTCGATATTTCGCGGCGGAATCTGGCGCTGCGCGGCAAGGCTTCCTTTGCACGAGTCGTAGAACTGGCTGAGTATGCACGCGAGGAGATCAATGCCATTGGCGGGTATTATGCCTATTCGCGGGAACTTATCAACGGCGACAGCATTTACGATTTTGACGTCACCAAGCTGTCGGTACATACGCTCGATATTGGTCTGGCCGGCATTGAAGTGTATGATTTGCTGCGCGATGAATACGATATTCAGATTGAATTCGGTGATTTGGGTAACATTTTAGCCTATATTTCCATCGGCGACCGCGAACGCGAGATCGAGCGTCTGGTCGGTGCCATGGCCGAAATTCGCCGCCGCTTTGGTGGGGATAAGACCGGCCTGATGGAGCAGGAATACATCGACCCAGAGGTCGCCGTATCGCCACAGCAGGCGTTCTATGCGGCGCATGAGTCGCTGCCGCTGCGGGAAACCGCAGGACGGGTATGTAGTGAATTTGTCATGTGCTACCCGCCGGGCATTCCGATTTTGGCGCCCGGTGAACGCATTACCGATCAAATTTTGGATTATATCGAATATGCCAAAGAAAAGGGCTGCTCGATGACCGGGCCAGAGGATGCAGGGATCGAACGGCTGAATGTACTGAAAGGGGTGTGAGCTGGTTTGGATTTTTGGTTTTCAGAAGCGCATACACCGAATGTGAAGCTTTCTATCCGGGTCGACCGGCAGCTTTACAGCGGGAAAAGTGAATTTCAACGCATCGATGTTTTTGATTCGCCCGAGTTCGGACGTTTCCTGACGCTGGACGGCTACATGATGCTGACCGAAAAGGACGAATTTATCTATCACGAGATGATTACCCATGTGCCCATGGCGGTGCATCCGAATATCCGCAAGGTGCTCGTCATTGGCGCGGGCGATGGCGGCGTGGTGCGGGAACTGACCCGCTATGCGTCCATTGAGCACATTGACATGGTGGAGATTGACCCGCTCGTTGTCGAAGTGTGCAAAAAGTATTTGCCGCAGACGGCGTGCCGGTTTGACGACCCGCGCTTGACCATCCATTATGCGGACGGGCTGAAATTTGTTCGCCGCTGTGAGGATGCGTATGACCTGATTATCGTCGATTCGACCGATCCGTTTGGTCCGGGCGAGGGCCTGTTTACCCGTGAATTTTACGGCAACTGCTTCAAGGCTTTACGCGAAGATGGTATCATGGTAAACCAGCATGAAAGCCCGTTTTACGATGCCGATGCGGTCGCCATGCAACGTGCACACAAGCGCATTGTGGAGTCGTTTCCGATCAGCCGGGTCTATCAGGCTCACATTCCGACCTATCCGTCCGGACATTGGCTGTTTGGATTTGCTTCGAAAAAATATCATCCGCTCAAAGACCTGCGGGAAACCGACTGGAATCTATTGGGCTTAAAATGCCGGTATTATACCACCACACTGCATAAGGGTGCCTTTTATCTGCCGGCCTATGTGGAGGAATTGCTGCAAGATGTTGAACGCTAACACCGAAACCTTTTTGGCCTGTGATGCGCCATATGAGCAGGCAAATGTCGTGTTGTTCGGCGCACCGTATGACTCGACAACTTCTTTCCGTCCGGGTACCCGATTTGGGCCTCACGCCATTCGCTCGGAATCGTTTGGACTGGAAAGCTACTCACCGTATCAGGACCGAGATTTGACCGATTATGCGATTTTGGACAGCGGCGATCTGGAGCTTCGTTTTGGCGGACCGGAATCGGCACTTGCGGAGATTGAAGCTTGTGCAGACGGTATTTTACAGGATGGAAAAGTTCCGTTTCTGCTGGGTGGAGAGCATTTGGTGACGCTGGGCGCGGTTCGTGCCTGCGCCAAGCGGCATCCCGATTTGCACATCATTCACTTTGATGCGCATACCGACCTGCGTGAAGACTATTTGGGTGAACCGTTGTCGCATGCCTGTGTCATTCGCCGCTGCTGGGATCTGCTCGGCGATGAACGCATTTATCAGTTTGGGATTCGCTCGGGCGACCGCGAGGAATGGCGCTGGGGCAAAGATCATGTCCGCACCCAACGCTTTAACACCGAGGGGTTGGCGCAGATCGTTGAAAAACTGCGCGATAAACCGGTATATTTTACGCTTGATCTCGATGTGCTCGACCCGTCGGTATTTCCCGGCACAGGCACCCCAGAACCGGGCGGTATCTCGTTTGAAGCGCTGCGCATCGCGGCAACGCTGGTATGCAGCAAGCTGCATATTGTTGGTTGTGATGTCAATGAACTCAGTCCGCACTATGACCCGAGCGGTGCATCGACCGCAGTGGCATGCAAAATCGTTCGGGAAATGCTGCTGGCGCTGCAAGATTAAGATATAGGAGGAACGATAAAAATGGGAAAGGTATTGATTATCGGCTGCGGCGGTGTCGCATCGGTTGCGATTCATAAGTGCTGCCAAAACAGCGAAGTATTCGAGGAAATCTGCATTGCCAGCCGCACCAAGTCCAAGTGTGACGCGCTCAAGGCAAAGCTGGAAGGTACCACCAAGACCAAGATCACGACCGAACAGGTGGATGCCGATAAGGTTGATGAACTGGTGGCGCTCATCCGCAAGGTGCAGCCCGATTTGGTTATGAATATCGCATTGCCGTATCAGGATCTGTCTATTATGGATGCATGCCTCGAATGCGGTGTCAACTACATGGATACGGCTAACTACGAGCCCGAGGACATTAACGACCCGGCTTGGCGGGCTGTTTATGACAAACGCTGCAAGGAAGAAGGCTTTTCGGCTTACTTTGATTACTCCTGGCAGTGGGCGTACAAGGAGAAGTTTGAAAAGGCCGGTCTGACGGCGCTGCTCGGTTCGGGCTTTGACCCGGGCGTTACGCAGGCTTATTGCGCATATGCACAGAAGCATCTGTTCGATCAGATCGATACCATCGATATCCTGGACTGTAATGGCGGCGACCACGGCTATCCGTTTGCAACCAACTTCAACCCGGAAATCAATCTGCGTGAGGTTTCTGCACCTGGCTCGTACTGGGAGAACGGTCACTGGGTCGAGATTCCGGCCATGAGCATCAAGCGCGAGTATGATTTTGACCAGGTGGGCCAGAAGGATATGTACCTGCTGCATCACGAGGAGATCGAGTCCCTGGCCAAGAATATTCCGGGTGTTCAGCGCATCCGCTTCTTTATGACGTTTGGGCAGAGCTATCTGACCCATATGAAGTGTCTGGAGAATGTCGGCATGCTGTCCACCGAGCCGATCGAGTTCGAAGGACATCAGATTGTTCCGATTCAGTTCCTTAAGGCGCTGCTGCCTGACCCGGCAACCCTGGGTCCGCGCACCAAGGGCAAGACCAACATCGGCTGCATCTTTACCGGCAAAAAGGACGGCCAGGAAAAGACTGCGTATATTTACAATGTTTGCGACCATCAGGCATGCTATCAGGAAGTCGGTTCGCAGGCGATCTCGTACACCACCGGTGTGCCGGCAATGATCGGCGCTATGATGCTGCTGACCGGCAAATGGAACAAGCCCGGCGTATACACCGTGGAAGAGTTTGATCCCGATCCGTACATGGATGCGCTTAATAAATGGGGCCTGCCGTGGCAGATCAACGACGCTCCGGTACTGGTGGACTGATGAGCCAAACCTGGAACGATGGCGGTTTCCGCACGCCGTATTATCTCATCGATGAGGAACGGCTGCTGCATAACTTAAAGATTTTAAAGCACGTGTCTGAGCAGGCAGGCTGTAAAATTCTGCTTGCGCAAAAAGCATTCTCCATGTTTGCAGTATACCCGCTATTGCGGCAATATCTAGCCGGCACGACCGCGAGCGGGTTATATGAAGCCCGGCTGGGGCATGAGGAATTCGGCGGGGAAACCCATGTTTTTTCGCCTGCTTACCGCGCAGATGAAATCGACGAAATTTTGTCCTATGCGGACGATATCGTTTTCAATTCACCCGAACAGGTGCGAAAATATGCTGCTGTGGCGCGTGAACGCGGGAAATCGGTCGGTTTGCGTATCAATCCGGAGTGCTCGACCCAGGAAGGACATGCCATTTATGACCCATGTGCGCCCGGTTCTCGTTTGGGAACGACTCGCGCAAACCTGGATGCCGATATTTTGCCGCTGCTGGATGGGCTGCATTTTCATACCCTTTGTGAGCAAAATTCAGATGATTTGGAAACCACGGTTGCAGCCGTAGAAGACAAATTCGGTGATTTGCTGTCGCAGATGAAATGGCTCAATTTAGGCGGTGGGCATCACATCACAAGGGATGATTACGATATCGAACGGCTCATTCGCATTGTCCGCCATTTGCGGGAAAAGTATGGCGTTGAAGTCTATTTGGAGCCCGGCGAAGCCGTTGTGCTGAATGCCGGGTATCTGGTGACGACCGTACTGGAAACCTTGCACAATGGGACGGACATCGCGATTTTGGACGCTTCGGCAGCCTGTCATATGCCCGATGTGTTGGAAATGCCGTATCGGCCGCCGCTCATGAACAGCGGACAGGCAGGGGAGAAGGCGCATACTTACCGTCTGGGTAGTGCGACCTGTCTGGCAGGGGATATCATTGGAGAGTATTCCTTTGACCAGCCGCTTCACGAGGGTGACCGACTGGTCTTCGAGGATATGGCCTTGTACACCATGGTCAAAAATAATACCTTCAATGGTATGCCGCTGCCGTCGATTGTTTACAAACGGCAGGATGGCCGCTTTGAAGTTATTCGTGAATTTGGATATTCCGACTTTAAAATGCGGTTATCCTGATGCCGCGAGAAAGGATAGCTTATGAATCATCAGACCCGTATCCCGCTTTCCAATGGCACAAGTATTCCTTGTCTGGGATTTGGCACCTGGAAAACGCCGGCCGAACAAGCCAAGCAGTCGGTTTTGCATGCACTGGAAGCCGGATATCGCCACATTGACACCGCAACCGCCTATCACAATGAAGAAGCGGTCGGGGAGGCTATTGCAGCATCTGGAATTGCACGCACCGAGATCTTTTTGACCTCCAAGCTATGGAACCCGTCGCAGGGATATCAGTCGACCCTGGATGCGTTTGCCCGTTCGCTCGAATGGCTGCGAACCGATTATCTGGATTTGTATCTGATCCATTGGCCGCACGACCCCAAATACTTCGACGACTGGAAGACCATGAATGTGGAAACTTGGCGTGCCTTTGAAAAGCTATATCGCGATGGTCAGATCAAAGCCATTGGTGTGAGCAATTTCCGGCCGCATCATTTGCGTCATTTGATGGAGCATTGCGAGGTTAAGCCAATGGTTGACCAGGTGGAAATCCATCCCGGGATGCCACAGGATGAAATCCTGGATTTCTGCAAGGAACATGATATGGTGGTAGAGGGTTGGAGCCCGCTGGCGACCGGAAAGATCTTTGCAGTACCCGAAATGCAGGATATGGCCCGCAAATATGGAAAGACGGTGGCCCAACTCTGCCTGCGTTGGAGCGTGCAGCGCGGCGTGATTCCGCTGCCCAAATCGGTCACACCCGCTCGTATCGTAGAAAATACGCAGATTTTTGATTTCACTTTGGAACCGCAAGATATGGAGACAATCAGCCATCTAACCGGCTGCGGCTGGTCCGGACTGGACCCCGATCACTTGGTATATTAAAAAAACGAGCGCAAGGAATGCCTTGCGCTCGTTTTTACGTTTGTGCGTCAATATAGCTGTACAGAGTATATTTGGAAATGCCATAGTATTTGGAGATCTTATCCCCGGACTTGGTGATTAAAAATGCACCCGCTTTATTCAAAAACTGAATGGCTCGAATCTTATCTTCTTTGTTCATCAAAGCGACCGGTTTGCCGACCAAACGGGTCGATTCGGCAATTAGTTCATCCAGCAATTCACCGACACTTTGCACAATGCGGTCCGGTTCGTGCGCAGCAGCGGAGGGTTCGGTCGAAATCAGCGGCTGTAAACTGTTTTCAAACATCAATAAGCCGGAAATGTCAAAATTGATCGATAAAATATATTCGATCTCTCCGCGGGCATTGCGCAAGTAGATGGTGGAACTTTTTAAGATTTTGCCGTCTTTGGTACGTGTCAGATAAGCCAGATGGTCGGCTGCATCGTGTCCTTTTTTGAGTGCTTCCAAAACAACATGGGAAGGTCCATCCCCGAGTTTGCGGCCGGAAACATGACCGTTTTCAATGGCGACGATCGAAGAATCAAAACCCTCTGCGTCCGACTCGGAAAAGGAATGAATGACAACCTCGCAATTCGGTCCAAACTGACAGGCCAAACCTTTGGCAATCTGCTTGAGTGCATCCAGCGAAATATCCACGACCGCGCCTCCTGTCTCTTAAAATGTTGGTATCATCATAGCATACGACCTGCGTGATTGCAATAAAAATTTAGGGCAAAAGAATATTTTTTAGCTATGCGACAGGGCATTTCAGCAAGATGCACAAAAGCTATCAAAAAAATTTTTAGACAGGATAAAAAATATTTTGCGAATGTCGTTGACTTTCCTTGGTCGGATGCTAAAATAAAGGCAAGAGACGATTTTGCCATCGGCAATCGATCATAGGGAGGCAGCAGTCATGGACCAAATTAAATGGGTGAAAAATCAAATGCCCCACACCGATGACCAGCAGCTTGCAGTCATGGGGTTGGACAATGTTGCAAAGGCGCGAGAATTCCATCGGAGTTTTCCACAGTACAAAGTAACTCCCCTGGTGAAACTGGATGGGATGGCAAAGCATTTGGGAATCAAAGGCTTGTTGGTAAAAGACGAGAGTTATCGTTTTGGACTCAATGCGTTTAAAGTACTCGGCGGTTCGTTTGCGATGGCGCAATATATTGCCGAGCAAATTGGAAAAGACGTTTCGGAAACCGATTATACGTACTTAACCAGCGATGATCTACGCTGGCAATTTGGGCAGGCTACTTTCTTTACCGCCACCGATGGCAACCATGGCCGGGGCGTTGCCTGGGCCGCCAATAAATTAGGACAAAAAGCCGTTGTGCTCATGCCGAAGGGCTCGGCACAGTCGCGCTTTGATAACATTGCACGCGAAGGCGCTAAGGTCACGATCGAAGACGTGAACTACGATGAGTGTGTGCGCCGCGCCAATGCGCTGGCCAACCAGACCCGCAATGGCGTGATGGTGCAGGATACGGCTTGGGAGGGTTATGAAAAAATTCCCTCTTGGATTATGCAGGGATATGGTACCATGGCCAGCGAAGCCGATGAACAGCTTCGTGCCCATGGCTTTGACCAACCGACGCATATTTTTATCCAGGCTGGTGTGGGCAGTTTGGCTGGCGCAGTGCAAGGGTATTTTGCCAACCGCTTTGCTGGTTGTGAACCGGTCGTGACCGTGATGGAAGCACAGGCAGCTGATTGTCTGTACCAGGGTGCGAAGGCCGCCGATGGTGCGCCGCGGTTTGTAGACGGCGATCTGCAGACCATTATGGCAGGCTTGGCCTGCGGCGAACCGAACACCATTTCATGGGACATTCTGAAAAACCATGCGTCGTTCTTTGTATCGTGTCCGGACTGGGTAGCGGCAAAGGGCATGCGTATGCTGGGCGCGCCGGTCAAGGGCGACCCGCAGATCGTATCCGGCGAATCGGGTGCGGTTGGTATGGGACTGATTTCTACCTTGCTGACCGATCCGGCCTATCAGGACCTCAAGCAGGCCATGGGGCTGGACGAAAACAGCGTTGTTTTGATGTTCTCGACCGAAGGCGATACCGACCCGGAGAATTATCAGAAAATCGTTTGGGGCGGCGCTTATCCAGAAGAAAAATAAGTAGGAGGAGATAACAATGGATTTTGCAGCAATTCACAGAGCCGCAGAAGGATATCAGGAAAAGATGACCAAGTTCTTACGGGACTTGGTTCGTATTCCGGGTGAGAGTGCAGAGGAAAAAGGTCACGTTGCACGTATCCGTCAGGAAATGGAGAATTTGGACTTTGACCGCGTTCAAATCGACCACATGGGCAACATTCTGGGCTTTATGGGCTCGGGTGAAACCCTCATTGGTTTCGATGCACATATTGATACCGTTGGTATCGGCAATCGCGACAACTGGGATTTTGACCCTTATGAAGGGTATGAGACCGATACCGAGATCGGCGGCCGCGGCACATCCGACCAGCTTGGCGGCATTGTTTCGGCGGTTTATGGCGCCAAGATCATGAAGGACCTTGGCCTTCTCAAGGACAAGTATCAGATCGTTGTCACTGGTACCGTGCAGGAAGAGGACTGCGACGGTCTGTGCTGGCAGTACATCATTCATGAAGATAAGATTCGTCCGGAATTTGTGGTTTCCACTGAGCCGACGGACGGCGGTATCTATCGCGGCCAGCGTGGACGCATGGAGATTCGTGTCGATGTCAAGGGCGTTTCCTGCCATGGCTCGGCACCCGAACGCGGTGACAATGCGATTTATAAAATGGCCGATATTTTGCAGGATGTGCGTGCACTCAACGAAAATAGCGCATCGGACGATGTAGAAGTCAAGGGTCTGGTCAAGATGCTGGACGAAAAGTACAATCCCGAATGGAAGGAAGCCAATTTCCTGGGCCGTGGTACGGTTACGGTTTCGGAAATCTTCTTTACGTCGCCCAGTCGCTGTGCTGTGGCAGATAGCTGCTCGGTATCGCTCGACCGCCGTATGACGGCAGGCGAGACCTGGGAAAGCTGCCTGGATGAAATCCGTGATCTGCCTGCGGTTCGCAAATATGGCGATGACGTGACCGTTTCCATGTATCAGTATGACCGTCCGTCTTGGGCAGGTTGTGTTTATCCCATTGAGTGCTATTTCCCGACTTGGGTCATTTCCGAAGATCATAAGGTCACCAAGGCGCTCGAAGCTGCCTATAAGGGCCTGTATGGGGAATCCCGTGTGGGCTGTGCGGCAACCGAAGAAATGCGCAAGGCTCGTCCGCTGACCGATAAGTGGACGTTTTCGACCAATGGTGTCACGATTATGGGCCGCAATGGCATCCCGTGCATCGGCTTCGGTCCGGGTGCAGAAGCACAGGCACATGCCCCCAACGAACATACTTGGAAGATCGATCTGGTCCGCTGCGCCGCTGTCTATGCAGCGCTGCCGGGCATGTACAGCAGTGTAGAATAAAAAAGGAGAATGCAAAGAATGGACGCAAAGTTACAGGCTTATATCGACAAACTCAACGCGCTGAATTTTAAGGAAATGTATGAAAACGACTTTTTCCTGACCTGGGAAAAGACGGACGATGAGATCGAAGCGGTCTTTACGATTGCCGATACGCTGCGGTACATGCGCGAAAACAACATTTCCACCAAGATTTTTGAATCCGGTCTGGGCATTAGCCTGTTCCGCGACAACTCGACCCGCACCCGCTTCTCCTTTGCTGCGGCCTGCAATCTGCTTGGTCTGGAAGTACAGGATTTGGATGAGGGCAAGAGTCAGATCGCACATGGCGAAACCGTTCGCGAAACCGCAAACATGGTATCCTTTATGGCGGATGTCATCGGTATCCGTGACGATATGTACATCGGCAAGGGCAATGCCTATATGCACGAAGTGGTCAATGCAGTAACCGAGGGCTATGAGGATGGTGTTCTGGAGCAGAAGCCGACGCTGGTTAACCTCCAGTGCGACATCGATCATCCGACCCAATGTATGGCAGATATGCTGCACATTATCCATCATTTTGGCGGTGTTGAGAACCTGAAGGGCAAAAAGGTTGCTATGACTTGGGCATACTCACCTTCGTACGGCAAACCGCTGTCGGTGCCGCAGGGTGTCATCGGTTTGTTTACCCGCTTTGGCATGGATGTTGTGCTGGCGCATCCGGAGGGCTATGAGGTCATGCCCGAAGTCGAAGAAGTTGCTAAGAAAAACGCAGAAGCAACTGGCGGTACCTTCCGCAAGGTCAATTCCATGGCCGAAGCATTTGAAGATGCAGACATCGTTTATCCCAAGAGCTGGGCGCCGTTTGCTGCAATGGAAAAGCGTACCGACCTGTATGCCCAGGGCGATACGGCGGGTATCCAGGCACTCGAAAAGGAACTTCTGGCTCAGAATGCCGAACATAAGGACTGGTGCTGCACCGAAGAGATGATGGCCAAGACCCACGATGGCAAGGCGCTGTATCTGCACTGCCTGCCCGCAGACATCAACGGGGTTTCCTGTGTGGATGGCGAAGTGGAAGCTTCGGTCTTTGACCGCTACCGCGTACCGCTCTATAAGGAAGCATCTTTCAAGCCCTATATCATCGCCGCGATGATCTTCCTTGCCAAGTGCAAAGATCCGCAGGCGATGCTCAAAAAGCTGGCCGACCGCGCAGCAGAGCGCCGTCTGACCACCGAATAACGAGAATCGACACAAGAGGGGCGGGGTCCGAACCCTGCCCCTTGCTGTTTTTTCTGAGAGGAGTTTAACAAATAGTGGGCAAGCGAATTGTTATTGCGCTGGGCGGCAATGCGCTCGGCAACACACTCACCGAACAGATGACTGCCGTACGGCATACGGCGAAGGCCATTGCCGACTTGATCGAACAAGGCCATGAGGTAATCGTATCCCATGGCAATGGACCGCAGGTAGGCATGATTCACCATGCAATGAATGAACTGACGCGTGTCGTGGAGCAGGATTTTCCGGTCATTCCGCTGTCGGTGTGCGTGGCGATGAGCCAGAGCTATATTGGCTATGACCTGCAAAATGCGCTGCGCGCAGAACTGCTCAGTCGTGGGATTCCCAAACCGTGCGCGACCGTCATCACCCAAGTGGTCGTAGACCCGAATGACCCGGCATTTCAGACACCGACCAAACCCATTGGCCGTTTCATGAGCCAGGAAGAGGCCGAGAAACTGCAAAAGGAAAAAGGGTATGTCATGATGGAGGATGCCGGACGTGGTTGGCGGCGAGTCGTCGCCAGCCCCAAGCCACGCGACATCGTGGAGATCGATACCGTGCGTGCGCTGTTTAACGCCGGACAGGTAGTCATAGCCGGGGGCGGCGGAGGCATTCCTGTGACACGGGAGGGCGTCCAGCTACACGGTGCCAGTGCGGTAATCGATAAGGATTTTTGTTCCTGCCTGATTGCACAGCAGGTGGATGCAGACCTGCTCATCATTTTGACGGCAGTGGAAAAATGCGCGATTCATTTTGGTACGCCGGAGCAGCAATGGCTGGACCGAATGACGACTCAAGAGGCGCGCCAATACTGTGCCGAAGGACAGTTTGCAACCGGTTCCATGCTGCCCAAAGTGGAGGCTGCGATCAAATTTGCCGAATCCGCGCCCGGACGGCAAGCTCTCATCACCTTGCTGGAAAAGGCCAAAGATGGTCTGGAAGGCAAGACGGGCACCATCATTGCTTAAATGGTTTCGCAAAGCCAAGACGCGGAATGGCTAGTTCCTGCGTCTTGGCTTTTGTGCACTTTGCGGAAAAATACGTGAAATTTCGAGGTTATATTGACGAAACCGTCTAAAAATGTTATACTATAAAAAACTGTTTGGTTATTTGACCAATGCCCATGGAAAGGAAGGTGGCAGGCCATGAAACAGATTTTATACCATGGGACGGTGATTACAAACGATCCGGCACAAGGCATGCTGGAAAACGGCGCCGTCGCTTGGGAAGATGGAACGATTTTGGAAGTCGGCGCGTCGGATGCGATGCTGCAAAAATATCCGGATGCTCGCCGGTGTGATGCACGGGGCGGTATCATCTTTCCGGCGTTTATCAATACGCATCATCATATTTATTCGGCATTTGCGCGTGGGCTGTCGATTCCCGGCAATCAGCCGACCAATTTTTTGGAAATTTTGGAGGGCACTTGGTGGAATATCGACCGCCATTTGACCCGTCGCATGACGCGATATTCGGCCTACATGACCTTGCTCGAATGCATCCGTTCGGGCGTGACGACCGTATTTGACCACCATGCTTCGTTTGCCGAAATCCCAGGCAGCCTATTGGAAATCGCGCAGGCAGCGCAGGAATTCGGTGTGCGAGCCTGCTTGTGCTATGAAATCTCTGACCGCGATGGCCCGGAAAAAGCCCGCCAATCGGTGCAGGAAAATGTTGATTTTGCGCGAGCCTGCCAAGCGGACACGACTGGGATGCTGGCCGCTTTGTGCGGCATGCACGCCTCGTTTACCATTTCGGAGCAGACCATGGAGCTTGCCCGGCAGCAAACCGAAGGTGGTTTCCACATTCACGTGTGCGAGGGCGCCTATGACCGCGACCACTGCCGGGATACCTACCACGAAACCGTGGTGGAACGACTGGAGCGGCATGGTATTCTGGGACCGCAGACCATTTGCGGTCACTGTGTCTATCTGACAGATTCCGACCGGGAAACTCTGGCGCGTACCGGAACGGCTGTGGTGCACAATCCGCAGTCCAATATGGGCAATGCAGTTGGCGTGACCGATGTGCTGCGCTTGTTCCAAGCCGGTGTGCTGGTCGGTCTGGGCACCGATGGATTTACCAGCGATATGATCGAGTCCATGAAACATGCCAATGTGCTCATGAAGCATGAAAACCATCATCCGTCGGTGGGCTGGAATGAAACCTTTGCCATGGCGCTGACAAACAATGCAGCACTGGCATCTCGGCATTTTGGCGGTACATTTGGCGTTTTGCAGGCCGGGGCTCACGCGGATTTGATTGTTTCCGATTATCAGCCGTTCACACCGCTGCGGGCGGATAATTTCCAAGGGCATCTGCTGTTTGGTATGAATGGCCGCAACATCACCACGACCGTATGCAATGGACAGATTTTGATGGAAAATCGGGAAATTCGCTGTGTCGACGAGGAAAAACTGCGATATGAATGTCAACAAGAAGCCGGAGCCCTATGGCAGGCTTTGTGTGGAGGTGAACCGCAATGAGTGATACAATGCGTGGCGTGCCCTTTCCGGAACTTCTGAAATGTGCATTAGCCGAATACCGGAAAAGCGGGAGTTTTTATCATGTACCCGTACGAAAAGGCACCGGACAAGGACTGATGCAGCTTGCTGGCCGGCCGCTTTCTCTGCCCGTGGGTCCGGCAGCAGGGCCGCATACCCAGCTGGCACAAAATTTGATTGCCGAATTTGCCGCCGGAGCGCGCATTTTTGAACTGAAAACCGTACAAATTTTAGAGGGCGAGGCACTGGGGATTCAAAAACCCTGTATCTATGTGGACGATGAAGCGTATAACATCGAATGGTCGACCGAACTGACCGTCCGCGAAGCCGCCGAAGAATATATCAAAGGCTACCTAGCCTTGCAATTGCTCGCCAAAGAATGCGGTTTAGATGCCGATTTTCAGTTCCATATCAGCGTAGGCTATGATTTGGCAGGCATCCAGAGCCCCAAAATCGACTGGTTTTTAAATACCATGCAGGATGCGTCCAGCACCCCGTTTTGGGAACAGTGTTTGCAGCAAGCCGAAGCCTGTTTGTCCCTGTTTGAGCGGGTAGATGCTGCATTTTTGCGTTCGATCGACCCGCATATCTCAAATCTGGTGACCTTGTCCACCATGCACGGTTGCCCGGCGGATGAGATCGAACAGATCGCCGCGTATTTGATCGAGCAGAAGGGCTTCCATACCTATATCAAATGCAATCCGACCCTAATTGGATACGACAACGTCCGCAAACTGCTGGATGATTTGGGTTATGGCTATGTTTCCTTCGATCATAGCCATTTTGAGCATGATATGAAGCTGCCCGATGCGGTTGCGATGATCGAACGTCTGCAAAAGCGGGCAGAAACGCAGGGCGTCACCTTTGGCGTCAAGCTGACCAATACTTTTCCGGTGCAGATCCAGCACGAGGAACTGGCTGGCGATGCGATGTATATGTCCGGCAAACCATTGTTCCCGTTAGCCATCCATGTTGCTTTAGCGCTCAGTCAGGCGACCGACGGGCGTTTGCCGATTTCTTTTTCGGGCGGTATCGATGCACATAACATGCAAGCAGTTTTGGACTGCGGCATCGCACCGGTAACGGTCGCCACCTTGCTGCTTAAAGCGGGGGGCTACCGCAATCTGGCACGTCTGGCCGATTTGGCGCCTGCGTCCATTCCGGCGCAAGTGGACGTTGCCAAGCTGGAAGCGCTTTGTGCGTCGATTCGGCAAGACCCTTATTATCGCAAACCGGAAGTAGCGAAAAAACAAGTGCCGCCCAGCACACCGCCAATCGCTTGTTTTCGATGCCGCAACTGCGTGGATGTTTGTCCCAATCGGGCCAATGTGCCGCTGCCGGAGCTCAAAGCTGCGGTGCATGTGGATTCCTACTGCAATGAATGCGGCAACTGTGCGTGTCTGTGTCCCTTCGGATACATTCCTTATCGGGATAAATTCACTTATTTTGAAACCGAAGCCGATTTTATGTCTTCTTCGAATGACGGCTTTCTGAATCGGGAAAAATATCGCTGGAACGGAGCGGTTTCGACCGACTTTTCTGCTTTGCCGGAAGATCTCCGGCAAGTTGTGGATACGTTTCTTGCGCAGAAAGACGGGGTGAGCGTATGACGACCGTCATTCGAAACGGTACGCTAGTGTTTGCAGATCGCTGTCAAAAAGCCGATCTCCTGATCGAAGAGGAAACCATCCGTGCGATCGGTGCGGATCTGCAAGGCGATCAGGTAATCGATGCAGCCGGTTGTCTGGTATTTCCGGGCTTTATCGATGGGCACACCCATTTGGACATGCCGGTTTCCGGCACGGTCACATCGGATGACTTTGCTTCGGGCAGTACGGCCGCATTGGCAGGCGGTACGACCATGCTGATCGACTTTGCCACTCAGGATAAAGGCGATACGCTGGCGCACGCTCTGGAAATCTGGCACAGCCGGGCAGATGGTAACTGCTCCTGTGACTATGGTTTTCATATGGCCGTGACCGACTGGAATGAACGTACCCGTGCAGAATTGCATGAAATGGCGAATGCGGGAATCACGTCTTTCAAATGCTATTACGCCTATGATGCTTTGATGCTGAGCGACCCGGAAATGTACGATATTCTGTGTGAAATGAAGCAAATCGGCGGCATCTTAGGCGTACACTGTGAAAATGGCCCGGTACTCAACCGCTTGCGGGAGAAGGCACTCGCCGAAGGGCATACTGACCCATCTTGGCACCCCAAGACCCGTCCCGCTTTGGTGGAAGGGGAGGCGGTCAGCCGTTTCTTGCGCATCGCGGCACTGGCCGATGCGCCGGCATGGATTGTCCATCTGTCGACCGACGATGGCCGGCGTGAAATCGCGCTTGCACGAGCGCGCGGACAAAAAGTCCTGGTGGAAACCTGTCCGCAATATCTGCTTTTGGATGAAAGCGTGTATGAAAAGCCGGATTTCGAAGCTGCCAAATATGTTTGCTCGCCGCCGTTGCGCAGCAAAGCCGATCAGCAGAGTTTGTGGGAAGCGGTGCAGCAAGGTGAAATCGATATTGTATCGACCGATCATTGTTCGTTCCATTTTCACGGCCAGAAAGAAATGGGGCGCAATGACTTTACATTGATTCCAAACGGTATGCCGGGCATTGAGCACCGACCGACTGTGATGTATACAGCTGGTGTGGCTTCTGGAAAAATCACAGCATCTGATCTCTGCCGGATGCTGGCCGAAAATCCGGCGAAAATGTTCGGCCTCTACCCGAAAAAAGGCGTGTTGGCTGTGGGAAGCGACGCGGATCTGGTGATTTTCGACCCAACGAAGCAAACGACGATTTCCGCAAAAGCACAGTATCAAAACTGCGACTATACCCCCTATGAAGACTTCCAAACCGCAGGAGCGGTGCGGGATGTCTTTTTGCGCGGAACGCATGCAGTTCAAAATGGCAAGGTGGTTCAAAAAGGACTGGGCCGCTATGTAAAACGAGAACGATCGAGGTGATTTGGGATGCTGACGAATATCCCGGAAGAGCAGAAGGGCTATCGGTTAACGATCAATGGCAAGACTTATGAGTTTGCCGGCGACCGAAAACTATTGGATGTTCTGCGCAACGATCTGCGGCTCAAATCGGTCAAGGACGGTTGTTCGGAAGGGGCATGCGGCACTTGTACGGTGCTGATCGACGGCAAGCCGGTCAAGGCTTGTGTACAGAAAATCTCCCGGCTGGATGGCAAGACCATTCAAACCGTGGAAGGTCTGAGCGATTATGAAAAAGAATTGTATGTCTATGCCTACGGGGAAGCAGGCGCCGTACAATGCGGATTCTGCATTCCCGGTATGGTAATCTGTACCAAGGCGTTACTGGACAGCAATCCCAACCCCACGCGAGAGGAAATCGCTTTTGCACTACGGAACAATTACTGTCGCTGTACGGGCTATAAGAAGATTATTGACGCGGTTGAGATCGCAGCAGCTCTCAAACGCAGCGGCGGCTCGATTCCAAAACCGGAAGCCATCCATGGGATCGGGCAACGGGCTCATCGCATTGATGTACGAGAAAAAGTCCTGGGGACCGGAAAGTATACCGATGACTTTGATGCCATGGATTTTCCCGGCATGGTCTATGGTTCGGCCGTACGTTCTGCCTATCCGCGCGCGCGAGTATTGTCCATCGACAAAAGCGAGGCCGAAAAAGTCCCCGGAATCTTGTGTGTCGCAACTGCGGCCGATATTCCCGGGCAAAATAAAATCGGCCATATCAAAAACGACTGGGCAACGCTTATTCAAGTCGGTAACATTACGCGATACTTGGGCGATGCCATCGCGCTGGTATGCGGGGAAACTCTGGAAGCGATCGAGCAGGCCAAAAAGCTGGTCAAAGTGGAATATGAAGAATTGCCGGCTGTGTTTGATCCCATCAAAGCCATGCAGCGAGATTCTCCGTATGTTCATAAAGAAGGCAATATTCTGGCATTCGAGCATTTGGTGCGCGGCAATGCCGATGAAGCGATTCTAAATTCGGCTCATGTTGTGACGCGGGAATACGAAACTCCCTTTACAGAGCATGCATTTTTGGAACCCGAATGCGCGGTTGCCTGGGCCGATCGGGAAAAGGGCGAAGTGACCATCTATTCCTCCGATCAGGGTGTGTATGCCACCCAACATGAATGCTCCCTAATGCTGGGGCTGCCGCCGGAAAAGGTGCATGTAATCAATGCGCTGGTCGGTGGCGGATTTGGCGGCAAAGAGGATATGACCGTACAGCATCACGCGGCATTGCTCACATGGATGACCGGTCGACCGGTCAAAGTCAAACTGACACGTCAGGAAAGTATCCTCATCCATCCCAAACGCCATCCGATGAAAATGCGGTTTACAACAGCCTGCGATAAAGATGGCTATCTCACCGGCATGAAGGCAACGATTATCGCTGATACCGGCGCTTATGCCTCCTTGGGCGGTCCGGTCTTGCAGCGTGCCTGCACCCATGCGGCGGGGCCTTATAATTACCAAAATGTATCCATTGAGGGCACGGCAGTCTATACCAACAATCCGCCTGCCGGTGCATTCCGAGGATTTGGCGTCACACAAAGCTGTTTTGCCACCGAATGCAACCTCAATTTACTCGCTGAGATGATGGGTATTTCGCCTTGGGAAATTCGCTATCGCAATGCCATCCGTCCGGGGCAGGAACTGCCCAATGGGCAAATCGCAGAGCCCGGAACTGCACTGGTAGAAACGTTGGAAGCCGTCAAGGATGTCTTTGAAAGCCATCCGTATGCTGGCATTGCCTGTGCGATGAAGAATGCTGGCGTTGGCGTCGGGCTGCCTGACTGGGGACGCTGCCGCTTAACTGTCGAAGATGGACGGATTCATATTCGTTCGGGTGCTTCCTGCATTGGGCAGGGCTTGGGTACGGTTCTCATGCAGATCGCCTGCGAAGCGACCGGTTTCCCCGTGGATAAAATCGTCTATGAAATTGCAGAAACCAACAACGCTCCGGATTCGGGTGTCACATCGGGGTCGCGTCAGACCCTGATCACTGGCGAAGCTTGCCGGCGCGCCTGCGTGAAACTACTAGATGCTTTGCAGGGCCAGCCCCTCGATGTGCTCAATGGCCAGGAATTCATCGGAGAATATCTGGCTGCGACCGACCCCATGGGCGCACCGAAGAAGAATCCGGTGTCCCATGTCGCGTATGGATATGCCACCCAGGTGGTCTGCTTGCGTGAGGACGGCACCGTAGAAAAAGTCGTTGCAGCACACGATGTCGGCCGGGCAATCAATCCGCTGTCGGTCGAAGGGCAGATTGAGGGCGGCGTTGTCATGAGTCTGGGCTTTGCACTGACCGAGCAATTCCCGCTCGAAAATGGGCTTCCCAAGGTCAAATTCGGTACGCTGGGGCTCTTTCGAGCCAATAAAACACCGGATGTCCAGCCCATCATCGTCGAAAAGAATACCCCTAAGCTTTCGTATGGCAGCGTCGGAATCGGCGAAATCACGTCCATTCCTACGGCACCTGCCGTACAGGGCGCCTATTATAAATTGGACGGTCGATTCCGTACCACATTGCCGTTAGAACATACGGCGTACAGCAAAAAATAATTCTGAGGAAAGGCGACGAAACCGTCGCCTTTCTTGACTTTTGCGGCAGATCAGCGTATGCTGAACATGCAAAACGATGTGGAAAGGGTGGCAAGGTTGACCGCAACTGAAATCATTACCATTTCGATCGATATCGGCCAGCGACTGCTGGAAAGCGGGGCAGAGATTTACCGGGTCGAGGAATCCATAGCGCGCATTTGCCGGGCTTATGGGGCAAAAGATATTCAGGTTTATGCTGTACCAACAGCCATCATTGCTTCCATGGTGCCTGCGGAAGGCAATCCCATCACCCGTGTCACGCGCATTTATCATCGCAGCACCAATTTGGGACGGCTTGACCAGCTCAATGCCTTGTGCCGCAGCCTTTGCAAAGAGCCGATGGATTATGAATCTATTCAGGAACAGCTGCATTTGATCGATCAGCATGCAAATTTCCGTGCTGCCGAGTTGTGTTTGGCTACCGGCGGTTCCGGACTATTTTTTACGTTGCTGTTTGGCGGTAGTCTGGCCGAAGCCTTATGCGCCTGCTGTACGTGCCTGGTACTTTGGGGGCTGATAACCTCTATGAACCGAATCCATGTCAATGGACTATTTTTGAACGTCGCGGGTGGCTTTTGGGTAGCGCTGTCGGGCTTGCTTTGTTATCGTTTTGGATGGGTCGGGCAGTATGATACCATGATTGTAGGGTCGATCATGGCTTTGGTGCCTGGACTACCCATGACCAACGCGATTCGCGATCTGATTGCTGGCGATATTGTTGCAGGCATTACAAAATTTACCGAAGCCCTTTTGGTCGCAGCCGGTATCGCTGTGGGGGCAGCCATGCCGCTGAGCCTTGCCGGTATGCTGGGAGGATAAAAGATGGCCGATCTTGTCTATCAATGTGTGATGAGTTTCTTTGCCAGCGTTTGTTTTGGAATCATTTTTCAGGTGCGTGGCCGCAAGTTATTTGTTGCCGGGCTGGGTGGTTCCTTGGGCTGGCTGGTATATCTGTTGGGCGCTTGGCCTTTTCCTGCCAGTGCGATTCCGCGTTATTTTATTGCTACATTGGCGATTACGATTTTTGCCGAATGGGCTGCACGGACTCTGCGTACACCGGTGAGCGTTTTTCTGGCAGTTTCATTGATTCCTTTGGTGCCCGGCAATGGCATCTATCAGACCATGTTATTCTGTATTCGTGGGCAAACTTCCCAAGCGGTTCGGGAGTGCATCAATACGGTGGGCATTGCCGGTGCCTTGGCGATGGGTGTCGTTGTGGTGTCTTCCATTGTCAGTCTATTTGGCGCAAAAGCTAAAAAATAAAGGACGTATGATTTTTTCATACGTCCTTATTTTAAAACTTCATCCAGGGAGAGGATTTGCAAAGATGGGGAAACGGCCTCATCTGTGAGCACACATCCGCCCAAGCGATATTCTTCTGAAAACGGGTGCAGAAAAAGCTGGGCGGACGTTTCCAGACCGCATACTGACGGAGTCGGCGTCAAGGATACCGCAAAGCGGGAAAACGGAAAATGCATCCCGGTTCCCAACGCTTTGACGACGCTTTCCTTTAAGACCCACAGTTTACAAAAAGCATCCTCCTGCTGTGACTCTGGGAGAGTATCAAAAAACTTCTTTTCCTGCTCATGGAAGAAGCGGGCCACGACCGGAGCACCACCTTTCCCGGTTTTCTCCAAATCAATACCAAGCGGTACATCACTGACCGCCAATACTGCCCATTCTTCTGCATGGGACAAACTGAATGCGAAATCTGGATTTTCCCGAAAATATGGTTTGCCTTGTGGCAGATAACTGCGCAGCGGAGGGCTTGGCACATGGGCAGGGCGCATATGCCGCACTGCCCAGCACAGCAGCAGTTCCGCTGCTAAGGAACGGGCACGCGCTTCGGGACGAAGCATTCGGTTGCACTCTAACAGACGGGAAGGCGCAATCGGGTAGGAGGGGAACTGCAACGCCCCTTCAATGGGCAGAGCAAAAATAGAAACTGTTTTCATGAGCGGGCACGCGGGCGGGGAACGGCACGCCGCAATATTTTGCAGACGGCTCTCCAAATATCATCCCCATTGAGTACGACAATGGTAGCGAACAATAAGATCTCAATCGGAATCCAAAGCGGCACTTCGCGCAGCATAAAAAAGCACTGCAAAACCAAAACCAGCCCAGAGACCACAAAGCGAAGATATTCCCATCGTAGGGTGATGTAACGCCGGCTGTGAATCGCACGGATGAGAAACATTAGGATATAACTGATCGCGGTTGCCAAAGCAGCACCCTGGGGACCATACGACGGAATCATTAAAATATTCAGCCCGATATTTACGATGGCTCCCAGAACAACGGTCGCCATCGTGCAGGTGCTTTTTTTCTCAAGAGTATAGACACTGTTCACAAAGTTCGATAGACAAGCAAACCCCGAGCCGATTACAAGCAGCGGGATAAAGGTCCAAGCCTCATAATACGAAGGCGCGGCAAATAGAAAGACGAACACCTTGGAAAACAGGATGATTCCCGAAACCAAAACCACGACGAGCGCCTGATAAATGTTCCCGACCGTAGTGAAAAAGTCCTCTTGCTCCTTGCGGCTGCTGCCATTGATGGTCGAAATCTGCCAGGCATCAATAAAAATGCTCGAGATCAGGATCATAATCGTAGGAATGCGGGAGGATACCGCATATAAGCCCAATTCATGCGAAGAACGCATGGCTTCAATAAAGAATCGGTCGGACATGCTGATGATCCAGTTGCACTCGGTCGCAAAAATCAGCGGCAGGGAATAGGCCAGCATGGAGCGTGCCATCACCGGATTTAAATACCGCAGGCGGAAAAATCGCGGCAATCCATCGATTGCACTAAGCGCTACAATGGACAGCGCATCGGCAACAATGATGCTCAAGACATATCCAGTGATGCCGAGTCCCAATACACTCAGGAACAGCACATTAAATACAATGGTGCACACGGTGCGAAAGATGCCGTCCAGCGCGTACAGCCGCACATGACCGCGGGCACGCACAAACTGATGACATACCTGCTGCAACGAAGAGGTCAAAACATAGAGATAAATGAGCACCAAATAGGGAGATAGCACATCGATCTTCCCGAGCAGGGGAGAGAACAGCAACAGGATTGTATAGCCACACAGTACCGTAACGACACCGATGGAGAAAATCTCGCGTTTATCATTGGCTTTGACCAACCCAAACCGAATCACACCAGAGGTAATGCTGACCGTTGCGATCGGGATGAGCACATTCGCCGCCTGGGTAATCAGATCGCTGATACCAAAGTCCGATGTGCTTAAGACAGCGGTGTAGTACCGCATCATCAGAAAAACAAGGATTTTCGACGCAAAGGTGCCGATCGCAAAAATCAAGGTATTGCCCATCAACTGGGCATATTTATTTTTCTTCATGGAGTGCTCCTCGACTCATGATTCCACACGGGAAAGATAAAATTTTTGAACCAGATAGGTTGCCAGACATCCCAATGCAATACCCAGCAAGCTGCCGCACAAAACGTCGGACGGATAGTGTACACAGACATAAAGCCGGGAAATGGCAATGCAGGCCGCCAGGAAAAGCAGAACAATCCCCAGCCATTTGCGCCCATGCCGGCGGAAAAACAGAAAAGCCGATGTCGCTGCTGCAAAAGAGGACATAGCATGCGCAGAAGGGAAGGAGTAGCCACCTTGCGGCACCAAATTGGTCAGTTCCGGATAGGTTTGGAAAGGTCTCGGACGCGCAACCAGATTCTTAATTGCAAGGTTGCCTATCAAAAGGCCCAGAACCAGCGCCAGCAGAATGATAATCCCGCAAGGCCGGGTTTCCCGGCGCAGCAGGCATAGCACTGCTACCACAAGCCACAGAGCGCCCCCATCCCCAAAATGGGTAATGAACAGGAAAATCGGGGTTAAAAATGCAGATCGGACATGTTCGATCAGAAAAAGCAGAACCTCGTAGTCGAAGGATTGGATCAGTTCCATAATATACTCCTACATCACTTGCGATAATAATTTTGATTATATCGCATTTTGCAAGCGGATTCAACCTGGATTTACCCGCGGTGAAAAAAGCATCAAAAATATGCAAATTCCCCCTTGACAGGCAGCCGTGGATTCGATAAACTATAAACAGATTTTTAAATGTGATGAACTGGTATAGTAGTCATCAAAAGATTTCAGAGAGCCGCCGGTTGGTGTAAGACGGTATTGGATGATGATGAAACTCGCCAGGGAGTAGCCTGCTGAACGCATTTATTGCCTAGGTAAGGACGGAATTCCCTCCGTTATCGGGGAAGCGCATTGTTTGATGTGCACAGAGTGGTCGCCCCTTGGCGGCAATAAGAGTGGTAACGCGGAGTTCAGGCTTCGTCTCTTAAGGATTAAGGGACGAAGCCTTTTTTGTCCCGATTTTACAAATTCATCCCTATTAAAATCGATTGGAGGAAACTGAAATGGGAAGAACGATTCGAATTTTTGACACTACGCTGCGTGATGGTGAGCAGTCGCCGGGCTGCAGCATGAATTTAAATGAAAAGATTGAAGTTGCAAAGGCACTGGAAGCCATGAAGGTCGAGATCATCGAAGCAGGCTTTGCTGCTTCTTCGCCTGGTGATGCGGCTGCGGTTGCTGCAATCGCTGATATCGTCCATGGTTCGACGATCTGCTCGCTGGCCCGCTGTGTGGAAAAGGATATTGACGCGGCTTGGAACGCCATCCGCCGTGCCGAATCGGCCCGTATTCATGTATTCCTAGCCACTTCGCCCTTACATATGGAATATAAGCTCAAGATGACCCCCGAGCAGGTCATTGAAGCGGTAGCACATAATGTGGCGTATGCCAAGAGCCGTTGCTCGGACATCGAATTCTCGGCAGAGGATGCGACCCGTTCCGATCTGGATTTCCTGTGCCGCGTGTTTGAAACCGCCATCAAGGCTGGCGCAACAACAATCAACATTCCGGATACCGTTGGTTATATGGTTCCCGACGAATACGCTGCTCGCATCCGTTACATCCGCGAGCATACACCGGGTATTGAAAATATCATTCTGTCCTGCCATATGCACAATGACCTCGGTATGGCAGTCGCCAACTCGCTGGCCGGTGTACAGGCAGGCATCGATCAGATCGAATGCACCATTAACGGCATCGGCGAACGTGCCGGCAACGCTTCCATGGAAGAATGCGTTATGGCACTCAAGACGCGCAAGGATCACTTCGGTGTGGACTGCGCCATCGACACCACGCACATCTATCGCGCAAGCCGTATGATCGAAACCATCACCGGTGTTTCGGTTGCACCGACCAAGGCGATTGTGGGTGCCAATGCGTTTGCGCATGAGGCCGGCATCCATCAGCATGGTGTCATGGCGAATCGTGAAACCTATGAGATTATGACGCCCGAGTCGATTGGTCTGCCCAAGACTGCTCTGGTACTCGGCAAGCATTCGGGCCGCCACGCTTTCGAAGAGCGCCTGAACGAACTGGGTTATACGCTCAGCAAAGAAAAGCTGGATAAGGCCTTTGAAAAGTTCAAGATTCTGGCTGATAAGAAAAAGACGGTCAAGGACCGCGACCTGGAAGCAATTATCGGCGTAGCACCGGTATCCGGCGCAGAACGCTATACGCTTGTGAACTTTGTCATCAATTCGGGTAATTCCATTACTTCGACGGCGGTTATTAAGATGAAGAAGGGCGATGAAGTCTTTGAGCGCGTTGCTGCTTCGGATGGCCCGATCAATGCTGCATTCCGTGCGATCAATAAGATTGTTGACAAGAACATTGTGCTGGAAGACTACTCGCTGAAGTCCATGACCGACGGTGAAGATGCACAGGCAGAAGCAATCGTTAAGATCACCGTGGATGGCAGCCCGATGGTCACTGGCCGCGGCGTATCGACCGATATTGTCGAAGCGTCGATCAAGGCGTATATCAATGGTATCAATAAGTTCTTCATGGATTAATAGAGGGAGATACAGACAATGGGAATGACAATGAGCCAAAAGATCCTGGCCCATCATGCGGGACTGGATCAGGTAACCGCCGGACAGCTGATCGAAGCCAATCTCGATCTGACGCTGGCAAATGACATCACCGGCCCGGTCGCTATCCGCGAGATGGAGAAGGCTGGCTTTGAAAAGGTTTTTGACCGCACCAAGATTGCGCTGGTCATGGACCACTTTGCACCGAATAAGGACATCAAGTCGGCACAGCAGTGCTTGGAATGCCGCGAATTTGCCCACAAGCATGACATCGTAAACTTTTACGATGTTGGCGAGATGGGTGTAGAACATGCACTTCTGCCCGAAAAAGGCCTGACCGCTCCGGGCGAACTCATCATCGGCGCAGACTCGCACACCTGCACCTATGGTGCACTGGGTGCGTTCTCGACCGGCGTTGGTTCGACCGACCTGGCAGCCGGCATGGCGACCGGTAAGGCATGGTTTAAAGTGCCCAGCGCCATCCGCTTTGTCCTCAAAGGCAAGAAGGCTCCCTGGATTTCGGGTAAAGACGTCATTCTGCACATCATCGGCAAGATCG
Organism: Intestinibacillus sp. Marseille-P6563; assembly: GCF_900604335.1. Lineage (NCBI taxonomy): Bacteria > Bacillati > Bacillota > Clostridia > Eubacteriales > Butyricicoccaceae > Intestinibacillus > Intestinibacillus sp. Marseille-P6563. Next base: position 109,820 of record NZ_UWOD01000001.1, on the reverse strand, counting down.
GCGTAGATGGCGCACTGTACCAGTCCATGGAATTTACCGGCGAAGGCGTTGCCGAACTGTCCATGGATGATCGTTTCACCATCTGCAACATGGCCATTGAAGCTGGCGGCAAAAATGGTATCTTCCCGGTGGATGACAAGACCATGGCTTACATCAAGGACCGCGTCCAGCGTCCGGTAACGGTCTTTGAAGCCGACGAGGATGCGGAATATGTCGCAACGTATGAAATCGACCTGTCCACCCTGCGTCCGACGGTTGCTTGTCCGCACCTGCCCGAAAACACCAAGACGGTCGATGAACTGGGCAAGATCGAAGTACAGCAGTCGGTCATCGGTTCGTGCACCAATGGCCGCATCGAAGATATGCGCATTGCAGCCGATATCCTCAAGGGCCGTCACGTGGCACGCGATGTGCGTACCATCGTCATCCCGGCGACTCAGGAAGTCTATCTCCAGTGCATCGAAGAAGGTCTGGCCAAGATCTTCATCCAGGCGGGCGCCATCATTTCCACCCCGACCTGCGGTCCGTGCCTGGGTGGTTATATGGGTATTCTGGCCCAGGGCGAACGTGCCATCTCGACCACAAACCGCAATTTTGTCGGCCGTATGGGCCATATCACGAGCGAGATCTATCTGTCCAGCCCCGCAGTCGCAGCCGCTTCGGCCGTCAAGGGCTACATCTGCTCGCCCGAAGACCTGGACTAAGGGAGGAGAAACAACATGGTTGTAAAAGGTTCTGTTTTTAAATATGGCGACAATGTCGATACCGACGTTATCATCCCGGCACGGTATCTGAACATTGCAGACCCCAAGGAATTGGCTACCCACGCAATGGAGGACATTGACACCGAGTTTGTCAAGAAAGTACAGCCGGGCGATATCATTGTTGCAACCCGCAACTTTGGCTGCGGCTCGTCCCGTGAACATGCCCCGCTGGTCATCAAGGAAAATGGGGTGTCCTGCGTCATCGCTTCCTCGTTTGCCCGCATTTTCTACCGCAATGCAATCAACATTGGTCTGCCGATTCTGGAATGCGAAGCAGCCGCCAATGCGATTCAGGCGGGTGATACGGTTTCGATCGACTTCGATACCGGTATCATCACCAACGAAACCAAGGGCGAAAGCTATCAGGCAGTCGCTTTCCCGCCGTTTATTCAGAACATCATTGCAGACGGCGGCCTGCTCAAGAGCCTGAAAAAGAGAGGGTTTTAAACGATGAAGTATCAAATTGCAGTTGTAAAGGGCGATGGCATCGGCCCGGAGATCGTTTCCGAGGCCATGCTGGTGCTCGAAAAGATCGGGGAAAAGTTCGGTCATGAATTTTCCTTCCAGGAAGTGCTGGCTGGCGGCTGCTCGATTGATGCAAACGGCATTCCGCTGACCGAGGAAACCATCGAAGTCTGCAAGGCAGCCGATTCGGTACTGCTCGGCGCTGTGGGCGGTCCGAAGTGGGATAATGTGCCGTCCGAAAAGCGCCCGGAAAAGGCACTGCTCGGCCTGCGTGCGGCACTCGGTCTGTTTGCGAACATCCGCCCGGCGATGATGTACAAGGCTCTGGCAGAAGCCTGCCCGATCAAGCCCGAAATCATCGGGGATGGTTTTGACATCGTGGTTTGCCGTGAATTGACCGGTGACGTTTATTTCGGCGAACACGGTCGCCGCGAAAGCGACAAGGGCTGGGGTGTGGTCGGCTACGACGACATGAACTACTCGGTGTATGAAATCGAGCGTATCGCGCGCCGTGCGTTTGAAATGGCGCGTGTGCGTTCCAAAAAGGTAACTTCGGTCGATAAGGCCAATGTGCTGGAAACCTCGCGTGTCTGGCGCGAAACGGTCACCCGCATTGCAGCCGAATATCCGGACGTAGAACTGAACCATATGTATGTCGACAATGCTGCCATGCAGCTTGTACGCAATCCGGGTCAGTTTGACGTGATCGTGACCGGCAATCTGTTCGGTGATATTCTGTCGGACGAAGCTTCCATGATCACCGGTTCGATTGGCATGCTGCCGTCGGCTTCGCTTAATGAGAGCGGACGCGGTATGTATGAGCCCATCCATGGTTCGGCGCCTGACATTGCAGGGAAGGGCATTGCCAATCCGATTGCAACCATTCTGTCGTGCGCTATGATGCTGCGGTATTCGTTCGGTCTGTCGGCAGAAGCGGATGCTATCGAAGCGTCCGTTGAGAAGGCTCTCAACGATGGATACCGTACTGCGGATCTGGCTGCGAAGGGTGAAAAGGCGCTCAGCACCCACGAAATGGGCGAAATCATTCGCGGGAACCTATAAAAAAGAGCTGCAAGCAAAGGGCACTCCTCTGGAGTGTCCTTCTTTTTCCGCCCAATAAAACCAAAGACTAAGCGAAAAACAGGCAAAATATGTGCATTTTGCAAATAGTTTTCCGATCGACTTGAGATTTTTCGGAAAATGAGATACAATAATATCGATTATCATGTCATGTGAGTGGGGAGATCTAGATTTGAGTAAAGCGAATATTATGGGCGTTAACTTTGACGCCGTTACGCTCACACAGGCTGCCGATCAGGCCATGGAGCAAATCCGCGCCGGACGGAAGGGCTATGTGGTGACTCCAAACCCGGAAATCGTGTATCAGGCCATGGAAGATCCGGATTTTCAGGATCTAGTCAATCATGCATCGCTGGTTCTGGCCGATGGAATCGGCGTTATTTATGCTGCCAAAATTCTGGGGAAACATTTGCCGGGACGTGTGCCGGGTGTGGATTTTGCCGGACTGCTGATGCACCGGATGGCACAGGAAAAAATGCGTCTATTTTTATTGGGTGCTAAGCCGGGCGTAGCCGAAATGGCAGCGGAAAATCTTAAGAAAAAATATCCCGGTCTTGTGATCGCCGGTACCAAGGATGGATATTTTAAGAATGACAGCGAGGCAGTGGCGGCCGTCAACGCAGCCGGTGGCGCGGATGTGATGTTTGTTTGTCTGGGTGCGCCCAAGCAGGAGCGTTTTATGTCCAAGCATCAGAAGGAACTCAATGTGACCCTGTGCTGTGGCTTGGGAGGTTCTCTCGACGTGTTTGCCGGAACGGTACAACGCGCTCCGGATATCTTTATTAAGCTGGGTCTGGAATGGTTCTACCGGCTGTGCAAGGAGCCCAAACGAATTGGCCGCATGATGAAGCTACCGCTTTTCATGTTATTGGTGATCCGGAAAAAGCTGTTCGGCGGAAAGGAGTCGTAATATGAAAGTACGTTTATTATCATATACACCCGACCCCGAGCGCTTGATTGCTGCCGCGGCAAAGAATTGCTATTCGGCTGCCGATGTCGATGGGATTCTGGATGGTCTGACCGAAGAAAAGACCCAGTCTTTTTTGCAGATGCTCACCGAGATTGGTCACGAAAGCCCGATTGAACATGTCAGCTTTTCTTTTGCGATTGAAGGGGTGTCGCGTTCGCTTTTGGCACAGATTACTCGTCATCGACTGGCATCGTATAGTGTGCAGTCCCAGCGTTATGTACGTGAATGCGGATTTGAATATGTCGTACCGCCGGAAATCGAAAAAATTCCGCAGGCCAAGGAAAAGTTCATCGCTGCTATGGAAAGCGACCAGCAGACCTACGAAGAACTCACGGCTGTTTTGATGCAGGAGCATTTACAGACCCTTCTCGCATCGGGTGTGCCTGAAAAGCAGGCCCGCAGCCAAGCTGAAAAAAAGGCCATCGAAGACGCGCGCTATGTTTTGCCAAACGCTTGCACGACTCGCATTGTGATGACCGTCAATGCCCGGTCGCTGCAAAACTTCTTCCGTCTGCGTTGCTGTAATCGTGCGCAATGGGAAATTCGTGCGCTGGCAGAGGAAATGTACAAACTGGTTTATGCTGTCGCGCCGACGCTGTTTTCCAAAACCGGTCCATCCTGCGTAGATGGTGCTTGTACGGAAGGGAAGATGTGCTGCGGGCAGGCTTCGCAGGTCCGGGCACATTATTTGGCGCTCCGCGAAAGAATAAGAGAACAGGCCTGAGGGGATACTCAGGTTGTTAAAGTGAGGAAGAACAAAGTTTATGTTAGAATTTCGAGATATTACGCTGGAGGATAAACCGCAGGTGGATGCCTGCGCCCGTGCGTATTCTTATCATTTGTGTGAACACTGTTTTACCGATCTGTTTATTTGGCGCGGGCACTATAAAACCCGTATTTGCTTTTGGGAAGGGTTTCTTTTCGTACGCATGCAGACATTGACCGATCAATCGGTGATGTATCTGGCCCCGATTGGCGAAGGGGATCTGGCTGCGGCGATTGGAATGCTGGAGCAGGATGCGCGCGACAACGGCGTGCCCTTTGCGATGTGCTCCATTGCGGAAGAAATGAAGCCGCGTATTGAACAGGTAATGCCTGGTCGTTTTGAATATTCGACTGACGAAAGCGGATGGGACTATATCTATCTGAGCGAGAAATTGCAGACCTTATCCGGGAAAAAGCTGCAATCCAAGCGCAATCTGGTCAATCGTTTCCAGGCGGCTTATGAAGGCCGTTGGAGTTATGAGGATATTTCGGAAGCCAATACGCATGACGCATTTCAGTTCCATATCAAGTGGTGTGAACAAAATGGCTGCATGCGAGATCAGGAATTTTGGGGCGAGACCTGCGCCATTGGTACGGCGCTCAATTACTTTGACGCACTGGATATGCGCGGTGGAATCCTGCGGCTGGATGGCGAAGCGATCGCCTTTACTTTGGGATGTCAGGCCACCGATGACATGTTTGTCGTGCAGATTGAGAAAGCCGATCATGAGATTGCCGGTGCTTATCAGATGATCAACCAGCAGTTTGTCAAACGCAACTGTACACACGTGAAATATGTGAACCGGGAAGAAGATTTGGGACTGGAAGGGCTGCGAAAGGCCAAGCGTTCCTATCACCCGGAGATGATGGGAGTCAAATATTGCGCCAGAATCAAGAATTAACCATTCGTTTTGCAAATGACGGGGATACGCCTGCTGTTATCGCGCTGTGGGAGCAATGTTTTCCGGGTGAAGCCGCGTTCCAGAACTACTTTTTTTCTAGGCTTTATCGACCAAAATGCAATCTTCTGCTTTTGCGAGAAGGTGTGCTATGCGCCATGGCACAGATGCTGCCATACACCCTGCAAAATGGTTCGATTGCCGAAGAAGTAACCTATATTTATGGGGCTTGTACCCATCCTGCGCATCGGCGGCAGCATCTGATGGACCGGTTGCTCCATGAGTCGTTTGCCATCGATCGTGCCAATGGCAGGGCTGCTTCCATCCTTATCCCACAGGAAGAGTGGTTGTTTGGGTTTTATGCGCAATTTGGATACCAAACGGCGTTTCCTATCTCCTCCATGACTATACAGGAAAAAGTAACTGCTCCCGCATTGTCTGTACGTCCGGTGCAGGCTGCGGATTTTTCTGCAATGGATTGTCTGTACCATCGCTTTCTGGGACCTGGTCCATATTTGCGTCGTTCGGAAGCGGAATGGGACAAACAACTATCCCTTTTCCAGAATACCGGCGGGGAAGTCCTGTGCGCCTATGAGGCGGATACTTTGGTCGGGTATGCCTTTGTTTGGCCAACCGAAGAAGAGGTGTGGGCGCAAGAGCTCATTTGTGCGCCATCGCTCATACAATCCTGGTTTGCCACCCTGCAACAGCGCTATGGAAAGACCATATGCCGGGCAACCGGCCTGCAATTCCCGAATCTGCAACCGCTGGGCTGTATGCTTCGATATGATGGAGTTCAGCCAGCGGATGGATATATAAACTTGATGCTTAACTAAGGAGATGCAACACATGGTATACGTATTTTTAGCAGATGGTTTTGAAGAAGTTGAGGCTTTGACGCCTGTGGATTTGCTGCGTCGCGCAGGAGCAGAAGTCAAGACCGTGGGAATCACGGGCAAAACCGTAACGGGTGCGCGCGGCGTCCCGGTTGTAGCGGACATCCTGCCGGAAGAAGTCGACCGGGATGAAATGGACATGATCGTCCTGCCGGGAGGTATGCCGGGGACGATGAATTTGAACGAATCTGAATTCGTACGGGATACTGTTCAGTTCTGCGCCGATCATGACCGCTATATTGGAGCCATCTGTGCAGCACCGTCGGTGATTTTGGGCGGCATGGATCTGCTGCATCATCGGCGCGCCATCTGCTATCCCGGGATGGAAGATGGGATGACCTGCGCGAATGTCGTGCATCAGAACTGCTGTGTGGATGGACGCATCATCACAGGGCGTGCGGCAGGCGCTGCTTTTGATTTTGCGCTCGCATTGTGCACGGCTGTCATGGGGAAGGCAGCTGCAAAACAGGTTGCAGAATCGGTCTGCTATGACACTGCCGCAGAATAAACAGCAACTTCGGCAGCAGATGAAGCGGCTTCGGCAAAACTTATCTTCTGCCGAGCGGAAGGCACAAAATCACGCCATTGCTCAGCGTGTCCTGAGCGACCCTGCATTTTTACAGGCAAAAACCGTATTTTGTTATTGCTCGACCGCGCAGGAGATCGATACATACCCCATTTTGCAAGCTGCTCTATCCCAGAAAAAACAACTCTGTTTGCCGCGTACCCTACCATTGGGACAAATGGAAGCTCGCCAGATTTTTCATCTTGAACAGTTGCAGCCTGCATCCTACGGCATCTTAGAGCCGGGATGTGATTCTCCTCTGATTGCACCAGAGGAGATCGATCTTTGCATTATTCCATGCCTGGCAGCCGATTTAAACGGGCATCGTTTGGGGTACGGCGGCGGCTATTATGACCGCTTTTTGCCGCGCACACATGCTACTCATATGGTACTTTGCGCGCAGGCCCGTCTATTTTCACAAATTCCCTCGCAGGAACACGATATCACCTGCGATATCATTCTTACAGAAAGTCAGGTGATACGCTTCCATGAAAAATAGAGCGGCTTTTTTGGCAGGACTTTCCCTTTTTCTCTGCTTTTGCTTGTTGGTCGCAGGCGGCAACGTCGGGACCTGGGCTAGCAAAGGGCTGATTGCTTGGGGGATTTTATTAGCAGAAGTCGCTGCCTTCCTGGTGCCGACGGTCCTACTGATTTTACCGCTTCGAAAAGGAGAGCGGTTGCAGATTCCGGTTTCAACCAAGCGGCTGAATGTCCGAACGGTGCGACTTTCCATCCGGCTTGGTATCGCGGTTTCTCTGATCTCGTTTTTGCTCAATCTGGTGTGCCTACATCTGTTTGGACAAGATGTGTCGTCCATCAACCCGGCCTCTTTCCATGCATCGGATATTGGCGGTCACTTCCTTCTATATTTGTTCGCCATTGTCATTATTCCAGCTATTGTCGAAGAAATCTATGTGCGTGGCGCAATTTTTCGGATTTTTAATCGCTATGCCGGCACGGGGCTGAGTATTGTATTATCTGCCTTAGTATTTGCCATGCTGCATGGTTCGTTCTACAACTTCCTGGGACCTTTTGTCGCAGGTATTGTCTTTGGCTGGCTGACCTTTGTGTATGATTCTATCTGGCCGTCTGCCATTGCCCATTTGGTCAATAATCTGTTTTATCTGATTATCCTGTGGTGCACCGATGTATACAGTGTATTCGGCATCTGGAACTATTTCCCGGCTATTTGTCTGATTTTGGTTCTGCTTTTTATTTACTTATCACTCGGTTCGGTCGAACGTCTGTTGCTCGCCGGTCGAGTGCCTCATTTTGCGCAAGGACAACATACTCTGGTTGCCATTCGCACTCTGATCGGAAACCCTGCATCGATTGCGTTTATTTTGGCCTTTTTGGCGAAAACGGTGTTCGGTGTGATTTAAAAGATAAATCAATTGGAGGATTGTATGGATTCACAAGATAGGACCCCGGAATATTATCGGATTAGCTCATCCGAGCGCCAAACACCTTCCCGGAGACGTCGAAAGAAAAAGCGTTCCCCGAATGGTTGCGGCGGTGCACTTGTATATTTGCTTGCTGTTGTTCTCATTTCGATTGTGCTTTCGGTGATCGTCATTTTTGTAACCAACGATGTGTTTGCATTGGTCAAGGACGAAAGTACCATTCAGTTTACTGTCGAAGAGAATACCAAAATCTCAAAATTAAGCGGTGAACTGGACAAAGAGGGAATCGTCAATTACGGTCTGATTTTCAAACTGTTCCTGACCGTGACCAACAAAAACGAAGATGTGCTGGCTGGCACCTATGAACTCAGCCCTGCCATGGACTATAACCAGATTGTTTTGGCACTTCGCAACGCGGATAAAAAGCAAACCGTAGAAGTGACCATTCCCGAAGGTTATAGCTTGCAGCAGATTAAGGAAACGCTGGTGGAAAATCATGTTTGCACCGAAGAAGATTTGGATGAGGCACTCAATGATTATCCGTTTAAGCATGAATTTTTGGAGGATAAGCTGCCGCCCGAAGACAACTGGCTGGAAGGCTATCTCTTCCCGGATACCTATACCTTCTATAAAAACGGCGATGCTGTCAAGGATGTTGTCAATAAAATGCTGAACAACTTCGATGAACGCTATGATGATGCGATCAAGGAAGGTGCAGAGAATCTCGACCGTTCGATGGATGAGATTGTAACCATTGCTTCCCTTGTCGAACGCGAAGCGAAGGTACCCGAAGAATTTGCAATGATTGCCGGTGTTATCTATAACCGTTTGAATAGTTCTCGGTTCCCGTATCTGGAAATCGACGCTTCGGTATTGTATGGTCTGGGTCGTACCAGCGGTACGCTGACCGCGGCTGACTTGGAAACCGATACGCCGTATAATACCTATCTGCATGAAGGCTTGCCGCCGGGACCGATCTGTAATCCGGGTTATAATGCGCTTTATGCAGCATCGCATCCAGCTGACCACGATTATTATTTCTACGTCGCAATGCCCGATGGTTCGCACCTGTTTGCAACCACCAACAGCGAACATGAACGCAACAAGGAAAAGGCCGCCGAAGCTTTTGCAGAAGCAGCCAATAGCAGCGGTGAGGAGGATACCGGGGAATAACATGAAGCAAAAACCTGAGATTTTAGCGCCGGCAGGAGACTTTGACAAACTGCGCTTTGCAATCGCTTATGGAGCCGATGCGGTATACATGGCCGGAAAGTCGTTCGGCATGCGCGCGGCTGCTGCAAACTTTGATGACGATGCCCTCCGAGAGGGCATCGCCTATGCGCATGCGCGCGGTGTGAAATGTTATATTACGGTCAATATCATTCCTTCTAACGAAGACCTGAAAGTCCTTCCGGCCTATTTGGAATTTTTGCAGGAAGCAGGCGCTGATGCGCTGATTGTTGCTGACGTGGGTGTTGTGGCAATGGCAAAACGGTATGCACCGCGCGTACCGCTTCACATCAGCACCCAAACCAGTATCCTCAATCATGAAGCGGCAAACTTCTGGGCCGATTTAGGGGCGGAACGTATTGTACTGGCCCGGGAACTAAGTCTGGAAGATATTGCAGAGATTCGGCAAAAAACGCCCAAATCTCTGGAAATTGAGGCGTTTGTCCATGGTGCTATGTGCATTTCCTATTCGGGACGCTGCCTGATTTCGCAGTATCTGACCGGACGCGATGCCAACCATGGCGCGTGTGCACAGCCGTGCCGCTGGAAATACAATCTGGTCGAAGAAAAGCGACCGGGCGAGTATTTTCCGGTTGTGGAAGGGGAGGGAGGAACCTACCTCTACAACTCCAAGGACCTGTGCATGATCGATCATATTCCGGAACTGGTCGACGCAGGCATTACCTCTTTCAAAATTGAAGGGCGTAATAAAACCGCGTATTATGCGGCTGGTATTACCTCGGCTTACCGCCGCGCGGTGGATGCCTACTGTGAAAATCCGGAAGGGTTCGCACTGCCGGCCGACATTCATGAGGAAGTCGGCAAAGTCAGCCATCGCAATTACTACACCGGCTTTTACTTTGGCGATCCCAACGGGCAGTATTATGAAGACAGCCAATATCTGCGCGATTGGGAAGTGACCGGTATGCCGATTTCGGTGGATGGTTCGCGCGCGACCTTTGCGCTGAAAAATCGGTTCTATCGCGGTAATGTGCTGGAACTGGTGCAGCCGGGCAAACCGCCTTACACCTTCACCGCTGATGCGGTCGTTGATGAGGCGGGAGAAGCTTTGGATGTGTTTCATCATCCTGAAATGCGGTTTACCATCGAGTTCCCGTTTGAGGTGGACCCGTTTGCTATCCTGCGACGGGAAAAAGAACCCCAGACTTCCAAATCCGAAGCGTGAAAAACTGCCGAGAATGATTGACAAATCCGTAAAATGTGGTACAATAATGAAGCAATATGTCATAGACGATGATGAAACGAGTGCTGCAAAGTAGTCCAAAGCGAGAGGGGAACGGTGAAAGCCCTTGGCCAAACGTGCAGGACAGCCATTTCGGAGTTTCTTGTGATAAGCAAGACGTATTCCCGCGTTAAGGGACCTGAGATGCCGGATTTTCCGGTAATTAGGGTGGTACCGTGAAGCAGAGCCTTCGCCCCTAGATTTGGGCGGAGGCTTTTTCTATTTTTTTAAGATTATTGGAGGAATACCGCTATGCAGTACAGAGGCTTAAATGAGCTTCGAGAAATGTATCTGAAATTTTTTGAAAGCAAGGATCATCTGCGTCTGCCCAGCTTTTCGCTGATTCCGCAGAACGATGCTTCTCTGCTCCTGATCAACTCGGGTATGGCGCCGATGAAGCCCTACTTCACCGGCGAAATTGAGCCGCCCCGTCACCGTGTTACCACTTGCCAGAAGTGCATCCGTACCGGTGACATTGAAAACGTCGGTAAGACCGCCCGTCATGGTACTTTCTTTGAAATGCTAGGCAACTTCTCGTTTGGCGACTATTTCAAGCGGGAAGCAATCCACTGGAGCTGGGAGTTCCTGACCTCTCCGGAGTGGGTAGGCATTGATCCGAATCTGCTGTATCCGTCTATCTATCAGGACGATGAAGAAGCTTTTGAAATTTGGAACAAGGAGATTGGCATTCCGGCAGAGCGTATCTTCCGCTTTGGCAAGGAAGATAACTTCTGGGAGCATGGTTCCGGTCCCTGTGGTCCGTGTTCGGAAATCTACTACGATCGTGGCGCAGAATTTGGCTGCGGCAAGCCGGGCTGCACGGTTGGCTGTGACTGCGACCGCTATATGGAAGTTTGGAACAACGTTTTTTCCCAGTTTGATAACGATGGCCATGGCAACTATACCGAACTGAAGCAGAAGAACATCGATACCGGCATGGGTCTGGAACGTCTGGCCTGTGTGGTACAGGGTGTTGGTTCGCTGTTTGAAGTGGATACGGTCCGCAACATCATGAAGCATATCGAGCGCATTGCTGGTGTGGAATATCACAAGGACGAAAAGACCGATATTTCGCTGCGCGTTATCACTGACCACATCCGTTCGACCGTTATGATGGTTTGCGATGGCGTCATTCCGTCCAACGAAGGCCGCGGCTATGTACTGCGCCGCCTGCTGCGCCGGGCAGCCCGTCATGGTAAGCTGTTGGGCATCAATCGTCCGTTCCTGTGCGAAGTTTGCGATACCGTAATCGAAGAGAGCGGCGGAGCTTATCCGGAACTGCATGAGAAGAGCGCTTATATCCATAAGGTCATTGAGATGGAAGAAGCGCGCTTTGATGCGACGATTGACTCTGGTCTGTCGATCCTCAATGATATGATCGCAGCCGTCAAGGGCGAGGGCAAGACCGAACTGCCCGCAGCGGATGCCTTCAAGCTATATGACACCTATGGCTTCCCGATCGACCTGACGCTCGAAATCCTGGAAGAGCAGGGCATGACCACCGATCGTGTTGGTTTTGATGCCTTGATGGACGAGCAGCGCAAGCGTGCGCGCGAAGACCGCAAGAAGATGGGCGATCTTGGCTGGGCGAGCGAAGATCTTGGACTGGACAAGTCGCTCAAGACCCAGTTTGATGGATATACCGTTTTTGAGGAGCAGGCCACCGTTCTGGCGATTGTTGCAAATGGCGAACTGGCTGGCTCGGCAGCGACTGGTGAGAAGGTCACGATCGTACTCGACCATACGCCGTTCTATGCGGAATCGGGCGGACAGGTACCGGACCACGGTACGCTCACCAGCACCAAGGGCGCGGTTGTTACTATTCAGGATGTGCAGAAGACCAAGGACGGCAAATTCCTGCATAGCGGCGTGGTAGAAACGGGCGTACTTGCCGTAGAAGATACGGTGGATGCCAAGATTGATCTGGCACGCCGTCAGGCAATTGCACGTTCGCACACTGCGACCCACTTGCTGCAAAAGGCATTGCGCACCGTTCTGGGCACCCATGTTGAACAGGCTGGTTCGTATACTGATGCGGATCATGTTCGCTTCGACTTTACCCATTTTGCTGCACTGACTCCGGAAGAGCTGACCCAGGTAGAAGAAATGGTCAACGATGCGATTCTGGCAGGCTATCCGGTTGTCACTGAAGAGATGCCGATTGATGAAGCCAAGAAGCGTGGTGCCATGGCACTCTTTGGTGAAAAGTACGGCGATCGGGTGCGCGTGGTTCAGGCAGGCGACTTCTCGATCGAATTGTGTGGTGGTACCCATCTGTCGAACACGGCACAGGCTGGTATCTTTAAGATCGTCAGCGAAGCTTCGGTTGCAGCTGGTGTGCGTCGTATTGAGGCGATTACCGGTAAGGGCGTGCTGGCATTTATCAACGAAAAGCAGCGCATGATTACCGATGCAGCCAAAGCACTGAAGACTACGCCGGCTGAAATGCTCCAGCGTGTGGAACAGGTAATGGCCGACATCCGTGAGATGGGCAAGAATATCGATAAGCTCTCAGCAAAAATCGCTAATATGCAACTTGTGGATCTGTTCAATGTATCCCGCGATGTCAAGGGCGTGAATGTCATTGCCGTGAAGCTGGATGATGTGAACATGGATACCATGCGCCAGATGGGCGATACCATCAAGGAACGTGCGCCCAAGATGGTTGCCGTTCTTTCGACCGTTATTGGTGGCAAGATCAATTTCTTGTGCGTCTGCGGTCCGGAAGCGGTCAAGACAGGTGCTCATGCAGGTAAGATCGTAAAGGCAACGGCAGCCATTTGCGGTGGTGGCGGCGGCGGCCGTCCGGACAGCGCAACGGCTGGCGGCAAGAATGTTGATAAGTTGGAAGAAGCACTGGAAGCTGTGAACAACATTGTTGCAGAACAGCTTGGTTAAAAAAGAATCTCAAAGGGAGGTCTTTGTATGAGTGATTGCATCTTCTGTAAGATTGCCGGGAAGGAGATCCCATCTCGACCGGTGTATGAGGACGATCTGTGTTATGCTTTCTATGACCTGGAACCGCAGGCGCCGACCCATTTCCTGGTCATTCCAAAGCAGCACATTGCCTGTGCGTTGGATATTGATGCATCCAATGCTGCAATCGTCGGCCACTGTTATGCGGTGATTGCCAAGGTAGCCAAACAGCTTGGTATCGAAAGCTATCGCGTGGTCACCAACTGTGGCGAACAAGCCGGACAAACGGTATTCCATCTGCATTTTCATGTTCTGGCTGGCCGAGATATGACTTGGCCGCCGGGCTAAAGAAGTAACGGAAAAGGGGAGCGGCCAATCGCCGCTTCCCTCTTTTCCTTGTAAGTGGGGAGGGAATTTTTGCATGTGGTATTTGCCGTTGTTCACGCTGACCTTTTTATGTGCCGTGTGGGTGGAAATACAATACGATCCTGTGATTCAGCATTTGTGGTTCTTGCCCGTATGCATCCTGATTGCCGCGATGGTCGTTATCCTTTGCCGGCACTGGAAGAAGCGCAATCTGCTCATCAGCCTGCTTTTGGGAGGATGTGTTGGATTTGCCTACGCCGGATTATTTGTGGGCATGGTTCATGCGCCACTGGCCAGTCTGGATGGTCAAAAGGCACGGATTTCGGCTATTGTCACCGATTATGCCGAGCAATATGAAGATACACAGCGCGTTTCCCTGAAAGTCGATACGAAGGCATCCGGCATCTCTTTTTGGATGTCTTCGTTTGATACGATGGCGTATCTTCCTTTGACCGATACCGAACTGGAGCCCGGCGATCGGATTGAAGCCAAGGTTTCTTTTTATGAAGGCTCAAACAATGGGGGATTTGACCGGGCATCGTATTATTCCGGCCGCAACATGCACATCTTGGCCACATGCGAAAATGCTTTGACCTTTGAAGTCGAAAAAGCTACTTCTGTCCCATGGACACTGCGGCCGTTGGTTTGGACGCATTCTCTCAAACAAAACCTACATGATGCTTTATCGGATACCGATGCCGCATTTCTAGAAGCGTTATTGTTCGGTGATAAAGATGCGTTGCCGCTCTCTATCCAACAGGATTTCCAAAAGGCTGGCCTAAGTCATGTGATGGCTGTATCGGGCATGCATGTAGGTTTTCTGGTCATGTTTTTCCTGCTCATTTTGGGTCGGCGCATCGGACTGTGTGTTTCTTTACTCGCTCTTGTGATCTTTGTCCCCATGACAGGCGCTACACCTTCGGTCATTCGTGCAGCGATTATGTACGCTTTCGTGGCGATTGGTTTCTTTTTACGGCGGGAACACAGTGCGCTGCATTCTTTATGTGCCGCTTTGTTGGTCCTGCTATGCTACAATCCTTATGCACTGCAAAGCTTGAGTTTGCAGTTGTCTTTTTTGGCAACCTTGGGCCTGATTCTGTTTGGAACACCTCTGCAAACCAAAATGCTGGCGCCGTTAAAGGAACGGGAATGTCCCTTCTGGATTTATAAAATCTTGCGAGTATTCGCCGGTGCAATCGCCTGCTCGATCTGCGCCTCGATTTTTACAGTGCCAGTCTTGCTCCATTCCTTTGGATATGTATCGGTTGCATCGATTGCGGCCAATCTATTGACCGTTGGTGTATTTGCGGTTTTGTTTGTCGCAGGCTTCGGCATTTGTTTTAGTATCCCGGTTTTGGGAAATGTCTTAGCGGTTTGTATCTATGGGTTGTGTGCGTATGCGTTTTCGGTTGCGCATGCAATCGGGAATATTCCATCTTTGCTGCTATACGGCGATTTTTGGTACGTGCAAGCTGGCATTGTATTACTGTATGGGGCTGTGATCGCGGCTTGGCTGCTTAGGCGCTATGTTCGATTTTCCTATGCAGCCGCGCTAGCATGCACCATCTTGCTTTTGACCTTAGGCATCAATGCGGATACACTCTCTCGAAAATATGACATTCAAGTGTTCTCCAGTGGCAGCGGACAATGTATTGCTGTTTCCTATGCCCAAAACAGCTTAGCCGTGATTGACTGCGCTACCGCACAAAATGCAGTGGATAGCTTAACCCAGTACATGGACTGGAATGGATTTTCCAAAATCGAACTGCTGATCATCACTTCGCTCGACAAGACCCATGCCCGCGACTTGCCAGAGTTATTGCAAACTGTTCCGGTCGGCCATCTTATTCTGCCATCTGACTACACAGAAAATGATTTTTCTGCGGAGGTTTTACAGCTTGCCGAACAAAAACAGGTTCCCGTAACCGTTTGGCAGGGGGAGGGAGAACTACCGGTTGGTGATACGCGGTTTGGCCTTTCTCTGATTGACGGGATACCGAAAAAATTAGGTGTCCGTATCCGGCAAGGAAATCAAGAACTTTTGACATTACATAGCTTTACACCCAAAATGCTCGAAGAACTTTTCAGTCTGCAACAGGTGACCTGCGATTCGGTCATTCTTTCGAAGTCGTTTCTGGACGAAGCTCCAGACCAACTGGTGCAGCAGCTTCAACCGCAGCAAATCTATCTGCCAACTCCTTATGAGGACAGCGGAAAGATTGCTGGCATTCCCATACAGACTACAAAGCAAAGTGGGGATTTATTGTTCCGAGAGATTTTACCGCGTGGAGGTGTGTGATGGCAACGAAAAAAATCAAAGGGTCCGAACAGCTGAAAAATGATCTTAAAACGCAAAATTTTCAGAATCTCTATATTTTTTATGGGGAAGAGGACTATTTAAAAAATTATTATTTGCATGCTCTGAAAACTGCATTGGTACAGGAGGACTTTGCCGAATTTAATTTGATTGAATTCGATGGTAAAAATTTGACTCCGGAAGCGTTGACGGAGGCCGTAGAAGGCTATCCGGCATTTGCAGAGCGCAAGCTGGTAATTGTCCGCGACTTTGACGTATACAAACCGCCTGCTGCTTTTCAAACCATCCTAATGGATTTGCTGCAGGACCTGCCAGACTATATCTGTTTGGTGTTCTATTATGATACTCTGCCATTTAAGGCAGACAAGCGGACAAAAATGCATAGTTTACTGGGTAAGACGGCCTGCTTTGCTGAATTTTCTCACCTGGAGGAGCGGGAATTGATGGCCTGGGTCCGGCGGCGGATACGTGCGCTGGATAAAGACATCGATGCGGATACCTGTGCGTATTTTCTATTTTTGTGCGGTAATTCCATGACAAATCTCATTACAGAGATCGAAAAAGTGACTGCACATTCTACCCTGCATGAAATTAAGCGATACAACATCGACGAAGTCTGCACCCGGGTGCTCGATGCCGTGATCTTTGATCTCACCGACGCAATCACACAGAAACGTTTCGAAAAAGCGATTGCAATTGTTGGGGATCTCCTGGCCCAGAAAAATTCGGAAGTCGCTATCTTTTCCGCCGTATTACGTCATATTCAGCGGCTCTATGCTGCAAAACTGAGTCAGCAATCGCATGGCAATTCCAAAGAACTGTTGACGCTGATCGGCTCCAATTCCAGCTTTTATGCGCAAAAACTAACATCGGCTGCCAGAGGAGTATCACTGGCCTGGTTACGGGAAGCGGTTCGGATTTGTGGCGAAACCGATGCTGCACTTAAGAGCAGTGCGGCCGATAAGCAAAAAATCATTGAATTGGCGCTTTTGCAAATGGCGTCGACAATCTGAGAGGTATTATGATTCAAATTAAAGAAGCCATTCTGGTGGAAGGCCGTTATGATATCCAGACCTTACGGCAAATGGTCGATACGGTGGTTTTAGAAACCGGCGGTTTTCGGATTTTCAAGGACCGGGAACGCCTGGAAATGATTCGAAAAATTGCAGCCCGTCGCGGCATTCTGATTTTGACCGACAGCGATGGCGCCGGATTTACAATTCGCAATTTTTTGCGCGGCGCCATCCCGAAGGACCAAGTCAAGCATGCGTACATTCCCGAAATCCAAGGGAAGGAACGTCGCAAGCGCCATAGTTCCAAAGAAGGCCTGCTGGGAGTAGAAGGCATGTCGCAAGACATTCTGCAAAACGCCCTGGAGCGTGCTGGCGCGACGATTTTAGGGGAAGAGTCTGGACAAGCCCTCCGCGCCAACCGTTTGGAAAAGGCAGACCTTTATGCCATGGGGCTTTCCGGTCAACCAGACAGTGCGCAAAAACGCAAACGCCTGCTCAAAGCGCTTGGGTTACCACAGTATCTGTCTGCAAATGCTTTACTTGATTTTATGAATGCGGTGAGCAATCGCGAAGAGGTCTTGCAAACATTCCAACAAATTTCACAAGAGGATATTGACAATCCGCATTCGTGATGTATAATATGATTATCAAATTTATATGAGTTCTGTTTCAGGGCGGAGTGAAATTCTCCACCGGCAGTGAAGAGATCTTTGCATCTACAAGTCTGCGAGCCGAAAGGCATGATGGGTTCGATTCCCAACCGACGGTTATAGTCCGGATGAGAGAAACAGACGTATTATTTTGTGCGTCTGCGCCCTTGGAAAGAAATGATTTCCAAGGGCTTTTCTTTTTCCTCACAGAACAGGAATGGAGAGTGTTTTTGTATGACCAAAACCATGAAAATCACCTACACGGCGATCTTCGCTGCCATTGCTGCGGTACTGATGTACTTTGAATTTCCGCTTCCGTTTATGCCACCATTCTTAAAAGTGGACCTCAGCGGTGCGGCAATTCTTATTGGTGCTTTCATTTTTGGAATTGGGCCTGCGATTATGATGATTTTGATCAAAGACCTGATTCATGTGACACAGACCCAAACGGGTGGCTCGGGTGAGTTGCAGGATTTCATTTTGCTTGCCCTGTTCGTTATTGTAGCTGTTTCGGTCTATAAGCGTTATCACACCCGTAAGGGCGCGATTATTGGCTGTCTGCTTGGTACCTTGGTGATGTCTGTTGCAGGCATGGCAACCAATTATTTGTTCATTATTCCGTTCTATTCGAAGGTTATGATGATGCCGCTCGATGCGATTTTTGGCGCATGTGCTGCGGTCAATCCCCATATTTCCGGGATGAGTACGTATCTGCTGATTGGTGTACTGCCATTTAATATCGTGAAGGGCGGATTGATTACTTTCATCACCGTGATCGTCTACAAAAAGTTGAGCGTCTTTATTAAGTCCAAGCAGTTTGATCTGCATCGCCACACCGAAACCGCAAAGTAAATAAAAAAGAAGCCGGTTAAAACCGGCTTCTTTTTTTATCGGAAATTACAAATTACCGACGAGATTTCTGCACGAGTGATTTGTGCATTGGGCTTGACACTGCCATCGGTATAACCATTGATGATCCCTGCCGAGGTCACATAGTTTACCGAATCCTTTGCCCAGGAAGGAATAGAGGCCGCATCGGTAAAGGTTGCATTTTTCGCCGCATAGCCACGAGGCAGACACCGCGAAATAACGCTCATCACTTCTGCACGCGTAATCTGTGCATTGGGATTAAAATTGACTTCTCCAGTATTCGGATTGGACTGCCCACTCATGACGCCAGCTTCCGTGACGGCAGCAATGGACGCCTTCGCCCAGTCTGGAATGGATGCCGCATCATCAAACGGCAGATTGGATGCCGACGAGGTGTCCAATTCCAGAACATTGGCCATCAGCACAGCAAATTCGCTTCGCTTGAGGTTTTGTTCCGGATTGAAACGCCAGGTTCCATCGGATAATTGCTCTCCGTTCATAATCCCGCGATCGGACAGGAGATTGATATATCCGGCAGCCCAGCTTGTAGAAACATCGGTGAATTTCGAACTCGTCCGAGTACCGGCGGTGATGGTCACCGCTTTTCGGCTGCAATTTCCGGCATCATCCTGCACTTCCAGGATGATCATATGGGTCCCTGCCGAAAGCGCATCAGTCTTGACATCAATGGCTGCCGTAGAGGTGTGATAGGTTGCCGAAGACAATTTCCCATCAATGTAGGCACGCACCTGATTGGTTCGTACCGGATAGGCTCCACTATCCTGCGTAATCTTTGCGGTAATGTACGCCGATTCGCCAGCATTCACCGTTGTCTTGCTATCTGTGATCGTAATCTGCGGTGCATCGGTGTAATCCACCGGATCTTCACTGAGAAGAATATGATCCAAATACAAGGTGCTATCCGCTGTTGCCTGAGACAGGCGGATACCCGTCAGACGGACTGCTTGCTCCGGAACCGTAACTTTCAGCTGTCGATACGAAGACTGTACCGAAACACTAAACGGCTCGACCAGTTCTGTCCCGTTCTCATCTTCAAAGACTGCGGTCAAATCTCCCTGTCCACTGGACAGCTTTGCCCAAAGCGTTAAGGAGGTCATCCCTTCCACACTGGTAGACGGAACAGACAGAGAACAGGAGGTGCCCGAATAGGTCGCAGCTAAGGCTTTATATCCGCGCGATACATCGCTCTGATTGCTGGTCACGGACAAGGTAACACCATCTTGCGCGGTAAGCGGCTGGCTGCTTTCAAAGTCTGCAATGGTCGTGATATCCTGTAATTCGCCCATGCCCGAAACGGTAACCGCAATGGACTTGGACATGCCATAGCAGGAAACTTGAATCGTACCGGTACCTGCATGGGTCGCTGTAAACAGGCCAGACTTGGAAATCGTACCAATACCGCCGGTCACACTCCAAACCATCTGCGTGTTTGCCGAGGCGATCGGAATGGCATTTCGATAAACAGTAGCATCAATCTGTGCGGTTTGTCCGTTTTGCAAGGAGAGGGAAGACACAGCCTTGCCATCCTTGAGAACCGCCATGGACGTGGGTTCATTGGTCACATACAGATCCATGGTTCCGGTCGCGTTTCCAGCGTTCGCTGTAACCTGTACTGCACCGGTGGTAAGCGGTGCTACATATTTCCCGGCCGAAACGCTACCTGCTGTTGCGGTGTATGCTACATCCTGCGCCGCTGACGTCTTTTTAAAGCCGCCATCTAACGTAGTCGTCGAAAATTCAACCGTACCGCCAGGCAGAACGTAATGTGTCGTGGGTTCCATGTGCAGATAGGTCGGCACACCATCTGCGGTGGCATTGTTGATGAGGAAAATATAGGTAGAACATTTTCGCTCACTGCCG
The DNA here is from genome assembly GCF_900604335.1 of Intestinibacillus sp. Marseille-P6563. NCBI lineage: Bacteria > Bacillati > Bacillota > Clostridia > Eubacteriales > Butyricicoccaceae > Intestinibacillus > Intestinibacillus sp. Marseille-P6563. Next base: position 89,527 of record NZ_UWOD01000001.1, on the reverse strand, counting down.
TCGGATGGTCGAGTCACGGTCACCGATTTATCTGCACTGGGATTTTTAATTGTCATCGCGGAAGAACCGCCGCCATCGAGCGCAACTGCCGAAACACAGCCCAAGCTGGTCAGTTCACTGGCAAGTTGCTTGGCTGTCAAACCACGGCTATAACTGGATTGTGCGCCATCGACTTCATATAGGACGACTTTCCCGTCATTACGGATACCGACCGCCGAGCGCGCTGCCAGCGAAGTGCCGGAGTCGATGCCACTGGTTGTCACGGTGCCATTGGTAATCAGTGTCTTGCCGCCAACAGCATACTGGACATCGCCCCAGCGCGGGTCGTTGGTTTCAAAGATAATGGTAATGCGTTCTCCAATCTGGAAATCAACCCAGGGCATGCTGGTGCAGTCATCCCGTCGGGAAAGTACCATCTGATTTTCTCCAATGGCAAACGAATCACTACCCGACACCTTGTCAACAACGGTCAGTGTAATGGGCTGCCCGATTTTCAGCGTCGAGAAATCATCATATTCCATGATAATGCTCTGACCTGGAGAACCAAAATGGGTGGTATCCGAGTAATACCGGTCTAGCAGGCAAAGTCCGCGTGAAGTACGGGTCTTATTGTAGTCAAAAACCGCAATCTTCCCGCTTTCACCAGAGACGACAATATTGGAAATGGGGTCTCCTATAATCGCTGAACCATCGGCCATAAATCCAACCGCAGCTTCCCAGTCGGTCGAGGAGATGACACGTCCGTTATCAATAAACAGTCCGGTCGGCACGCCATCCGAAAACGAAAAGAAGTCCGCATTGATGCCACCGATGACATCATACCCTTGCGATTCCAGCGAAGAGGAAATTTGCGAAATCGATTTACGGCTGCCATAGAACTGTTCACCAGACTTCACGCCGATCGGGGAAACCGACGCATTGGGGGTGTAGGTAATAATCGAAGCTTTTTGCAAGCCGCTATCGTTATAACCTTCCTGTCTAGAATAGGTGGTTCCAATCCCGATCGGATAGGAATATGTAAATCCACCGGACAAGGCCGCAGCAGAACTGGTCAAAAGGATTGCACCAGTGACGCAAGCAGCCAAGATCCGCTTTGCTCTTGAAAATTTCATAACCAATTCCTTTCCTAACATGCAGGGGTGAATGGCTTAAATGCTTTGCAATAACCGGTCGATGAGTTCACTCAGCCGCGGGCTGCGAACCGATCGGTCGGATACGCGATGATAAATATTTTTCCGTTCGTTGTAAAGGCGGCGGGTTTCGGCCAGCTTATCTGCACTTTGATCCAAAAGCGGACGATGGGTCGAACCCGACAAGTTTTTCACGATGCGGAAAAACGGTGTATTTAGGTGAATCAAAAAACCTGATTCTTTGATGATTGCCACATTTTCAGGCCGCAGTACCGCGCCCCCTCCCAGCGATATTACGACCCCATCTTTGGCACAAATCTCCCGCAGGTATTGGGTTTCCAAATCGCGGAACGCGGCTTCGCCTTGGGTAGCAAAGATTTCAGAAATGGTCTTTCCGGTTTTTTGTTCCAAATAGGTGTCTGCATCGATATGGGTCAAGCCGGTCAAGCGAGCCAGCTTCCGGCCCACTGTTGTCTTGCCGCTGCCCATAAAGCCGCACAGGACAATATTCTTCTTCTGATATCGCTCGTGCAGACGTTTGACCGCCATTTTTGCCAAAACACGGCGCGCAATCTGGTCATACACGGTGCTTTCAAACTGTGTGCCGTTCCAGATGGTCTGCGCGGCGGCAGCCTGCATGACGAGCATATAGATCCCGTTTCTAGTGCGGGTACGTTTGTTGGTCGCCAAACGCATGGTCGATGTCTGCGGCGGGTTGTAGATGGCATCAAACACATATTCGGTTTTGCGCGGAAGGAAATACAGCGGCTTTTTTTCCTCTTGCGGAAACATTCCAAGCGGAGTGCCATTGACAACGATTTGAATATCCTTCGGGATTTTGCGCCGTGTGCAGGTATAAATTTTCGCCTGCGGCAGGGAAGAGAGCAGCTGCTGCCGAAGCTGCTCGGCTTTGTCCAGATTTCGGCCGGTAATGTACAGCTGCGCCCCGGCATGCGCACAATGGTACGCCATCACGCTGGCTGCGCCGCCATACCCCAACATCAAAACTTTGCGATTGCGTAATTCGACCCCATCTTTTTCTAAAGAAGCTGCAAAACCAAAAATATCGGTATTGTAGCCGATTGCGCCCTCGTCACTAAAATGCACGGTATTGACCGAATGCAAATCCATGGCGCTTTGATCGACCGCATCCAAAAGCGAAATAACCGCCCGCTTATGCGGAATGGTCAAATTGATGCCCTTGAGTTTTTTGCGTGCCAACTCCATAGCTTCTTTCAGCTTTTCCGGCGGGACAGCGACTGCAATATAATCGGCATCCACGTGGGCCGCCTGAAAAAGCTGCGCATGCAATTCTGGACTCATCGTATGCCCAAGCGGCCATCCGAATAGACCAAATGTGGTTCGTTTCGGAGTGAACGCCTGAAATTCTTCGTAGGAAAGCAACATATCTTACCCTCCCAGCGCAGAAAGCGTATCAAAGAAATTGGGGTACGAGATGGCAACTACATCGGGATTTACAATCTCGCTTTCTCCTGTGCATCCCAATGCACAAACTGCCATACTCATCGCAATGCGATGATCGTGATAGGTTTCAAAAGCAGCGCCATGCAGCGGTTTCCCACCTCGGATGATCATACCGTCTTCAGTTTCTTCCGCATCAGCGCCCGCTCGGGTCAGTTCGGTCACCATCGCAGCGATGCGATTGGATTCCTTGACCTTGAGCTCCTGCGCATCACAAATGCGGGTTTCCCCTTCGGCAAAGGCCGCGGCAACCGCCAGGACCGGCAGTTCATCGATCAAACGCGGAATGAGATCTCCGCCAATCGTTGTGCCATGCAGTTTGGATGCCCGGATGGTCAAATCGCAGACCGGTTCCATATCATCTCGTACATTGGTCATGGTGATGTCGGCCCCCATATCGCGCAGTACATCCAAAATACCAGTACGGGTTGGATTGATACCCACATTTTGAATGGTAATCTCCGAGCCGGGAACAATTGCACCAGCAACCAAGAAAAACGCAGCCGAAGAAATATCTGCTGGAACAGCGATATCTTTGGCCTGCAAATCCTTGAGCGGATGAATGCGCACGGTACAGCCATTGCTCTCCACCTGGGCCCCCAAAGCACGCAGCATCCGTTCAGTATGGTCCCGGGAGGGGGCAGGTTCAATCACACAGGTCGGGCCATCGGCATACAGACCTGCCAGCAGAATAGCGCTCTTAAGCTGTGCCGATGCGACCGGCATGGTATACTCGATGCCGTGCAGCTGCGTGCCCGCGTGAATGGTCAAGGGACAGTAATTGCCGTTTACCCCATCAATAATGGCTCCCATCTGACGAAGGGGCGCGATGACACGTCCCATTGGACGCTTTTGGATGGACGCATCCCCCGAAAGCGATACATCAAAATTCTGACCAGCTAAAATGCCGCACAGCAGACGCGTGGTCGTTCCGGAGTTGCCGGTGTACAAAGACTGCGCGGGCGGGGTCAGACCATGCAGGCCTACGCCATGCACAACAACTTCAGCATCCGACACTTCAATTGAAACCCCCATGCGCCGGAAACAATCGATCGTAGACAGGCAATCTTCGCCCATCAGAAAGCCTGTGATATGGGTCGTACCCTGCGCCAAGGCACCAAACATGACCGCACGATGCGAGATCGATTTATCCCCCGGTACGGTAATTGTGCCGCGCAGCGGTTTTGCTTGCGATAATTGCATCAAGTTGGACAATCCTCCTTGGTTTGGGTGATTTGATAACTGCCCAGCAGACGGAGTGAGCGCAGCTCTTCCGAAAGCTGATAAATCAGGGACCGGACATTTTCACTGGCCAGGCTGCCTTCCAAATCGACATAGAACCGATAGTTCCATGGTGTTTCTGGCAGGGGACGGGAGTGAATTTCGGTCAGATTGATATTGTGATCCGAGAACATGGACAGCGCGGCCGACAGCGTGCCCTGCTGATGTGGGAGCGTGAAAGCCAAGCTGACACGGTTATCGGTCTCACAAGCCGACAGCTGACGGCTAACTGCGACGAAGCGGGTCTGATTGGTGCAGTCATCGTTAATAGCTGCCGCCAGAATCTTCAAACCATACAGCCTGGCGGCATCTTCCGAACAAACCGCCGCACACGAGGGATCGTTCCATTCCTGCACCTGCTTGGCAGCGACCGCCGTATTGGCAGCCTTGCACAGCGTAAATCCATGCTGCCGCAGGTAGTTTTGGCATTGATCCAGGGCGGGTTCAATGGAATACACTTTTTCAACCGTATCCATTGTAGCATGTTTGCAACCGGCAAGGCAATGCCGAATCGCATTGATATGGGAATGCGAAATATATAGATCATATTTCATCAGCAGGTCGCAAACCTCATTGATGGTACCGATCGACGAGTTTTCAATCGGCACGACTCCCACATCGGCGCGGTGCTCGGCTACCGCACGAAAGACATCTTCAAAGGTAGAAACATGGTCAATCGTCTCCGCTTGGGGAAACATCACTTGTGCCGCCTGCGACTGATAGGAGGCAGGTAAGCCCTGATATACCACGCTTTTGGTCATTTGCAGCCGTTCTGCTACTGGCAGGGTAAGCTTTGCCGGGTCTTTTGACAGGATATGCTCATATTGATGCATCCGGCTGACCCGAATCAATCCCTTGAGCATGGAGACATATTCGGGCTGCAGGGAAGCGGGGACTTGCTGTTGTAAGGTTTCCAGCATGGCCTGCTCCCGGTCGGGCTTGAGCACTTTGTCGCCCGTTACCATTTTACACTCCGCGACCTGCTCGGCCAGTTCCATCCGCTGTAAAAACAGGGCCTGCATCTGTGCATCGATTTGGTTGATGTCCTGCCGAATCTCATTCAGACTGCGCATAACCATATCCCTCCAAATACAGATCGGTCAGCGCAACGGCAGCAGCCGCTTCGATCACCGGAGCCGCACGGGTCACGATGCACGGATCGTGGCGGCCCTTGATGCACAATTCTTCCACTTCACCCGTCGACAGATTGAGTGTACGCTGCGGCTTGGCGATGGACGGGGTGGGCTTGATCGCCGTACGGAAAATCAGCGGCATCCCGCTCGTAATGCCACCCAAAACGCCGCCATTGTTGTTGGTTTCGGTAACGACTTTTTCTTCATCGGTCAGGGTAAAGGTATCGTTGGCATGCGAACCACGGAATTCGGCAAATCCGAATCCCACGCCGAATTCCACGCCCTTTACCGCCGGCACCGAAAACAGCAGGGAAGCCAGACGGCCTTCTACCGAATCCAGCATGGGGCTGCCCAGACCAGCCGGCACACCGACCGAAGCGCATTCGATCACGCCGCCCACCGAATCCTGATCCAGCCGTGCTTCTTCAATCGCTGCCAGCATGGCTTTCTGTGCGAGCGGGTTGATAATAGGATACTCCTGCATGCGCAGCTGTTCCAGCTGCTCTGCCGAAACCTCTACATCATCAAACGGGGTATCCTGAATCTGCGCAATCGATTGAATGTGTGCGCCCACCGTAATGCCCTTGGTTTTGAGATACAATTTGCACATCGCGCCGGCAAATACCAGCGGTGCGGTCAGTCGGCCTGAGAAATGACCACCGCCGCGCGGGTCGTTATATCCGCCAAACCGGACCAGTCCAGTATAGTCGGCATGACCCGGACGGGGATGGGTGGAAAAATCCTTATAATCCCCCGAGCGGGTATCGGTATTTTCAATCATCGCGCAAATCGGTGTGCCTGTGGTATAGCCCTGATAGATACCCGATAAAATTTTCGGAAGATCAGCTTCTTTTCGTGCCGTGGACTGTTTGTTTTTCCCCGGCGCCCGGCGGTCCATTTCACGCAGGACAAAATCCTCATCAAAAAGGATGCCCGACGGAAAACCGTCGAGCACCACGCCAATGCCGCCGCCGTGAGATTCGCCAAAGATGGAAATTTTCAGTGCATTTCCCCAGATAGAACCCATGGTGGTGCCTCCTTTTAAATAGACAGAATCATTTGATGCAGTGTTTCTACATCGATTTGTTCAATATCGGCACGACCGAGTGACCGCACCAAAATAAAGTTTACCGTTTGTCCCATTTTCTTTTTGTCCGAAAGCAGGGCCTTAAAAATCGCTTCCCGCGGATAGGGGAGATCGACCAGCAATCCGACCTCCTGCAAAAGGGAGGACAAATAATCATCCAGATCGTTGTTTGTACCCAACTGCTGCGCGATCTTCATCGCTGCGACCATACCCATTGCCACGGCCTGACCATGCGTATGCGCGGTATAATTGCCGATTTTTTCAATGGCATGTCCAATGGTATGCCCAAAATTTAAAATCATACGCAGTCCGGTGTCATGCTCATCGACTTCAACCACATCGCGTTTGATCTTGACGCATTCGTAAATCAATTCCTCAATATTCTCGCGATAGTGAGGCATGCGCACCATATCCAGAATTCCGCGGTTTTTGATGCAGCCATATTTGATGACTTCGGCCATGCCGTCAATAAAGGTCGCATCCGGCAGCGTTTCGAGTACTGTCGGGTCGATGAGAACCAAACGAGGCTGATAAAAAGCGCCGACCAGATTTTTGCCTTCCGGCAGATCGACCGCCGTTTTCCCACCAACCGAGGAGTCCACCTGCGCCAGGAGTGTTGTCGGAATCTGGCAGAGGGGGACCCCACGCAGGAAAGTGGCCGCAGCAAATCCCGTGACATCCCCAGTCACCCCGCCGCCCAGTGCAATCACCAGATCTTTTCGGGTCATGCCTGCGGACAGCATGTCGTGATAAATCCCTTCCACGGCTTCCAGACGCTTGTATTCTTCACCAGCGGGAAGGATCGTCGAGGATACCGGCAGGTCGAACTGCTGCGCCACCGCATCCAAATACAGAGGCGCCACATGGGAATCGGTTACAATATGTACCCGGCTAGGCGAAAAAACACGGGCACATTGTGCGGCTGTCGTTTGAAGCAGTCCGGCCGCGATCAAAATATCCGACGACCCAGCCGAACCGTTAAGCGTAAGCTGTTTCATTATCTTTTGTCCTCAAACACAGGGTTAAATCTCGCGTCCCATCGCCGATGCAATGCCGCGCAGAGAGTTCATCGTTTCGGCGAACGATTCGTAAGTTAGCGACTGTGCACCGTCCGACAGTGCATGCGCCGGATCGTTGTGCACTTCGATCATCAGACCGTCTGCGCCAGCTGCAATGGCGGCACGGGCCAGGGGAGCGACCATCCAGTAGATGCCGCCTGCATGGCTGGGGTCGACAATAACCGGCAAATGGCTCATGCGCTTGAGTACCGGCACCGCCGAAATATCCAGCGTATTGCGGGTATAGGTCTCATAGGTACGGATACCGCGTTCGCACAGGATGACGTTTTCATTGCCGCCTGCCATCAAATATTCCGCAGACATCAGGAATTCCTCGATCGTATTGGCAAAGCCGCGCTTGAGCAGAACCGGCTTTTGGGTCTGGCCCAATTCTTTGAGCAGTTCGAAGTTCTGCATATTGCGGGCGCCGACCTGGAAGCAGTCGCACTTGTCCATGAATAGATCGATATGGGCCGGGTTGGTGATCTCGGTGACAACCGGCAGACCGGTAGCCTGATGCGCTTCGTGCAGCAGTTCCAAGCCCTCGGCTTTCAGACCCTGGAAAGAGTACGGAGAAGAGCGGGGCTTCCAGGCACCGCCGCGGAGCACGGTTGCCCCTTGTTCCTTGACATGCTGTGCAACATCAATGATTTGTTCCTTGCCTTCTACCGAGCACGGACCTGCCATGACAACGATTTTATTGCCGCCAACTTCGACATTCTCACCGATTTTGACAATCGTATCCAGCGGGTGCATCTTGCGGTTGGCCAGTTTAAACGGCTCCTGTACCTTGGTGATACGCTCGACATATTCGTCGCGCAGCAGGGCATCTTTGTCCACCGAAGCGGTATCGCCCACAAGCGCCAGAACCGTGGTACCTGTGCCATAGATGGGATTGACATGCACACCGAAACGATTGGTCAGCCATTCGGACAACTGTGCAATATGTTGATCGGACGCTCCATTTTTCATTACAATAATCATAACATCGCTCTCCTTTGAAATTGTATACACAATGTAGATATTGCTTTACAAGCATAAAAAAAGCCTTTCGCCCAAAAAGGGACGAAAGACAAACTTCCGCGGTACCACCCACATTCGGCAAAAGCCGCACTTTTCCGATACAAATATATCGTATCCAGATAACGGAGGAACCCGGTAAAGCCTACCGCAGATGTTTCAGCTTTACAGCTCAAGAGGGAACTTCACTAAGCCCGCGTCTGCATCTGCTTACAGTCTGGACAGATACTCCCTGAAAGCCGCTTGTGGCCTTGCTACTTCCTCTATCATCGCATTCACAATATTTGAATTTATTATACGAATCTTTATACCTTTTGTCAAGAGAAAATACACAAAAATCCAAACGGTCTTCCGGCATATGCAGCCATGTCCTCGCATAGGATGGGGATAGGTGATGAACATGAAAGGAAAAGAAGTCCAAATCAAGCGTTTTGTACAGGCCATTGGCTGTCTGACACCTCGTCTTCAAAATATCGCCCTGCATCTGAGCGAATCCCAGCAGGCGACCTGCGAAGAACTCCATCTGCGCGCCGGACATCCTCTGCATATCCAAGTCGATGGCGCCGAGCGGGAGATCCCGTCCCCGCTCATCCAAACCGAAGAACTGCGCGAGATCGTCAGCCGCGCTGCTCGGTATTCGGTACATAGCTACGGCGAAGCCCTGGCACAGGGATATTTACCGCTCGAAGGGGGGCATCGCTTGGGGGTATGCGGTACTGCGGTGGTCAAAGAGAGGGCAATCACCGGGATCCGTACCATCTCCTCGCTCAATTTGCGCGTGGCACGTCAAAATCCAGGGGTCGCTTCGTCCATATTGCCAAATATTCTGCAAGCTGGCCGGGTGCGCAGCACACTCATTCTTTCTCCTCCCGGTTTTGGGAAAACCACCATCTTACGGGATCTGATCCGGCAGCTTTCTGGACAGGGCATCCGCATAGCGGTCGCCGACGAACGCGGGGAGATCGCCGCCATGCAGGATGGTACGCCCCAATTTGATGTGGGACCGCAGACCGATGTACTGGACGGGTGCCCCAAAGCCCCCGGTATGATGATACTCCTGAAAACTATGTCGCCGACCGTTTTGACATTGGATGAGATCACATCACCTGCCGATGTAGACGCAATCACCTTTGCCGGGCATTGCGGAGTCAGTATTTTGGCCACAGCGCATGCCATTGACCTGGAAGATTTAAAGCGAAGGCCACTTTATCGAGATTTGATGCGTCTTTCCATTTTTGAACTGGCTTTGTGCATCTCCAAAGATGGTGCAAACCGAAAATATGAAATCCAAGAGATTGGAGGAATATGAATGCTGAGGATGCTTGGAATGGTTTTGGTCGTTGGAGCTAGCACAACACTGGGGCTTTCTGCCAGGCAGCGGCTAAGCCATCGGGTACGTAGTCTGACCCAGTTTATTCAGGCTTTTGATCTGCTCATTGCAGAGATGCAGTCCAATCAAACGCCTTTACCCCAATTAATTTCCATGCTCACCCAGGAGGATATCGGGGAAAGCACTCGGTTTTTTAAAATCTTACAGAAACGGATGCAGGCCAATACCGATCTGTCCTTTTCCTACCACTGGCAGACGACGGCGCGTGATCTGGCGGAAGACCTGGGGCTGGAAAGCGGGGAAGTGGATGTGCTGCGGCAAGCAGCTTCCTACTTAGGCCGCTATCAGGCTGAGCAGCAGCTTGCCGGGCTCATGCACACCCGGGAACAACTGGTCGGTATTTGCAGACAAGCTCGCCAGACGCTCGAAACCAAAGGCAATCTATATCGCACCTGCGGCATCGCGGTCGGTGTTGTTGTCGTACTGATGATGCTGTGAGGTGATTGCCATGCAGATCGATTTGATTTTTAAAATCGCAGCTGTCGGAATTTTGGTTGCGGTTTTCAATCAGCTTTTGATTCGTTCCGGACGAGAGGAACAGGCTTTGATGACAACGCTGGCTGGTTTGGTCGTTGTCATGATGATTCTGGTGCAGGAAATCGGAAATCTCTTTAATATGATGAAATCTGTCTTTGGGTTTTAGCTATGGAACTATTGACTTGGGTAGGCATTGCAGTCACGGCCGCGATTTTGTCCCTGACCTTAAAGCCCTATCAGCCGATTTTTGCATTTCTGACTGCTTTGGCTGCTGGATTGTGCTTATTGACCGCAGCAGCACAAGCGGTTTGGCAATTGTCCGGGGCAGTCACAAATTTAGCATCGGCAGCCGGCATCTCGGATTCCATTTATCTTCCTGTTATAAAGGTCGTGGGCATTGCGACGGTGATTCGCATTGCGGGGGCTATTTGCAAAGATGCCGGACAAGATGCCCTTGCTGTGAAATTGGAACTGGTGGGGGGTATCGCGGCACTGGTTGCCTGTTTCCCGCTCATTGACGAACTGGTCGCCCTGGTAAACAGCATTTTGCAATGATAAGGAATCGAAAATTTATGCGAAAATTTGTTTGGATGCTTATTCTGCTCGCCGGGCTCCTGCTTCCACGCGCCTCTGCCTATGATACGGACTCTGTTTTGCAAGATTTAGGATTTTCCGATGCGATGCAAGCACTGCCCGGCGAAGCTTCGTCCATGTTGGATGGTGTCGATCTTACCCAGGCAGCCAGTGATTTGGGCAGCGGCATTGCCCAGCTTCTGGAACAGGTCGATGAAAGGAAGCTATGGACCAGCGCAGCGCGCAGCTTGACAAAAATGCTGCTGATTGCAGTTGTGATCGGGGCTGCCAATGGCTTTCATAGTATCACCGGGAATCAGGAATTTCCTGTGATTGCGATTGCCGGAGCTTTGGGGATGACCGGCGTGTTGTTCCGCGATTTGCAAGGGATGTTGGCGCTTTGTACGCAAACCTTGGAACAAACTTCGGTCTTTTCCACGACGCTTTTGCCTGTGATGGCCGGGGCACTTACCATATCCGGTGCGCCCGCAACCGCCAGCGCAACGCAAGGCATTACCATGCTGGCAATGGATCTTTTGATTCGGTTTATCAATACGGTGCTGGTTCCTGCTGTATGCGCATACATTGCGATCATTACGATGAATGCCGCATTGGGAAACGATATCTTAAGCGGACTTGCGAATTTTATAAAATGGCTGACTACTGGCAGTTTAAAACTCATGCTCACCGTTTTTATCGCATATCTATCTATATCCGGTGCCATCGGGGGCAGCGTGGATGCTGTTACCCTCAAAACCGCTAAATTTGCGGTTTCCGGTTCGGTCCCTGTGGTCGGCGGCATTATTTCCGATGCGACCGAGTCCATGCTGGCCGGTATGGTGACCATTAAAAATACAGTCGGCATTTTCGGGATGTTGGGCGTGGCGGCGATCTGTATCTTGCCCTTTCTGCAAGTCGGCATCAATTACTTATTTTTCAAGGCTGGCAGCGCGGTATTATCGCCGATTTGCAGTCCTTCTCTAAGCAAATTGATGTCTGGCATCGGGGATAGCTTTGGACTGATGCTGGGAATGCTGGGCACGTGCAGCGCGATTTTGTTTTTTGAACTAGTCTTTTCAATTTTGATGGTGAAACCAATATGAGTGGAATTTTAAAAGCCCTGATATTAAGCGTGGCGGCAGCAGCCCTTTTCGCTGCCATTGCCATGACATTCATTCAAGCCGGCACCCTCAAAGAGATCGTGCGTTTCGCTGCAGGGCTTATGATCACTTTGGCGCTCTTGACGCCGATTTCCAAGCTGCAGCTTTTTCCTTGGCGGCAGCTTGCCATTCAAAGCACCGAAACTGTTGACCAGCATATTGAACAGGCCCAGCAGCAGCGCAGCACTTGGATGCTCCAATCGGCATCGCAGGAAATACAGTCCTATATCGCCGGACGACTGCGTGAACACGGGATCACCTGCGAAATCCAAGTAGAATTATCCTATGCCTCTGAGGATTCTATCGCCCTGCAGCAGGTCACTCTATCTCAAATTCCAGAGCAAACAGACACGCAAACCATACAAAAAATCCTAGAAGAGGAATGCGGAATCGAAAAGGAGAAGCAAACGTATGTGGAAACAGAAGGCTCTTGAATGGACAACCAAAATAACCCCGTACCTACAAAAATACCGTTATGTCTGGATCATCCTGCTGGTCGGTGTATTCATATTATATATGGGAGCCCCCCGGGATGCACCGGAGGAACAGACCACCTCTTCATCCGCTCAAGCCGAATCCACAAATTTTGATTTGGAAGCGTTTCAGCAGACCTTACAAGAAAAGCTTTCCATGATCGACGGTGCGGGCCAGGTGGAACTGATGCTTTCCATGGAAGATACCGAAGAGGTCGTTTACGCTTCCAATACACGACAAAGCACCAGTGGAGAGCAAACCTCATCGTATGAAAATAACCTGTCCGTCTTATCCGACGGCAGCTATGGAGAACAGCCCGTCCGTGTCAAAAGCGTCTGTCCCACGTTTCGCGGTGCGGTCATTTTATGCGAGGGAGGGGATGATACCAAAGTCCGGTGGTCAATCACCGAAGCGGTTTCAGCCGCATGCGGTTTGAGCACAGATAAAATTACTGTTCTCAAAATGCAATCCAAATGAAAAGAAAGGGCGAGGTACAATGAGTAAATTAAAAAAACGTGGCGCGATTTATGGAATCATTGCCGTGATGCTAGGTGTTGCTGTATACTTAAACTGGAGTTATGTCAGCACGCCGGACGATCTTCTGGTCGCCGGACAGGTCGACTCTGGCAACACCAGTGAAGAAAGACCAAAGGAAGAAACAACCGAAGAGACCGCCGATACGGCTGAAACGGTTTCTGCTTCGGACTATTTCGCACAATCCCGCCTATCGCGCGAACAGGCGCGTGATGAAGCGATCAGTATCTTAAAGGAAACGCTGCAAGATGAAACGACCGATGAAAAAGGGAAGGAGCTCGCTACTGCGCAAATTTCGCAAATGGCCGATGATTCAGTGACCGAAGCGCGCATTGAAAGCCTGATCAAAGCCAAAGGCTATCAAGATGCGGTTGTATTTTTGGGAAGCGACAGCGTTAACGTGATCGTCGCTCCGCCGCAGGCCGGATTTACCGAAACCGATGCGTCCAAAATTCGGGATATTGTCGTTGCAGAAACTTCTCTGCGGGCCGACCAGATCAAGATCGTGGAAGCTGCTTGATTTTGCAGATTAACCCTTGGCTTTTGCGGGAATACTGTGGTATAATATTGGCATCAAAACTCACAAAAAACAGGTTCCGTTTCGCCGACCTATTTCGGCAAGCGGATTGTTGTGATAAAAGGAGCGTTGTATATGTCGGACCACAAGGATTATTGGACGACCGCGGGCGATCAGGGCACAATCAAAATTTCCGAAGATGTTGTTGCATCCATTGCAGCGATTGCAGCGTCAGAAACAGAAGGGGTCAGTGGACTCTATTCCAGTTTTACAGACGATATTGCGACTTTTTTAGGTAAAAAAAATCTGGCAAAGGGCGTCAAGGTGCAGCTGCATCCGGATGACACGGTCGAAATTGACATCTGTTTCCTAGCGCAGTTTGGTTATAACATTTGCAGCATCGCCAAAAAGGTTCAGGAGGCCGTACATTCTTCGATCGAAGCAATGACTGGCCTGAATGCAACCTGCATCAACATCCATGTCGGCGGCGTTACGTTCGCTCTTCCCGAAGAGCAGTCGGTTGTGCCGGTCAGCACACCGGAAGAAGGGGAATAATGTCGAGCGCGAAGAACTGAGCTTCTTCGCGCTTTTTTATCGGGTGACTTGCTTTTGAAAGCCAATCCGTGTAAAATGAAATACTACCAGTTACTTTTCGAAGGATTCAAATGACATTTTTATATTTTGGAGGGACACGATGAGTAGAAAAAAAGCCAGAGAGATCGCGCTCCACTTGGTTTTTGAAATGGGATTTCGCGAATTTGAAGCAGAAGAAATTCTGATCGATCGTTTGAATGAAAATATTATGCAGTCCATCAGCGGTGATATTGCCCTGTATGCTGGAAAGCTGGACTCCAAACAAACCGCATATATTGTGGATGTTGTGAAGGGCGTTGCCGCGCACTTGTCGGAAATCGATACGCTGATTGAGCAAAATGCCCGCGGCTGGAGCATGCAGCGCATTTCCCGCATGACGATGGCTGTTCTGCGTTTGGCTATCTATGAAATGAAATATGTGCCGGATGTGCCGATTGGCGCTGCGATCAATGAGGCGGTCGAATTGGCAAAAACCTATGAAACCGAGGATACCGGCGCCTTTGTCAACGGTATTTTGGGTACCATCGGCCGCTCCTTGGAACAGGAGTCGGAATGAGCCGCTGGTATTTGGGTATTGATACTTCCAATTATCGTACATCAGCAGCGCTGTTTGATGCCGAGCATTGCTGTCATGAAAATCACGGACGACTTTTGGACGTGCCCCAAGGCAAGCTTGGACTGCGTCAATCTGAGGCGCTTTTCCAGCATACGATCCATTTACATGGACAAATTGCACAGCTGACAGAAGGAATCGGGACTCAAATCCGCGCAGTTTGCGTCAGTACGCGCCCTCGCGCAGTAGAAGGGTCGTATATGCCATGCTTTTTGGCTGGCGAAAACGTTGCCCGCAGCATCGCACATATTTTGGGCGTTCCGTTGTATATTTGTTCTCATCAACAGGGTCACATCGTAGCAGCAGCATATAGCGCCAAACAGCTTTCGCTTCTGGACAAGCCTGTGCTGGCATGGCATTTATCCGGCGGTACAACCGAATTGCTGCTTGTAACGCCGGGAGCCGATGGCTTGCCTTGTGCACAGATCATCGGTGGCAGTACCGATATTTCTGCGGGGCAGCTCATCGATCGAGCGGGTGTGCTCTTAGGTCTGGAATTTCCCGCTGGACCGGCACTGGAAAAACTGGCGCAGGATTCGGACAGCGTCAAGCCTTTTCCGGTCAAGGTGAGCGATTCGTATTTTTCTCTATCCGGGATGCAAAATAAAGTTGAGCAAATGTTCGAAGAGCAGCATCCTGCCAGTGATATTGCGCAGTTTACCTTGGAAACTGTCCTTTATGCTGTCAAAAAGGCAACTGCAAATGCCAAACGGCTGTATGATGTTCCGGTTCTATGCGCGGGTGGGGTCATGAGCAACCGCCGAATCCAAACTCAGATGCAGCAGACGTTTTCCGCTTTTTTTGCCACACCGGAATTATCGGGAGATAATGCTGTCGGCGCTGCAATTTTAGCCGCACAACAGAATGGAGAGTGCTTATGGCGGGTTCCCGCATCTATACCGTCAGTCAATTAAATCAGGAAATTAAAAATTTATTGGAGAGCAACCCTTCTTTTCTCAATCTATTTGTTCGCGGGGAGATCTCCAACTACAAAGCGCATCCTTCCGGGCATCACTATATGACCATCAAAGATGAAGGCGCTGCGATTTCCGCTGTATTGTTTCGCTCGGACGCAGCAAAGCTTCGGTTCCGGTTATCCAACGGATTGAAAGTTGTCGCACGTGGCCGCATCAGTTCCTTCCCCAAAAGTGGGCAGGTTCAGCTTTATCTGGCAGACCTGATGCCCGAAGGGGCTGGCTCTTTGCATCTTGAGTTTGAACAGCGCAAAGAAAAGTTATATCAAGAAGGTCTGTTCGATGTGTCGCACAAACAAAGCATCCCGGCATATCCGGAACATATCGCCATTATTACATCCCCGAGCGGAGCGGCGATTCAGGATATGCTACGCATTTTGAAGCGCCGCTGGCCGCTTGCGGAGGTGACCGTTTTTCCGGCTACGGTCCAGGGACCATCCTCCCCTCGAGAGCTTATCGCAGCTCTGCAAGCTGCAAACGCACAAGGAAAGGCCGATGTCATCTTGCTGGGGCGCGGCGGCGGTTCCATGGAAGACCTTTGGGGATTTAATGATAAGTCTTTGGCACGGGCGATCTATCATAGTACGATTCCCGTCATTTCGGCTGTGGGCCACGAACCGGATGTCACGATTGCGGACTTTGTTGCAGACCTACGGGCTCCAACGCCGTCCGGCGGCGCCGAACTCGCTGTACCGGACCGCAACGACGTGATGTCCAGCGTACGCCGCCTAGACAAGCGATTGCAAACCGCTTTTGAGCGTCACATCGACCGTCATCGTTCTCAATTGACCCTTCAGATGCACCGACTGAAAAGTCATGCACCGATTCGGTATGTGATGAATCGCCGACAGGCGGTTGACAGTCTGCAAAACCGTTTGCAGAAAGGGATGCGCAACACATTGCAAGAAAACAATCTAGCAGTTGATTGGGCAGTCCAGCAGCTCGAACATGCGATCACACATCGAATGGAAAAGGCGCGTGCCCAATATCAGCATCATACCGCACTATTGGATGCATACAGTCCCTTAAAAATACTCAGCCGCGGCTATTCAGTGGCTTTGGATACGACTGGAAAAGCAGTGACCAATGCTGCTGCTTTATCAATTGGAGATCATCTTACTGTATGCTTTAAAAAAGGACAGGCCCGCTGCCGCATACAGGAGATCGTAAAAAGCGAGGAACAAATACATGGCAACCAAAAAGAAAATGACGTTTGAGCAGACCATGCAGCGATTGGAGGAAATCGTCCAAACCCTGGAGCAG
Source organism: Intestinibacillus sp. Marseille-P6563 (assembly GCF_900604335.1). Lineage (NCBI taxonomy): Bacteria > Bacillati > Bacillota > Clostridia > Eubacteriales > Butyricicoccaceae > Intestinibacillus > Intestinibacillus sp. Marseille-P6563. Next base: position 72,767 of record NZ_UWOD01000001.1, on the reverse strand, counting down.
GGGGATGCCCCTTTGGAGCAGAGCGTTGCCCTGTTCGAGGAAGGCACCAAACTTTCTGCCAAACTGCATGAAATGCTGGATACAGCTGAACAAAAAGTCCAAATGGTCAATCAGCCTGCTGAAACCGAACCCGAAGCATCAATTCCCACAGAAGGGGAGGGAGACGTATGACATGGACGCATCAGCTGGATGCTTATATCCAGCAAGTTGAAACCTTTTTATCCCACTACTTGCAGACCGATGGCTGTGTAGGGCAGGAAAAAATCGTAGAAGCGATGCGATACTCCGCACTCGCAGGCGGCAAACGGCTGCGCCCTGCGATCACGTTGGAGTTCTGCCGCATTTCCGGCGGCAAGCCCGAACGCGCCCTCCCGTTTGCTGTTGCGCTTGAAATGATTCATACGTATTCTCTGATTCATGACGATCTTCCTTGCATGGATGACGATGATTTGCGGCGTGGGCAGCCTACCAACCATAAAGTGTACGGGGAAGCAATGGCTGTGCTGGCAGGGGATGCTCTATTGACACAGGCATTTGAATTGGCTTCCAATCCTGGATACACCGCTGGACTGGATGCGCGCGTCACATTGCAGGCAATTCATTGTCTGGCACAGGAAGCTGGTGTTCTGGGAATGATTGGCGGACAGGTGCTTGACTTACAGGCCGAAGGACAGGAGATCGGGGCACATGCTTTGATCCAGCTGCAAGAGCGGAAAACAGGCGCTTTGATCCGCGCAGCGGCGCAAATGGGCTGTCTAATCGGCGGCGCTTCGGAAAAACAGATGCAGGCCGCGACGCAATATGCAGAGCAGCTTGGCTTGGCATTCCAAATTCAGGATGATATTTTGGACATCGAAGGCGATGAAGCAACGCTCGGAAAGCCGATCGGCTCGGATCAGGCCAATGAAAAATCGACCTTCCCGTCGCTTTTGGGACTGGAAGCATGCCACGAAAAGGTGCATGAGCTGACCAATGCCGCAATCGCTGCCATTGAAGCAAATTTTGCGGACACCGACTTTTTAACCTCTCTTGCCCAGTCGCTGGCAGATCGGCAGAAATAAAAAATTTACAACTTGCCTGCATGATTATACAGAAATTTACGCATACCTACTTGAAAGTGCTGGATGGTATCTGCTATAATACAGATTGTTGATTTGGGGATATTTGTAGATATCCTTTCTGCGGGTGACGCAGTATTCTAGTCAGTGCATACGATCCCGAAAGCGGGCCTAAAAATCCGTTAAAGGGCACATCGATGAAGTCCCTGGTGCTTGCTTCTTACGCCCAGTCTGGGGTGGGTGCTGGGGGTTAAGGCTTTAGGGCGCGTTTCAATGGCATGAAATACCGACCCTATTGCCGTGGAGACCCGTGGCTGTCGGGCACCTATAGCACCCTGTTATGGGGTTGATGGATGTCCAACGGTGCGGGGTGAAACCTGTATTGCGGTGTGGCGGCAAACGATGCAATACCTCTGTTTTTACAGCTCGGCTGCATCGGAAAGACCAAAATGCTGTGTGCAGAGTAGCCTGCCTTGCGTGGTTATGGTGGATGGAGTACCTGCTTTGCAGTGCACGGCCATGTGCTGCAAAGAATCGATCTTGAAACCATGGCTGCAAAAGAGGCTAAGGATCGTGTTGGCTGTAGTGGAAATCACCTAGACTGTCCACCAGGGCAGGCGAGGGATTGCAGTACGGACTAAGTGGCAATTCGGTCCCGGATATGGTAACATACCGGCTCGGCTTTTAAAGGGAAACCGCCAGAGCGGCGACGCATGGTAAGCCGCGGGGAAATCCAACCGAACCTCAAGCCGTAAGATTTACCTCGTCTGTCGTCACCCTCTATTTCGAAATAAAGACTGGCTCGAAACCGTGGTTTCGAGCCTTGTTTACATATTTTGTAGCTAGGAGTATTGTGTAAATTGGACGCCAAAGATAAAAACCGTAAAAAAAGCAGCAAGCCCTCTTCAGGGGTGTTGCGTCAGGTCAATTGGAAATGGGTCGGTACGATCACCGTTCTCAGCTGCCTGATTTCTGCATCCATGTCCTATATTTCATCGGAAGCGTTGAACAATGTCGGAAATATCGTCGCGTTCATCATCCTGCTGCTTTTTATTGCCATTGGCATTTTATTCGATGTGATCGGCATGGCAGCTGCATCGGCCACCGAAAAAGAATTTCACTCCATGGCCGCAAAAAAAGTGGCTGGTGCCAAGGAAGCCGTCTGGCTTTCGCGCAACGCCAACAAAGTCTCCAGCATCTGTAACGATGTGGTCGGCGACATTTCGGGTATCATATCCGGCGCCACCGGCGCGATTATTGTCGCGCATTTGACCGCCGGTATGGACCCGATTCCGGTCACGGTAATTTCCTTGACAATCACAGGTCTGATTGCTGCTTTAACCATTGGCGGTAAAGCGGTTGGCAAAGGATTTGGTATTGGATACAGCATTCAAATTGTCTTTGCGGTGGGACGCATCCTGTCCTTTTTGCCCATCCGTTTGGATAAGAAATAAGAGATCTGGTTTTACAACATTCGAAAAAACCGGATAAGGAGAAAGTATGAAGCGATATGGCATTTTAGACCGCATCCAGTCGATTGCAGACTTGCGGGATCTATCCTATGAAAATTTAAATGAGCTATGCGCTTCTTTGCGTGAGTTTATTGTAGATCATGTTTCCCAAACCGGCGGCCATTTGGCATCCAATTTGGGCATTGTAGAATTGGCGGTAGCGTTGGAACGGGAATTCGATTCACGCAAAGACCGGATTGTATATGATGTCGGGCATCAATGCTATGTGCATAAAATTTTGACCGGCCGCAAAGAGGCATTTACTCATTTGCGGCAATATGGCGGAATTTCCGGCTTCTTACGCCCTCAGGAGAGCGAAACCGATGCTTGTATCAGCGGACATGCCTCCAACTCTGTTTCGGTCGCGCTGGGTATGGCCCACGCCCGCACCATTCGCGGCCAGAAATACCATGTGATCGCCGTCATTGGAGATGGCGCATTGACGGGCGGTATGGCCTATGAAGCACTCAATAGCGCGGGGGGCAGCGGTGAGCCTTTAATCGTTGTGCTCAACGATAACAATATGTCCATTGATAAAAATGTCGGTGCTTTGAGCCGTCATCTGGCCAAACTGCGTATCAGTCCACGCTATATGCGTACCAAGAATCGTGTCAAGCAGGCTTTTCGCGTATTACCTGGCGGCAAGGCGCTGACCCGTACCATTTCCTGTGTCAATAGTGCCGTGAAATCGGTGATGCTGCCCAGTTCTTTGTTCGAAGACATGGGGTTTGCATATTTGGGTCCTGTGGATGGTCATGATATCAAAGCCGTCTGTGAGTTGCTCCAGCTGGCAAAATCCATGAAAAAACCTGTACTTATTCATGTCATGACCAAAAAGGGAAAGGGATGCCAATATGCCGAAGAACATCCCGATGCATTCCATGGGGTATCCCAGTTTGATCCACTTACCGGACAGACGGCAAAAAAAAGTTCTGCTTCCTTTTCTTCGGTCTTTGGTGAGACCCTTTGTGAGTTAGCCCGCAAAGATGGCCGCATTTGTGCGGTTACGGCTGCGATGCCTACTGGCACCGGTCTTTCACAATTTTCCGAGCAATTTCCCAATCGTTTTTTTGACGTTGGAATTGCCGAAGAACATGCCGTTGCCATGACAGCCGGTATGGCCAAGCAAGGACTGAAACCGGTGTGCGCCATCTATTCTACCTTCTTGCAGCGCGGATACGATCAGCTTATCCATGATATTGCCATTGATGGTACGATTCATGCGGTGTTTGCCATCGACCGGGCAGGCATCGTGGGAGCCGATGGAGCGACCCATAATGGCGTATTTGATATTGCATACCTGCAATCCATTCCGGGATTTAAAATCCTTTGTCCGTCCAATTTTGCTGAACTTCGCACGATGATGACACAGGCAATTTACCACAGCAATTGCGCGGTTGCCATTCGATATCCGCGCGGCGGGCAAGGACCTTTCGAGGAGGATACAGCGGAACACTGGGCAGTCTGTGTGCGCGGTCAACAGCATGCTTGCCAAATTACCATTATCACTTATGGTATCTTAATCAACGAAGCCTTCCGTGCGGCGGAACTTCTTGAAGCACAAGGAATTTACACGCAAATATGGAAAATCAATGAGATTTCCGAGGAGCATCGGTTGCTTTCACCGGAAATGATTGCGCAGCTTTGCGACAAAATCCTGGTTTTAGAAGATGTTGTACACAACGGATGCTTTGGACACAACGTCATAGAAGCGGTTGACGGACAAAAAGAAGTACGCTGCTGTAACACCGGAAACCGTTTTCTTCCGCATGGTAATGTTGCAAAGGTGTATGCCGATTGCGGAATTGATGGCGCTCATGTAGCTGCACAAATTCAGCAATGGCTGAATTCCAAATAAAAAAATAGTACGGGATGGAGAAGAGCATGGCAAAAAAACGTTTGGATGTATTATTATTTGAAAAAGGGCTTGTTCCGTCCCGCGAACGGGCAAAGACAACCATTATGGAAGGTCTTGTTTATGTCAACGGACAGAAAGCCGATAAAGCGGGCGAAAATGTAGCCGAAGACGCACAAATCGAAGTGCGCAGCAATGGCAAGACCTTTGTATCCCGAGGCGGCAAAAAAATCGAAAAAGCCCTTGGATATTTCCAAATCGATCCGTCGAGATTGGTTTGTATGGATATCGGTGCATCGACCGGTGGCTTTACCGATTGTCTGCTGCAACGGGGTGCGGTCAAGGTATATTCGATTGACGTAGGGTATGGTCAGCTTGCATGGAGTTTGCGACAAGACCCCCGTGTCAAGTGCATGGAACGAACCAATATTCGCTATGTTACACCAGATATGCTGGAAGAAACGCCCTCTTTTGCCGTAATCGATGTTTCTTTTATCTCGTTGGGGTTGGTGTTGCCAGTTGTCCACGACCTGTTGTCCGAAGATGGACACATTGCCTGTTTGATTAAGCCGCAATTTGAAGCCGGAAAAGGAAAGGTCGGAAAAAAAGGCGTCGTGCGCGACCCTGCGATCCATCAAGAAGTCTTGCAAGGTTTTGTTGCGCATGCACATGATGCAGGGTTCCACGTTCTTTCTCTCACTTTTTCTCCCATCAAAGGTCCGGAAGGCAATATTGAGTTCCTAGGTTATCTGGGCAAATGCGAGCCAGAAGGCATCTATGATATCACTGATGTTGTAACACAGGCGCATGAATCCCTCAATTAAAGGAAGATCCGATGAAAAGCGTATTTATTAGTCCGAATTTAAGAAAAATAGGGATTCTCAGTGCAATACAGGATACCTGCCAAATTCTCTATAATTATGATGTGCGTATTATGATGCCTCTTCAGGCGCAGGCCATCGTTCCAGACGATCCCAAGATTTGTTTTTTAAATAGTGCCGATGCCATCCCGCAAGCAGATTTTATCATCTCTCTGGGAGGAGACGGGACGATCTTACGAATCGCGCGGCAAGCAGCCGTGCATCAAGTGCCACTGTTGGGCGTGAATGTTGGGCACGTTGGCTTTATGACCGAATTGGAACGCGAAGAAATCCACTTAATCTCGAAAGTCTTGCAGGAAGAATATACAATCGACAGCCGCATGATGTTGGAACTATCGATTCTGCGCAAAGGACATGTTGTGTATTCGCAAACTGCCCTCAACGATGTAACCGTCACAAAACACAATCCATTTCACGTTATCTGCATCGATATTAGTGCAGACAGTGTGCCGGTCACCGGCTTTCGAGGAGATGGTGTGATTATTGCAACGCCTACGGGAACAACCGCCTATTCTTTGGCAGCCGGAGGACCGATTATTGAACCATCCGCCGAAAATATTGCTGTAACTCCCATTTGTCCACATGCCTTGCAGGCTAAGTCGTTTGTATTTTCTCCTGAGCGTGAGATTGCGGTAACGGCTTCCGGTCTGGATGGCAGTGCAGTTTGTGTGTCCGCCGATGGCGATGGCGGCATCGAAGTGCGGCCGGATGATATTGTTATCGTCCGCCGTTCCAAGTTAGATACGCATCTGATTCGGATCAAAGGTAAAAGCTTTTATCATATCTTGCGAAAAAAACTTTCCGACGGAGGGAATAAAGATGAAATTCCAACGGCAGGCTAAAATATTAGACTTAATTGACCAATTTGAAATCGAAACCCAGGAAGAACTGTCGGAACATTTGCGCGATCTGGGATATACAACCACACAGGCAACCGTATCCCGTGACATCAAAGAACTGCGGTTGATCAAAATTTTATCTTCGACCACCGGAAAATACCGCTATGCCGTAGCGACCTCGGAAGTAGAAAACAGCTTTACCAATCGCTTGCGGAATATTTTTAAAGAATGTGTTACCGAAATCAGCTATGCCCAAAATATGGTCGTTATCAAAACCTTACCTGGTCTGGGACAGGCTGCGGCGATGGCCATCGATGCCATGCGCGATAAGCGCGTGATTGGTACTTTGGGAGGCGATGATACGGTATTTATTGTCATGCGGGATGAAAGTGTAGCCAGCCAATTCTGCTCCGAAGCACAAAAAACTTTACTGTAACACGGTTTATGCAGGAGAAAAATACCTATGCTCAGTCTGCTTCATATTGAGAATATTGCTGTCATCGAACAGGCAGATCTGGAATTTGAAAATGGCTTGACCATTCTAACCGGTGAAACGGGTGCTGGTAAATCGATTATCATTGATTCGATCGGGGCTATTTTAGGACAACGGGCCGGAAAGGGGTTCATTCGTTCGAGTGCCTCCAAGGGATTTGTCAGCGCGGTTTTTTCCAATATTTCGGATGAATTATCTCAGTGGCTCCACGAAAACCAGTTGGATGGAGAAGAGAAAGATAGTATCCATATCCAGCGGCAAATCTCTGCCGATGGTAAGTCAGTTTGCCGGGTCAATATGAAGCCTGTATCGGTTTCGGTGCTGAAACAAATCGGGCCATATCTGATGAACATTCATGGTCAACATGATGGTCAGCGACTGCTGGATGAAACATGTCATATCGATTTTTTGGATTGCTTTGCGGGCTTGCAGGATGATTTGCACGTTTATCAACCGCAATATCAACGGCTTTTGGCTTTGAAACGCCAAATCAATGAACTGGATAAAAGTGAGCAGGAACGATTGCAGCGCTTGGATATGCTGCGTTTTCATGTGCAGGAAATCGAAGAAGCAGCGCTGATCGATGGGGAAGAAGAACAACTCACCGAACGCAAGGCTTTTTTTGACAACGTTGGCCGTTTAGTACAAACTCTGGAGCAAGCGTTTCAGGCGTTGGACGGGGAAGAGGATTATGTCACAGGTGCCTGTGATTTACTCAATGATGCAGCCAACCGTTTAGGCAGTCTGGCGGATGTATCCAGTGAATTCAGTGAACTGTCTGAACGTGCGGAAGAAGTGAAATATTTGGCACTTGATCTGCGGAATGCTGTATCCCAAATCCGCTCCCGGACAGATTTCTCAGTAGAAGAGCGCACGGCGGTAGAAGAACGTCTGGATTTGATCTATCGCCTGAAACTCAAATATGGACCAAGCATTTCGGACATTCTGGCGTATGCGCAAGCCGCTCGCACAGAACTGGATACGCTGGAATCCGCAGATGGAACCCGCGAAGCTTTATTGCAAGAATATAAGGAGCTTTTGTCGCAGGCTCGCGAAAACGCTCGTGTAATATCGGCCAAACGCCGGGAAAGTGCCCGCATTTTGGAACAGCGTATCATTGCGGAATTGTCCGACTTGGATATGACCAAGGTCCGGTTTGCTGTACGTATGGAAACCGGCAGCAAACTCAATCCCAAGGGATTTGATGGGGTATCCTTTTTGATTTCTGTAAACCCTGGCGAGCCGCTGCAAAGTATCTCCAAAGTAGCTTCGGGTGGTGAACTATCCCGTATTATGCTTGCAATGAAAAATGTTCTGACCGAGCAAGAATCGGTGGACACATTGATTTTTGATGAAATTGATACCGGTGTATCCGGTCGCGCCGCCCAAAAGATTGCGCATAAACTAGCTCAAATCGGCACCAAAAAACAGACCTTGTGCGTGACGCATTTGCCACAGATTGCAGCCATGGGCGCCCATCATATGCTCATTACAAAAAGCGTTCATGGAGAACGCACCTATACCAAAGTACAAATCATGACCGATGAGCAGCGTGTGGAAGAAATTGCACGGATGATTTCGGGGGACCAGATTACCGATACTTCCCGTAAAAACGCGCGGGAATTGCTGCAAGCATCGCAAATATAAAGGATGTATGTTATGATTATTATTCATGAAAATTTTAAGGAACGAGCCCCTTGACATCATAGCTGGATTTACTGCAATTTACAAAAAGGAGTTTATCAAATATGACCGTTTTTGAAGAACTGAAAGCGCGTGGCTTGATCGCGCAATGCACGAATGAAGAAAAAGTACAGGATTTGCTGGATAACCACCAGACAACATTCTATATTGGTTTTGATGCAACCGCAGACAGCCTGCATGTAGGACATTTCTTGCAGCTCGTTGTCATGAGCCGCTTACAAAAAGCCGGCCATCGCCCGATTGCCCTGATTGGTGGCGGTACAACCATGATTGGTGACCCAACCGGCAAGACTGATATGCGTAAAATGCTCACCAAGGAAGAAATCGAGCATAATGCAGAATGCTTCCGCAAGCAGATGCGCCGCTTGGTCGACTTTACGGACGGCAAAGCCTTGATGATGAACAATGCGGATTGGATTTTGAAGTTTAATTACATGGATTTCCTGCGGGAAGTCGGCGTTCATTTCTCGGTCAACCGCATGTTGACGGCTGAGTGCTTCAAATCGCGCCTGGAAAAGGGCCTTAGCTTTATTGAATTTAACTACATGTTGTTGCAGTCTTACGATTTCTTACATCTTTACCGCACAATGGATTGCCACTTGGAACTTGGCGGCGATGACCAGTGGTCCAATATCATCAATGGCGCCGACCTGATCCGTCGTGTGGATGGTAAGGACGATGCCTATGGTTTGACCTTTACACTGCTGACCACATCGGAAGGCAAAAAGATGGGCAAGACCGAAAAGGGTGCTGTCTGGCTCGATCCGGAAAAGACATCCCCCTATGATTTCTTCCAGTACTGGCGTAACGTCGACGATTCGGATGTCATTCGCTGCCTCAAGCTTTTGACCTTTGTGCCGCTGGATGAGATTGCAGAATTCGAAAAGTTGGAAGGCGCCGAGCTCAATAAGGTCAAGGAACGCTTGGCATATGAAATCACCTCCATGGTGCATGGTAAGGAACAAGCCGATCAGGCTCTGGCGGCTGCAAAATCTCTGTTTGAGGGCGGCGCCGCGGATGCCAATATGCCGAGCACCATTTTGCAGGATGCCGACTTTACCGACGGCATGATCGGCGTATTGACCCTTTTGGTTAAGTGCGGCCTGGCTTCGTCGAACGGGGACGCTCGCAAGCTGATTCAGGGCGGTGGTATCTCGATCGACGGCGAAAAGGTAAGCGATCCGAAGACCCAGCTTTCGCAGGATGATTTTGCAGACGAACGCATTCTCAAAAAGGGTAAGAAGACCTACCACAAAGTTATGTTGGAACACTAATTTTCGTACGCCGCAGACTGTATTAGTCTGCGGCGTATTTCCATGTCTGCGGTTCATATCCTTGCATAAAATCCCCATTTTAACTCAATACTATGTACAGCCTTGCACTATAAAATTCTTGCGTTCAGGAAAGGTGATTATCTGTAAAATTTACACTTTCGAAATGCGAAAAAATTTGCTATAATGACAAGGTATATGATTGAGGAGTTCATTATGGACATTTTTGAGGAAATTACCAAACTGCGAGAGCAGCTACAATATCATAACCGGAAATATTATGATGAAGACGCCCCAGAGATTTCCGATTATGACTATGATATGATGCAGCGAAAACTGCGCACGTTGGAGGCAGCACATCCAGATTTTATTACGCCTGAATCGCCTACCCAACGTATCGGCGGCCATGCAAGCGATAAGTTTTCCAAAGTAGTACATGCTTATCCCTTGGAAAGTCTGCAAGATGTGTTTTCTTTTGAAGAATTGCAGGATTTTTATACGCGGGTCGAAAATGTGACCGAGCAGACTGAATACGTTGTAGAATTGAAAATTGACGGTCTATCGGTCGCGTTGGAATACCAGGACGGTGTGTTTGTGCGCGGCGCAACACGCGGTGATGGCCAAGTCGGTGAGGATGTCACCGAAAATCTCATGACCATTGCTGATATTCCGCACATTTTGCAGAATGCGCCACCGCGTTTGATCGTGCGCGGTGAAGTCTATATGCCCCGGTATGTCTTCGAGGAGCTGAACGCGGAACTGGAATTGCAGGAAAAACCGCTGCTTGCGAACCCACGTAATGCCGCAGCGGGGTCCTTGCGGCAAAAGGATAGTAAAATTACCGCCAGTCGGAAACTCTCGATCTTTTGTTTCAATATCCAGAATAGTGAGGAGCTTCCTCTGCAAAGCCATACCGAATCGCTGGATTATTTGAAAAAGCTTGGATTTCCGGTCAGCCCCTATTATCCGCTGTTTTCTGACCCAAAGGATGTGCAGCAGGAAATCGAACGGATGGGAGAACTGCGCGGAGAACTCGACTTTGACATTGATGGCGCTGTCATTAAAGTAAACTCGTTTGCGCAGCGGGAAGCTTTGGGTTCCACTGCAAAATTTCCGCGTTGGGCAGCGGCCTATAAGTATCCTCCGGAAATCAAGGAAACGCTACTTGAGGATATCGTGATTTCGGTCGGACGTACCGGTGTGCTGACACCAAATGCTGTGTTGCGGCCTGTTCATTTGGCTGGTACGACGGTTTCCCGTGCCACGCTGCACAACCGTGATTTTATCCGGGAGATGGATGTACGCGTTGGAGATACGGTATTAGTCCGCAAAGCGGGTGAAATCATTCCGGAAATTATTGGCGTACAAAAAGAAAAGCGACCGCCAGAAGCTGTACCGTTTGAAATGCCGTCGGTATGCCCAGCTTGTGGGGCACCGGTATTTCACGATGAAGAAGAGGCGGCGATTCGATGCACTGGGGTAGAATGCCCCGCACAGCTTTTGCGAAACTTGATGCATTTTGCTTCTCGCGATGCAATGGATATCGATGGATGCGGACAGGCTGTTTTGCAGTCTTTGATCGATGCCAAGTATGTGCACTCGGCAGCGGATTTGTATTATTTGTCGGTCGATGATATCATGGCACTGGAACGCAAAAAAGAAAAATCAGCGAATAATTTAATTTCCAGCATTGAGCAGAGTAAATCCCGGGATTTGTCACGGCTTTTATTCGCTTTTGGTATTCGGCACGTCGGCCAAAAGGCAGGGAAAATACTTTCCAATCATTTTGGTGATTTGGATCATTTGTTAGCTGCTTCTCTGGAAGAATTGACCGAAATCCGCGATATCGGCGCAACCACAGCGGAGTCCATTGTTTCATGGCGAGAACAGGAACAGTCCAAACATTTGATTGAACGACTGCGCGCCGCAGGCGTAAACTTCCAAGGGGAGAAAACGGCTAAATCGGATGAGTTGGCTGGTAAGACAATCGTAGCGACCGGCAGCTTGCAACTCTTTACGCGAAAAGAAATCAACGAACTGATCGAATCTTTGGGCGGAAAGGCCGCTGGATCGGTTTCGAAAAAAACCGATTTTGTCGTTGCTGGAGAAAATGCTGGTTCTAAACTCAAAAAGGCAAATGAATTGGGTATTCCCGTATTGACGGAAGAAGAATTCAAACAGCTTATAGAAAAGAAATCATAAGACAGGAGGCTTTTTATATGGCAATCGAACGGAAAGAAATTGAGCATATCGCACAGCTTGCGCGATTAGATATCGGCGGTGAAAATTTTGATCACCTTGCCGAAGATATGCAGGGGATTGTTGCCATGGTCGATCAGCTGCAGGCTCTGGATTTGGGAGATGTCACCGATGTGATCGATACCGAGCGTAAAAATGCATTCCACGAGGATGTTGCTGTACAGGAATTTACGCCGGAAGAATTGATTGCACCCAATGCGCCAGACTTCCAAGCTGGCGGCGTTGCCGTTCCGCGCGTTGTGGAATAACGAGAGGGGGATTACGATGGAATTATTTAAAAAGACAGCATCGGAACTTTCGTCCATGCTTCAAGCAAAAGAAATCAGCTCGGTCGAGCTGACCAAAGATCTGCTGGCCCGTACCGAAGCCGTAGAGGGCAAAGTGCAGGGATATGTGACCCGTACACCCGAATTAGCGCTTGCACAGGCCGAGCAGGTTGACCAAAAGCGTGCCGCCGGGGAGGAACTCTCGGCTTTGGCCGGTATTCCGCTTGCAATCAAAGACAATATTTGTACCAAGGGCACTCTGACGACCTGTGCTTCCAAAATGCTGTACAACTTCAACCCGCCTTACAATGCAACGGTCGTTGAAAAGTTGTCGGTACATGATGTCGTTATGATGGGTAAGGCGAACATGGACGAATTTGCTATGGGCTCGTCTTGCGAAAATTCGGCTATGCATCCGACGTATAACCCGCATGATCTGTCCCGTGTACCAGGCGGCTCTTCGGGCGGCTCGGCTGCTGTTGTAGCAGCTGGTGAAGTACCGCTGTCGCTCGGTTCGGATACTGGCGGTTCGATTCGCCAGCCGGCATCGTTCTGCGGCGTTGTTGGCTTGAAGCCCACCTATGGTGCCGTATCCCGTTATGGCCTGATCGCTTTTGCTTCTTCGCTGGATCAGATCGGTCCGTTTGGCCGCAGCGTTGAGGACGTGGCAATGCTGTTGGATGCCATTACGGCGCATGATCCCCGTCACGATTCCACCTCGGTACAGGTGCCGTTTGCGGGAACGACGCGCGCTAATCTCAATCCGGATATGGCTGGTATGAAGATCGGCCTGCCGACCGAATACTTCGGTGAGGGCATCTCGGAAGATGTTCGGAAAAATGTACTTGCTGCTGCCGATGCGTATAGGGCAATGGGCGCCGAAGTGTTTGAAATTTCTCTGCCGCTTTCGGAGTATGCGCTGCCGATTTACTATATCCTGTCCTCCGCGGAGGCTTCTTCCAATTTGGCTCGCTTTGATGGCGTGAAGTATGGTTACCGTACCCCGCACGCAGAGGAAGATCTGATTGCTCTGTACACCAAATCGCGTTCGGAAGGCTTTGGTCAGGAAGTGCAGCGCCGCATTATGCTGGGCACCTATGTGCTTTCTTCTGGCTATTATGACGCCTATTACAAAAAGGCTCGCGCCGCACAGCGCAAGATCAAGGCAGAGTTTGCCGCAGCATTTGAAAAGTGCGACGTCATCCTGACCCCGGTTGCACCGACTACGGCTTATCCGGTTGGCTCCAAGACCACCAATCCGCTGGAAATGTATGCGGGCGATATTTGTACGGTTTCGCTCAACATCGCAGGTCTGCCGGGCTTGGTACAGCCATGCGGTTTCGATGCGAACCATATGCCGGTCGGTATGCAGCTGATTGGTCCGCGCTTCGGCGAACAGAAGCTGCTCAACGCTGGTCTGGCGTTTGAGCAGGCAGCAGGTATTAAGAACCTGGTTGCCGAACTATAAAAGGAGGAAAAGACTTTATGAAATACGAAGCCGTCATTGGCCTGGAAGTACATGCGGAATTGTCCACAGAAAGTAAGATCTATTGCTCCTGTTCGGCAAAATTTGGTGCAGGAATCAATACTCACACTTGCCCGGTCTGCACTGGTATGCCGGGTGCGCTGCCTGTTTTAAATAAGCAGGTCGTTCACTATGCAGCTAAGATGGGTCTGGCAACCGGCTGCACGATCAACCGTCTTTGTAAGGCAGACCGTAAGAATTATTTCTATCCCGATCTTCCGAAAGCATACCAGATTTCGCAGTTCGATGTGCCGATTTGCGAAAATGGCGAAGTATTCTTCTATGTAAATGGGGAGAAGAAGTCCTGTCGTTTGGAACGCATCCATTTTGAAGAAGACGCTGGCAAGCTGCTCCATGACGAGATCGACGGTACCGTGGTTGACTTTAACCGCTGTGGCGTGCCGCTGATTGAAATGGTTACCAAGCCTGACCTGCATTCTTCGGCAGAAGCCAAAGAATTTCTGGAAATGATTAAGACAACGTTGTCTTATCTGGACATCTGTGACTGTAAGATGGAAGAAGGCTCCATCCGTTGCGACGTAAACGTTTCCATTCGCCCGGAAGGTTCTCAGGAACTCGGAACCCGTGTGGAGATGAAAAATATCAATACCTTCTCTGGTGCCGTTCGCGCAATCGACTACGAGATTGCACGCCAGATCGATGTTGTGGAGCATGGCGGAGAAATTCAGCAGGAAACCCGTCGCTGGGATGACGTGAAGCTGAAGAACACGGTCATGCGTACCAAGGAAGATGCACAGGATTATCGTTACTTCCCGGATCCGGATTTGATTGCTGTGGAAATCGATGATGCTTGGTACAAGCAAATCGAAAGTGAAATCCCGGAACTTCCGATTTCCCGCTATGAGCGCTATTGCAATGAATATGGTATGACGGCAATGGAAGCTCGTCAGCTCATGGATTCGTTCCCCAAGGCCAGCCTGCTCGATGCCGCTGCGGCTTCTGGCAAGGTAAAGCCCAAGGCTGCTGCGAACTGGATTCTGTCCGACATCTCCAAGTATCTCAACGATAAGGAAGTTGAGCTGGAAGATACTCGTCTGACCGCGGATAAGCTCGTCGATTTGATCTGCCTGATCGATTCGGGTACCATTTCGGGTGCAGCTGGTAAAAAAGTGCTGGTTCAGCTTTTCGAAACCGATGAATCGGCCGAACAGACCGTAGAGCGTCTGGGTCTTAAGCAGGTATCGGATGAAGGGGCCATTCTGGCTCTGGTACAGGATGTACTGGCCAAGAATCCCAAGACCATTGAGGACTATAAGGGCGGTAAGAAGAATGTTACCGGCTTCTTAGTTGGCCAGTGCATGAAGGCCTCCAAGGGGCAGGGCAACCCGCAGATCATCAATAAATTGTTAGCACAGGAACTGGCTAAGCTTTAAAATATTTTGCCGATGTATCCCACCCGCAAAAAACAGCCCAAATCTGCCAGATAAAACTGGACGAAAAAAGAGACTCAAGGCAAAAAGCCTTGGGTCTTTTTTGCGTTTATGGGGGGATTTCGCGGGGGGAGAGGAGCGGAGCAGAGATAGAGGGAAATGAATGGAAGTGGCCTGTGCATCAGGAGATTGTTGGTAGCTGAAAAGTGAAGAAAATAAAAGGATTTAGCGGAAAGTGACAGGAAGTATAGAAGAAAAGTAACGAAATCATAGGAGCGGATACATTGCCGACGCCGCCGGTGGTGGTAAAAGCATGGCAGCAGAAACGAGCAGAACCTTTCAAATCCCGCCATCAATCGGTCGCAATCAGTGCATTTCCAATTATTAACTTGTGTCAGCTTTGCTTGGCGGAATGTGTCGGTTTTTCAAGGGGGGATGACAGAGTGATTAAGAATAATTCGAATTATTCTGAACTTGAGAGGGGGCGTTTGAGAAATATTGGTAAATACCCCTATGTTTTTCGGGATAATTCAGAATGAATGATGAATTATTCCGAACTTGAGAGGGGGGTATTTGAGAAATACTGGTAAATACCCCCTACGTTTTTCGGGATAATTCAGAGTGAATGATGAATTATTCCAAACTTGGAAGGGGGTATTTGAGAAAAAGTGGAAGATAAATATGGCGGGGTGAAAGTCAAGTATGATAATTCGTAATTCAAAACTTCATGAGTATCGGACCTTCAGCCAGAAGTGTCTGAAAATGATAATCACATACTCGACATGGGCAAGGGACTATGCGAAGTGGCTGGAACATGAGCCTTGGGTTGATACATATGAGGCAAATATCCCATTGAACATGCAGCGCTTTAAATATATACCTACCATTGGTATTCGCAGCGAATATTTTGATTACACCTGGATGACGGATTTCAAGATAACCACTACAGATGGAAGGGTATTGATTCGGGAATTGGCAACCAAATCGCAGCTGCAAAGGCGGATGTTCGTAGAGCGGCTGGAATTTTCACGACGTTATTGGAAAACATTAGACATCTCTGAATGGAAAATCGTAATTTTGGAGGATTGAGTATGGCTACTTTTTACGAAGCAAGAGATTCCGGGCGTTTGTTTAACTTGTTGCTGAAAGAAGATGCAGGTGGGTGGCTCATCTCCTACGACGAACCGGCAGCGCCCTTTTTGGTGCATTGGCCAGCATTGGAGGTGCAGTACATCCGCGCACAGACACCTTTGGAATATGAGAAGTACGCATGTGACGCAGCCTCAACACCGGCAAGAAAATACCGGATAGAGATGATCTCGCCATTGCTGGAGGACAACACCTGCATCACCGACAAAAAAACGCGGAAAGCCAAGGCGCAGGAAATAGCTGAAAAATACGCAGTATCAATACGCCGGGTTCTTCGTGTGTATTATCGCTATCTTGCGACCAGAGTGTTAACTGCGGAGAAAAGGAGAAGCCCTGTTGATAAGCCTGACTTTGATTGGGCAATACGTACATTTTATTACTCGTCAAAACGCCTGTCTTTACGGGCGGCTTATGAATCCATGCTCCTTGCGAAATATTCGGATCCCAAGGGGGGACTAAAGGATCATTACCCATCTTGGCGAAGCTTTGAAAGGTATTATTATGCGCGCGGCTATAACAGAGACCCCGGCAGATTTATTGCGCGGGAAGGAAAGTCGGCATATGAAAGGAATCGGCGGCCTATATGGGGGACGGCAAAGGGCTGGCGGACATCTGTAGGATCTTATCAGATGGATGCTACGCAGGCAGATATCTATCTCGTATCACGGTCAGACCGGAGCACTGTTATTGGCCGCCCATACATCTATCTGGCGGTAGACACAGCTTCGCAAATCATTGCCGGTGTTTATATCGGCTTTGACGCAGGTCTGAAATCAGTTATCTCATGCCTGGCAAATGCTGCCCGGGATAAGAAAGAATTTTGTGCAGAATACGGGATCGATATAGCGGAGGAACAATGGCCGAGCAAAGGCATCCCGTATGAGATTATCACAGATCAGGGAAGAGAATTCATCGGAGAGGGGATGGACAGTTTCTGCATGCGGTATGGTACAGAACTGCATGTGCTGCCGCCATTCAGGCCCGACCAAAAGGGGATTGTCGAAAAGACCTTTGACCTGCTTCAAGCGCGCTATAAGCCGCTGCTCCGCGGGAAAGGCGTTATAGAGGCAGACGCACAGGAACGATGGGCAGCTGACTACAGAAAACAAGCCGTGCTCACCATAGATGAGTTCACTGCTGTCGTTATCAACTGCATTATAAATCTAAACAGCGGTCGGCTCCTTGCATCCGGAAAAACTGCATCACAAACATGGATGCACATGCCGAACCGGTTGCTGCAGGTTGACAGCGAGGAAGTGTACCATATGGGGTTAGCCCAGATGGAAGCCAAGATATCGCGAAAAGGTATTGGCCACAATGGGTTCTGGTACACTCCCAATCCGGAATGCCAGCTGCGCATTGGAGATAAATGCAGAATTGCAGTTGACTCAGATCATATTGACACGATCTTCATTGTGGTGAATAATCGGTTCTACCCTTGCAGCTTAACGCCTTCCTGTCAGGAGTTTTTGGGCATGGATGCTGTCGAAGCACAAGTGATCAAACAACAGATCAGTATAAGGCGGAAACGCAATGAAGTGAGTGAGCTGAACGCCAACATACAACTGATGGACTCGATCACGAATATTGTCAATCATGCGATGGAAGGCCATTTTCCAAGATGAAGGAGACTGAACAATGAACCAATACCCTAAGACAGCCGTAGTGCAAGCCCAATACAGTGGGCAGCAACGGGGGAATCCCTTTTTGGAAGCAATGCCTTCGGTCATGTCATACAAAATGCTGATGGATGAAATAGCATCCAGCCCCTTGATACCCGTTCAATTGCCGGAAATGTCATTGGAAGAGCGGCGCATGTCAATACCCAGGCTCAACAGCCTTTTCATTCCGATGGACTATATGTATACCATCTATGATACACTGTATCGGTCCATGCTAAGCTCCTACTCCAACCTCTCTTTGGTTGAAACGATAAGGCAGCAAAATGCCATTTTCATGGACCAACAATCTGAGCGCTTCTCAACACAGGCGGAGAGCTGTTCCATCTTAGGCGTGCCGGGGATAGGAAAAACGTCGACGATCAGGCGCTGCCTCCATCTGATCCCTCAGGTAATAGAGCATACACAGTATAGAAATGAGCCCTTTTATTGTAAACAGGTGCTGTATCTCATGGTCGAATGTCCGTCCGATTGCTCGGTCAAGACGCTTGCATACAGCATCTTTGCAGCTCTTGATAAGGCGCTGGGATCAAACTATCTGGAGAGGACAATGCACGCCAAAAGCATGTCTGTCAGTGCGGCTACGACGCAGATAAAAATCCTGTGCATGACGCATCATGTAGGGATGATTTTGGTAGATGAAATACAAAACGCTGTAACAACAGCGCGTCGTCAGGGCCAGGTAAAGCCTCTGATCAAATTCCTGGTGGAGCTGACAAACGACACGAGTACCGGCGTTTGTTTTGTTGGGACCGATCTTGCGGAAGAAATATTTACAGAACAAGAGCATTTGAGACGACGGACAAGAGGGCTCCGGCTGACACCTATGAAACCAGATGCAGGATACCGCAAATTCATCACATCTGTTTGGCAGTATCAATTTACGAGGGCACATGCACCGCTGACAGATAAGCTGGCAAACAAAATCTATGACCTGTCAGGTGGAATACCTGCATATGTAACGGCAATATTTCGTGAAAGCCAGGTACATGCGCTTATGTGCGGGGAAAAATGTATTACCGACCAATGCATCCAGTACGCCGCAGATGTGTTAGGGCTGCATGTGCCTAAGACGTATGCAAAAGGCACCTCTATCTCTGAAATTCAATTGCAATGCGATGAGTCGTTACACGACAATGAAGAAAGTCGTCTGAAAGAATCGGCCATTCGTGAAAGCCTAACCCTGCCGGATAATCAGGTAATCATCACTGATGCGCAAGCCGGGAACCCTGACACATTACAGTGTAAAAGATTGTATGCGAACAAACGAGGGCGTAAAGCAGTACAAAGGGATACGGATGATCTGCTTGTCGCTTTTTCGAAGGGCGTTGATTTGGTCGAATTTATTATCCCAAACGGGCTGGCGGAGAGCAGGGATACGGAGTGTTGACCTACTTTCCGACACCATACCCGGATGAGTTGTGGTATAGCGTAATAAGCAGGTATTTGGTCAGATCCGGAGTGAAAAATTCTGCACCGGTGTTATTTGAATTATATGGACAGTATAAAATACCCCTTGAGTTGTTCCCAAGTACAGGGCCGTATCGGATAGCGCAGAAACTTCCGGTAGGCGTGATTGACTGCAAAACCATACTGCTGGAACATACTTTGCTGCCCTACCTGACCCGTTTTTTCTCAGAGGATAAAAAAGCACAAGCCTTGGATTCGCTGATGAAAGGCAGTCCAGCGGAATCACTTTACTTTGTTTCTAATGAATGGCAAGGGCTGCAATACTGTCCGATTTGCTATCGTGAAGACTCGCAGAGGTATGGGGAGCCGTATTGGCACAGGGAACATCAAATTTCGCTTATGCCACTGTGTCCAAAGCATAAATGCCGGCTATTGCGATATGAGGCCTCACATCAGACGATAAAGAGCAAGTTGATCCCGCTTTGTTCCATTCAATGCGAAAATACAGATTTGATTGTAGAGAAATGGGAAACACAGCTTACTGATATATTAAACACCTTTCTGACATTGCCTTAATATCCCTTGTCCAGTTCGGTTGTTGTCAGGCAGGGATAGAGCGTCGAGCACCGGCACAGGGCTTCCTCCTGTGCACTGCTGCCCCGGGTGACGCCGCCGCCGGGATTGGTCGCAGAGGCAAAATTCAGTACCGCTGCACGGCTTCCCGGATTGCGGATCAGGAGATCCTGCGCTGCCTCGAACGTCCGCTGTGGGGTGACGGTGACTTTGGTCTTGCTGCTTTTGCTGATCTCCGGCAGGTCAGGCATCTGCTGCGCCGGATAGAGGACGGTATGCATGATGCTTTTCTGCACGGCATCAGAAAGCGCCGGCTCGTGTCCGATCCAGTCCATCGAGTCCTCGAATATGGCGATATTCTGTTCTTTTCTGTTCATGTGGGATGCACTCCTGTTCGTTCAGTAGTTTCGGTTTATCATATTGTGGTGGAATTTGAAGCACGCGATGTTAATCCTCGTTTTCCGATTCAGCAGCCCTGCGCCGTTCAGCTTCCTCTGCGAGAGCCGTTTCATACCACTGCAGCAGGTCGTCCTGTGTCCATATCTTCCCGGCAATGGCATCCTGTATCATCGGCTCGGGGATGCAGGCCGCGTTGCAGACAGCAAACAGTTCTTCTCTGCTCTGGGCGATGTCGAGAGCACGCTGCAGCACGCCGGTGTGTATATCGATTTCTGTGTAGCCTTTTATAAATTCCTGAGAATAGCCTTCCATGATATAGTCGATCCAGCCGGATGAATATTGCTGCGCGTACTGTTCGTACTTGGAAGAATAGCTTCCTTTAAGGGAGTATCTGGCGCCGTTCAGCCAACACCAGACGAAATCCTCATGCAGCATCCGGTCCAGCAGGCTGTCCGGCTCAGGCTGTATCTTCATACCAGCCATGTGGTCGAGCAGTTGTTGGATCTCAGACGGTGCATTGCGGGTGGTAATGCTCCGGCTGAAAGAGAGGATATGGATCTGCCAGCAGCTGTCCATGAGCCTTGTTTCTGAATCGCCCACAGCCATAGGGACGATGCGGCAGTAAGACTGCCCGAGACCTACGATATCTATATCGCTGATCACAATGGAACAGGTTGGATCAGAAACCCCCGTTGATAAGCGCAGTTCATCCACCAGATGTTTCGGGTCGAACAGATTTGCGCTGAGAGAGACCAGCATCTTGCCTCTCAAGCGGACATACAGGTCTGCGAATGGATAACAGAAATCCCACGGCATTTCTTTAGGCCAGCAAGGTAGTTGCACTGTCTTATCCAGCAGGACACTGAGGAAATGCTCCAGAAGCGGTTTGTTGGAAAGAATACGCGGGAGATGTTCCAGATGGATATGTTTAGCAATCATTTCGCGTTCCTCTTTACTGCTGCTGGCGCCAGCGCATTGCCATCTCAACGGCACGGCTGACAAGGCTATCATTGACGATCGTGCAGCCGCTGTCATCTGGCTCTATGCCCTGCAACAGGGCAAGACAGAGCCGGTCATGTTCCTGCCTCAGCTGGAGAAGATCAGAACCGAGTTCCAGACGCAGCTTTCCGGCATTTTCCTTGTATTTCTGAAAGAGCAAATAATCTGCTTCCGACATTTTGACATGGATTTTCATATTGCATCCTCCTTCGAATGGATAAGCTGTTTGATTTGCATTTTACATGAGAGGTGCCTGTGGTTAACGGAACCAAAGCTCCGGATGCCCGGTCAGGTTGATCCCGTAACAGGATACCTTGCTGATAAGAGCCAGCAGGGGCTTTCATTGTGGCACACCTCCGATATGGATCGTCTGGATGCCAGGGATGTCATACAAAGACAGCTGCACACCGGTCATGACGCGCCAACCTGAACGATGGTGGGGCACAGGCACATTTGGAATGCCTTTGGGATGCGGGGGCGGTACAGGTTTAGGTTTGTTTTTACGCATTTTCGATTCCTCCTTTTGTTTGTCCGGATAAATGGATGCAAACAAAAATACCGTGCAGGTTTAATTCCCTACACGGTATTTGCTGGAGGACGGTACGGCCAATACGCACCGAAGGAAAAGCTGCCCTGAATCTTGCCAAAACGGCGAAAAAAGGGTATACTTATCCCAGCGGTGCGGATTTGATCCGTTGTGTAGGTGGTGTGCTCACCTGCGCAGGTACAGGGGAGCGCCAACTCCCTTGTACTGCCGTTATTTTTGTTTTTCTGACTATATTATACTACCGAACAAATGTTCTGTCAATTATAATGTGAAGAAATATGTGAATATTTTGCTTAAAACAGAAAAATTCATAACTTTTTAACGAATAAAATGAAATCAGGTATTGACAGTTCAGCTTGGAAGTGGTAGTAGCAACAACTGCTCCGTATGCCTCTGTAAAGGTATACACAGTACATATAAAGTGCGCAATTACCCCTTGATCTGATAGCAGGGTATTTGCGCACTTTTCTAATTTTCGTCAAAGGCCCCGGAAAGGTGCGTTCCGTGCGAAGTACAGTATCTCTATCGCGCGGATCTGGAGAGTCTCCTTACATTTGTGACCTTCCTCTTCTAATGTTTTTTGCGAGTTCCTTTAATTCTTGTGGGGTTTCTTTAACAGAGCTGGGAAAATCGCTATCTCCGATCATACTCGCTATTTATCAGTGGGGAGAGCAGTTGTTCATCAACGCCGGGCTCCAAAACCCCTGCAATACAGAAGATATTGTGCGTATGCGGGTGATTATTGACGATATGAACCAGAAACCGCAGTAACTTTTGTTCAAAGCCATTGTAAATGCTTGAGGGCAGCAGATGTTATTTCTGCTGCCCTCGTAATGTTTTTATCAAAATATTTACTGAATCGATTTGCCAAGTTCATATGCCTGCTGGATTTCCGGTTTGCCATTGATGTCGCCCGCGTTCATGTTCCCGCCGGCGAGAACATGGCCGAGGTTTTTCCAGCGCAAATGCTCCATCAGATGGTCATAATAGTTCAGCACATCCTCGAATCCATGACCTTCGGCGGCCATCAGCAAAGCAGAGGCCCGGTCGTGCCCTCTGAGAAGGTTGCCGTCGCCTTCCTCCAAAGCGAATAAACGGTCAACAGCGGTTCTGATCTGACCGCTCATATTCCAGTAGTAGAGCGGAGTCGCCAGCACTACCACATCACATTCTTTTACTGCCGGATAGATCCGAGCCATATCGTCCTTTTGCACACACGGACATGCTTTGCTGCTGTGTCCGCCAAAGCATCCTTTGCAGCCATGAATATCCATGCTGTCAAGGAAGAACTCTGTCACCGTATTCCCGGCACTTTCCGCGCCTTCGGTAAAAGCCTGCACAAGCATGGAAGTATTGCCTTTCCTGCGGGGGCTCCCATTCAGTATTACGATTTTTTTGCTCATCTCAAGCACTCCGTTCCGTTCAAATTTTTTCAGCGAGGGCAGCCGCCTGCTGACAGCCGTCTGTTTTCTCAATATCACCGGTATTCAGAACGCCGGGGATCAGCACTTCGCCGGCCATTTTCCATTTCATAAGCGCAGCAGAACGTTCCACAGGAATCCGCACACCGTCCAGAACCGACATATCATCTTCCTCACAGCAGGCGATCAGCATACATTCCTTTCCGGCAATGTCTTTTCCGGCAACACAGAAGGAATACAGCTTATCAATCACGGCCTTGATCTGCGCCGGGATCGAATACCAGTAGACTGGCATGGAAAAGACGACCACATCCGCGTCCAGCACAGCAGGGGCAATTAGATTGAAGTCATCATCAAAGGAACACGCTTTGCCTATCTTGTAGCAGGTTTCACAGGCCTGGCAGCCGCCTATATTCATTTTGGCGGCGTCAAACCGCGTAACATGATGGCCTTTTGCCTCGGCTGCTTGGATAAACGCATCCGTCATGGCAAAACTGTTGCCGTTATTTCTGGGGCTTCCGGTGACTACAACGATTTTCTTACACATTTGTATCTGCCTCCTTTGGTATTTCACGGCTGTTCAAACAAAATTGACTTTTTCGGGTCCTGACAGTATAATCATAGCAAGAATGAAACGAAAAACAAGTACGCACATTTAAGTGCGATACTTACAATCGCGTTCAATACTTACCTAAAGGAGAGCGTAAAATGAAAGACAGATGCATTGCAAACGAATGCCTTAGTTCGACTGGTTTCAGTTACACTCTGTCACTGATCAACGGGAAATACAAAATGACGATATTATATACGCTGATGGAGTTCGGTGTGGTCCGGTTCAATGAAATGAAAAAGTATATCGGTGAAATCTCTTACAAGACGTTGAGTTCCACACTGAAAGAGCTCGAAGCTGACCAGCTTGTGCATCGGGAAGAATACCCGCAGATCCCGCCCAAGGTAGAGTATAGCTTGACGGAGCGGGGCAAATCTTTAATTCCGATTTTAGATGGCATGTGTGAATGGGGAGATAAGAATAGACTGCCGTGAAAAAGCGGGTTGAAATCAGAGGCCTTTCCTTTTGCGTGTTCTGCGGTGTTGCCTTAAAAAAATTGGACGTTATTTTTGAAAATGCTCTTTTGCGAACTCCATGTCCTGTACCAATTCAACCGTTCCAAGATAATTTTCGTTATGATCTCTCACGGCCAGATAGGTAACGAGCATGGTTCGATTTCCTTTGTCCATCCAGACAGCAACTTTATCCCGTTTTCCAACGCGAAAATCATCAATAATGGAGCGCACCATAGGTTCAATTTTAGGCGGATGACAAGAGAAAACCTCGCGGTCAATCGCCATACTGGGACGCTTAAATACCTTCGGCCCCTCGTTAAAAAACCTGTTGATATTCTCTGCATCAATAAAACTGATTTCCATCGGTATGGTATTGAGCAGTGCCGTCAGCTGCTCCAGAGTCATGTGGCCTCCAGGCATGACGATTTCATTGCTCAGAGATCCTGCCCGTTTACGAATATTTTTCTCAGCTGGTTTCCACACCTCGTTATCCACGCCGAAACAGGTATCATAATCCTTGGAATCATAATAAATTCCAAACCACTCATCCTCCGTGAAGTTTACCGCACAAATTGGGAACAAGATGTTTTGTTCTTGATAAATCATTCCCGCAGCACGTTTCAGTACGGAGTCAATGCGGCTGTTCCAGTTTGTGTCGCGGTTAGTTTCTTTCGAAAGGTCAGCAAGTTCGTCTCGGATCTCGTCGTCTGTCGTCCACATCACATCAGAAGGACCGGCAATCCCGTATTTAACCTTTAGGTGTGGGTAAAGAAGATCACCTTTTTTGGCATAGTGGATGGAGATCTCGCAAATTCGCTCCAAAAGGTCGTCTGCTCTCGTTTCGCTGAACTGAGTCAGCAGCGTGGAAAAGGCATCGTTTTCTCTCTTGAAGGTGTAAAGCGGATGCCCCGGTACTTCTGCCAGAGCAGCAGCGCGAGCGGCTTTATCTGAATAATCACGTTTAGGGAACAAATCCCTTTTGGCCAACTCTTTCTGTGCTTGTTTTTGCAGGGACGCATCGTGAACTGCTTTTGAATCATCAATTTGTCGAGATATTGGAATCACCTCCATAGCTGCATAAGATAAATAATTTTTTATAAGAAAAAGGCTGGAAATATCTCTCTACAATTAGTATTACCAAATTCCCAAGAAATGCTGCAAAGAAAGTGTAACTGCAGTAATACCAATCCAGCAACAAAAACCCAGCACCAAAGGCTTCGAACCGGTTTTTACAAGTTTTACAATGTTGGTATTCAGTCCCACAGCGCTCATCGCCAGAATGATAAAGAACTTGCTCAAAGATTTTAGCGGAGCAAAAAATTCTACCGGAACGCCAAAGGATGAAGCAAGCGTTGTAATGATGGACGCAATGACAAAGTACAGAATGAACATCGGGAAAACAGCAGATAGCTTCACTTGGCTGTCGTTGGATTCTGACTTGCGAGTGCGCACAAAGGCCAATACCAGCGTAATGGGGATAATTGCCAATGTACGGGTCAGTTTTACTGTTACTGCTTTATCCAATGTAGCCGAACCAAGCCCATACAGGGAATCCCAGGTGGATGCAGCGGCAGTCACAGAAGAAGTATCATTGACCGCAGTTCCTGCAAAAATACCGAACGCTTCTCCACTTGTGGTGGAAAATCCTAATAGCGCACCCAATGTGGGGAAGAGCAGTGCAGCGAGCATGTTGAAGAAAAAGATTACCGAGATCGATTGTGCCACTTCTTCATCATTTGCGTCGATTACCGGCGCAGTGGCAGCGATTGCGGAGCCGCCACAAATGGAAGATCCTACGCCTACCAAGGTCGCAGTCTTACTTGGAATACGAAGCAGTTTATGCAGCACGAATGCAATAATTAAGGATGTGCTAATTGTGCTCAGAATAATGGGCAGTGATTGTCTGCCCGTCTCCAAAACAACAGACAGATTCAGTCCAAAGCCCAAAAGTACCACGGCATATTGCAGAATTTTTTTGGATGTAAATGTAATGCCCGGCTGTAAGCTGGATTTATCCTTCAAGAACAGCGTAATCAGCATTCCTGACAGAATACCAAAAACCGGTCCTCCCACAATGGGAAATAGATTCCCTAAAAACCAACAAGGAATGGATATTGCCAAACACAGAGCAAATCCTTTCCAAACATTTTTAATCTTTGTCAAAATAGTACCCCCTTTGTCGGTGTCGACATAGCACTGCCAGCACTGACAAGATATTTTTTATTAAGCATAAACATATATTATGTTGTAATAACAGGCTTTCATTTGCTCAAACTTACAGTTTCGTATGAACTGGAGTTCTTTTTGCTTTCCCTGTCACACATTCTGGACAAATCACATACACGCCGGTTTTGTCCCATGCTGCCTGGATATACTGCATTCCTTTTTCTAGAAAATCTTTGCTGTACTTTTCAAGCAATGCGACTAGGCTGGCCTGCTTGTCCTTTGACGGCATCATTTGACCGGTCAGAATGACACTCTCATACAAAGTACCAAACTTTTCGGGCTGCACTGTGGTATCCCCAACGACCACAAAACAAACATCCGAGCAGTAGGAAATGTTCTCGAGCTTTTTTCCCACATTTGCAGCACAGTGTAGATGGATCAGCCCATCCCTCCAGGCATAACTGAGCGGGACTGCATACGGCTTTCCATCAGGTCCAACCGTGGATAGAATTCCGTATTCTCCCTTTTGGAGAATCATTTCCATTTCTTCGCCCACAATTTCTCTGTCTTTCCGGCGCATATCAGTACTTCACACCTTTCCAGTACATGGGTGTCATAACTTCTGCGATATCCGGCAAGGTGACATCCCGCAAGGCCCACCGCTTAAACTCCTCAAAGCCGGTGCGGTCTACGATATAGCCTATGTGCTCTTTGCCACCGGGCGCGTTGGGGTCAATGTACTCCTTCACATAGTCGTAGGTGTTGAGAATGATCTTGATAATGCTGTCCTCGTCCACCCACTTGATGAAATCCTCTCCCAGACGTGGATTCTTCTTACCCGTTCTGCCCAGCAGAGTGAGTCGATAATACTTTTTGTCACTGCGGGTCCATGCGGCATTGGGACAGGCCAGCACACACTCACCGCAGCCGATGCAGCGCCGTGCGTCTCGCTGGGGACGGAAGTTCACCGGAGTCAGAGCTTCCACGGACTTCTTTTTACAGGCTTTCACACAAGCCCCACAGCTGACGCAACGGTCAGGCTCAAACTGAGGTACTGTCATACCCATAATGCCAAAGTCGTGCATCCGAACCTTGGCACAGTCGTTGGGGCAGCCGGTCAGAGCAATCTTAAAATGCAGATCATTGGGGAACACCGCTTTCTCAATGCGCTGGGCAAAGGCTGTGGTATCATAGCAAGCGTAGGGACAGACACGGTTGCCCACGCAGGCGGTGATATTTCGAGTACCGGAGGCGGGATAACCGTGACCTGCCTCGTCCTGATTGATATCCAGCCCGTCGATCAGGATCTGAAGAGCAGCATTGACCTCCGGCATTTTCTCAAAAGGAATACCGGGGATCTCAAAGCCCTGGCGGGAGGTAATATGAACGGTACCGTTGCCGTAGGTTTCCGCAATTTTCTGGATTTCTCCGAGATATTTGGCATCCAGATGGCCGCCGGGGACACGGATGCGGGAGGCGGTCATGCCACGCTCCTTGGTGACGCGAAATGCGTTCTTTTTCAGTGCTTTTGTATTGATGTCCATGTTTTCCCTCCTTAATCCACCAGGAATTTTCCTTTGGTATAGTTGAACACCGGCCCATCCAGACAGACATAGGTATTGCCAATCTTACAGTGGCCGCATTTGCCCAAGCCGCAGCACATCTTCCGCTCCTGAGAGATCCAAATGTTTTCCTCCGGCAGGCCAATGCCCAACAGACCCTGCACAGAAAAGCGCATCATGGCAGGAGGCCCGACTACAACGGCCACGGTATTCTGTACATCGCCCAGTTGAATCTGAGGAATATACTGGGTGACCAGTCCTACATGGCAAGCTACGTCCTCTTCTGCGCAGTCAACGGTAAGGATGACATCCATGTTCTTTTCCCAGTGCTTCAGATCATCACGGAAGAGAATATCATGGGGCGTTTTGAAGCCTGCGATTAGGGTCATATGGCCTCTTTGCTCCGAATGTTCGGCAAAGTAATCTACTACGCCTCGGACAGGAGACAGGCCCGTACCGCCAGCCATGACAATGATGTCCTTGCCCATATAATCGGATACATCAAACCCGTTTCCATAAGGGCCGCGCAGCAGAAGGGTATCGCCTACATAGCGCTCAAACACTTCATTAGTGACCTTGCCCACCCGTCGGATGGTTAAATCCACAAAGCTTTTCCCAATGCCGCTGACCGAGATGGGAGCCTCTCCGTACTTGGGGATGGATACCTCAAAAAATTGTCCCGGCTTGACTTCCCCCTGAAATTCCATACGGAAGGTATACTCAATCTCCGTGTGCCGGATGACCTCCAAAATCTTAGAAGGAAACGGGATATAATCATTTTTCATCATTACTTTGTCACCTCCGCCATAGCATTGTCCAATTTGTTGATGCAGCCCGAGAAAGAGATGTACTCCGGGCAGATATCATCACACCGACCACAACCCACACACATGTGATAGCCATTGCGCTGCTTATAGTCCAGTACCTTGTGCAGCACCTTGAACCGCATCCGCTCTCCATTCTTCTTCCGGTAGCTGCCGCCGCCAGCCACATCGGTAAAGCCATCCACCATACAGGAGGCCCAGATACGGCGACGTTCACCTACCTTACCGTTCTCACTGTAAAAGAGATCCTGCATGGTGAAGCAGGTACAGGTGGGACACACAAAGTTACAGCGTCCGCAGTTGATGCAGCGGCTATCGTATTCCTTCCATATGGTGCTTTTGGCGACCTCTGCGGTCAGTTGTTCTGGAATCTGCACGGTGACACTGTTTTCTTCCACATGGCTCGGAATAACCTCCAACCGAGGAACCTCCGCAGTCTCCAGCTGCTGTGTCCATGCCTCATCCTTGCAATCCACCAGGTAAGTACCGTCCGGCTGGGGATCAATGCTCATGTCATAGTTGGTGCTGACATTGGTACCCATGCTGACACAGAAGCAGTTTTCAAAGGAATGTGTGCAGCCCATCAGTACGATTTTGATATTCTCCCGCAGGCGCTGATAATAGTAATCAGCAGGGCCGTTGTGCAGGTACATATCGTCCAGCCGCTTAAGGGCGTGGAGATCACAGCTGCGCAGGAAAATGACTGCCCCTTTTTGGGGCGCATCTGCTTCCTTGGTCTCCCCTTCCGTAAAGAAAAACAGTGTCTGAGAGATTGGCATCAGAATCTCCTTGAAGGAATATTCAGATTTTTTGTCAAATACAATCTCATCCACATGGTTGATCTTTCCGTAACGAATACAATCCGTATCCGAAAAACGCCCGCCACCAGAAAAATTGCGGGGAGCATAGATGTGATAATTGGTTTGCCATGTCTGAAATAATGCATTCAACTGCATATCGGTAACATGAAATCCCATAGATTTTCCTCCTTATATTGAAATCAGCGCGTAACCACTACAACAAAAATACCACAAAAACAGTCGGAGCCATGTTGCGTGCGCAACACGACTCCGAACTCTTTGCTCATCATAATGATAAGTAGGGATTTTGCAGCTGTTTTCCAATTTTCATTTAATTTTTGTAGCAATTGTTAAATTTACCAAACTTTTTCTGCAATCTGCTTTACAAGAGCCAATTTGTTCCACTGCTCATCTTCAGTCAGTTTATTACCAATCTCACAGGAGGCGAATCCACACTGCGGACTCAGGCATAGGTTGTCCATCTGCACAAATCGGGCAGCCTCATGTATGCGGGCAATCACGGCTTCTTCCGATTCCAACACTGGAGATTTGGAAGTCAGCAATCCAAGCACCACCTTTTTATCATTAGGGACAAAGCGTAGCGGTTCAAATCCACCGGAGCGTTCATCGTCAAACTCCAAATAAAAAGCATCTACATTTTCCTGACCAAACAGAATCTCCGCAATAGGTTCATAGCCACCCGACGAAGCCCAAGTGGAATGATAGTTTCCACGGCAAATATGGGTAGTAACAACAAGATCGTCCGGCCTTCCCTCAAGTGCAAGATTGTTGAGATAAAGAAACTTTTCTGCAGTTTCCGTCAGACCGACTGCCGCGTTTTGTCTGGTTTCCCAATATTTTTTGTCACAGAACATACCCCACGTGCAATCGTCAAATTGAATATTTCGACATCCTGCTTTGTATAACTCCCCAATCACAGTTCGATACGCAGCAGCAATATCACAGATTAACTTTTCATCATCGGGATAGTATCGCCTTGTATTTTGTCCGTTTTTTTCACGAAACAGTTCTGCGTAGAGCTGTGCGGGAGCAGGAATCGTCTGCCGTGCGACTGTATTTTTATCTTCGAATTGTTTTACAAATTTGAAATGTTCAACAAAAGGATGGTTTTCGCCGCTGATGGTACTGGTAATAGCAATAGAACCGTGTGTAGTCTCTTCTCCATGGAAGAAATAGCCGTGGTCCAGTTCAATCTGTTCAATACCCTGGAACCCCCACATAAAATCAAGATGCCAATAACTGCGCCGAAATTCACCATCCGTAATAACGTGATAACCAGCGGCTTTTTGTTTCCGAATCAATTGCTCAACTTCTTCATTTTCGATTCGCGTCAAATCATCAATTGTAATGTTTCCTGTCGTATAATCGCCCCTTGCTTTTTTAAGGCAAGCAGGCCTTAAAAAACTTCCAACGAAATCATATCTAAATGGTGCATTTTCTTTATACATTGTCGCTACCTCACTTTGTTTTGATTTTCTATAATTACACCACAATGTTGTGTCATTGTAAAATATATAAAAATACCGTCTTGCTATAACTTAAAATTATAACAAGGCGGTTGAATATCAGTTATTGTCGGTATATTTTTTCAATGTCTCGATGTAATATGCCCCCAACCTGCTTAAAGTCGCTTTCTTATGCGTAATTACGCCAATATGCATCTCTCCTTCAGCCTGTAATGGCACTGCGACAATATTCTCCCCATTTAGTTCTCGATCGATTACACCGCTGCAAATCGTATATCCATTCAGACCAATCAACAAATTAAAAAGTGTGGCTCTGTCCATGACGCGAATATTTTTTGAACGAATTTCGGTGCTGAAAATTTCTTCTGAAAAATAGAACGAATTATGTTTTCCCTGTTCATAAGAAAGATATGGATATGGAGTTAGATCCTCCATTTTAACAAATGATTTTTGGGCAAGTGGATTGCGAGAGCTAACAAAAATATGCGGCTTTGCAGTAAACAATTGCGTGAATCTAAGGTCATTTGATTTTAATAGTTTTTCAATTACCATCCGGTTGAATGCATTGTAATATAAGATGCCAATTTCACTATTCATTTGAGAAACGTCTTCGATAATATTAAATGTTTGTGTTTCCCTCAAACTAAAATCGTATTCATTTCCACCATATTTTTTGATCAAATCAACAAAGGCATTTACCGCAAAGGAATAGTGCTGGGTTGAAACACGGAATTTTTGTTTTCCACCCGCATGATTTTTGTATTTTTCCTCAAGTAAAGCGGCTTGCTCTAATACTTGCCTTGCGTATCCCAGAAAGATTTCACCTTCTTTTGAGACAGATATTCCTTTATTTGTACGATCAAAAATCGTAATTTTCATTTCTTTCTCAAGCTCTTTTATGGATTTTGTGAGACTGGGCTGAGAAAGAAACAATAGCTTTGCCGCTTCACTAAAAGTTCCTGTTTCAGCAACAGTTACTGTATATTTTAGTTGTTGTAGTGTCATTTACTCACCCGCTACTTTATCATTACTCCTTAAAGTTAATAACTGTAATTCCTCATAATATCTCAAATGTACTTTTCTCATAAAAAATCAAACCATCCTTTTGCATATAGGATAACTCCCGAGTCAACGCACTACGATCCGCACACAGGTATTCAGCCAATTCGAGCCGTCCCAAAGGAATTGTAAATTGTTTGCTGCTCTGCTCCATAGCCTGTTGTCGTAAGTATGCTAATATTTTTTCTCGAAGCGTTTTTTTGGAAATTACTTCAATCTTTTGCATTAGTTGAACATTTTTATCTCCAATTAATCGCACCATGTTTTCGATCAACCGATGATGAAATGTACAGCTCATTTTGCATGAGTGGATGATTTTGTAGAAAGGCAGGAACAACACAGTACATGATGTTGCTGCAAAAAAGCTGACGCGCGCATCCAGATGGCTTCCGCATGAAAAAGATTCCCCAAACAGTTCTCCTTCCTTCATTGTTACGAGAAGTGTCTGATAACCTTCTGAATCTTCCTTAACCATGTGTACAACTCCAGACAATATAATGCCAACATTACGAACTTCATTGCTTTCCAAAAGAACAATTTCGTCTTTTTGATAATTTTTTTGAAAACTCCCCAAGCAATTTAGCATAGCTGGAAGATCTTCTTCACAGATACCACAAAAGATTGGAAGTGAAATAAGTTGTTTAAAATCAAGCTGCATATTACTCCTCCGTTTCTTAAGATTAAGTATAGCATTTTGGCCTTCATGTTGCAAGCGCAACACAGAGTTGGTGGAAAATGCTGTATTCTCATAGAAAGAAATCTGATATCTTTTTGAGAAAGGACGCTTGTCAACGTGATTAATAACGAAACCAATCTTTTGCGTAGTGTGCTGTGCTATGAGCAAGGTCATGTAAGGCGCACACAGCACATTCTTAAGGTTTTCGCATTGGCAAAATTATTTGGGGA
Organism: Intestinibacillus sp. Marseille-P6563; assembly: GCF_900604335.1. Taxonomy (NCBI): domain Bacteria; kingdom Bacillati; phylum Bacillota; class Clostridia; order Eubacteriales; family Butyricicoccaceae; genus Intestinibacillus; species Intestinibacillus sp. Marseille-P6563. Next base: position 39,668 of record NZ_UWOD01000001.1, on the reverse strand, counting down.
GCAAGAAAAACTCTCTGTCGAAGAGCAACAGATATTGCAAGCAGCCGCTATTTTACATGATATTGCAATCAAATATTGCAAAGAACACTGCAATGGGGATGCAAGTCAAGATAATCAAAAACGCGTAGCCCCGATTCTTGTCACTCGTTTTTTAAAAGAAGCAAACTATCTTCCCTCATATATTCCAAGAATTATCGACTTAGTTCTCTGTCACCATGACTACGACAATGCAAAAAGCAAACTCTTGCAACTTCTGATTGAAGCCGACCTGATTGTAAACTGTTATGAAAGTAGACCGGATCACAAAAAAGCAGAGTATGTGAAAGCAATTTTTCAAACCGATAGCGGAAAGGAATTGCTGGCGCTTTGTTTGAAAGAAGAAATAAAATAGGAGGGCATTATGTATCGGCAAAATATCATTGATATGTTAACACAAAGAATGATTCATTTTAATCGAAATGATCCCCAGCGTATTCAGCACCTAATAAAAGTGCATCGTTTTGCACAGATGATTGGTCGTATGGAACAGCTGGATGAGCACACCCAGTTCTTAATCGAATGTGCAGCATTGGTACACGATATTGGTATACGACCGGCAGAAGAAAAGTATGGAATGTGCAACGGAAAACTGCAAGAACAGGAAGGGCCCGCTTATGCTGAAAAAATGTTAGGAGACATGGAGCTTGAGAAAGCAGATATCGAACGCATCTGTTATTTAGTTGGCCATCATCATACCTACACAAATATAGATGGGATTGACTATCAGATTCTTGTTGAAGCAGATTTTTTGGTGAATTTTTATGAAGATAATCTGGAAAAGAACACAATAGAAACTACCTTACAGAAGATTTTTCGAACAGAGTCAGGAAAAGCACTGTGCAGGCTCTGTTATTTCAGTCACTGAGGAAATATGGCTATGGAAGATAAAAAGCAAACTCAAATTTTGTTGATCAATGATATGGCGGGGTATGGTAAGGTCGCTTTATCTGTTATGATTCCTGTTTTATCTCACTTGAAATTTGAAACTTTCAATTTGCCGACTGCACTTGTTTCCAACACTCTGGATTATGGCCAGTTTGATATTTTGGACACAACAGAATATATGGAAAATACGCTTCTGGTATGGAAGAAACTCATGTTTTCTTTCGACGCAATCTGTACAGGATTTATTGTGTCAGAAAGGCAATCATGTCTCGTATATGAATACTGCAAGAGTCAACAAAAATCAGGTACTTCGATTTTTGTTGACCCTATTATGGGGGATGACGGAAAACGATACAATGGTGTGACAGATCAAGCAGTTACTTATATGAAACGGTTGTGTTCTATTGCGGATGTAATTGTTCCTAATATTACAGAGGCGTGTTTTTTATCCGAATACACAGTTAAACATACTTATTCTGAACCGGAAATTGAAGTAATCGCAAATCGACTACATACGCTTGGTGCTAAATCAGTTGTGATTACCAGTGCAAACATTAACGGAAGAATGTTTACTGTTGTAAAAAGTTCTCCGAAAAATTCGTGTGTCTTGCTCCCTTATGAAGAAATACCGGTGCGTTTTCCAGGTACTGGGGATATTTTTATGGCAATTGTAGTAGGGCATTATTTAAAATCAGGTCAGCTCTTAGAAAGCGTACAAATTGCAATGAGACGACTCGAAAAAATTATTTATGCTAACCTGCATAATACCGACAAATACAAGGGAATTCCCATTGAACAATTTTTGGAGGAAATTAACAATGAAAAAGCCTAAAATTAAAATCAGTTTAATTGATCAAAAGGGTCATATGGGGTGTCACCGTGGTCATCGAATTGGAGACACCTTTGACTTTGACACCGAAAGAGGCAATCTCTGTCCAATGGCCATGCATGTGGCTTTCCCTTACATTGATATTCTGCGATATGGGGGAAAACTTCCCAGCCAACCGGATGGCTCCATTGTATTCTGCTGTCCGGATGTGGACGTTATCAATGTTTTTAAAATTGAAATAGAGGAGGAAAAGGACTGAAATGAATCCTTATATTGAACAAGCAAATCAGCAGTTTGTTCCTGTATATAATCGTTATCCAATTGTATGGGATCATGGCGAAGGTATGTACCTTTATGATACAGAGGGAAAACGGTATTTGGATTTCGGATCGGGAATCGGTGTGTGTGCTCTGGGATATCACGATCCGAATTACACACGTGCACTGCAAGAACAGATGGAGAAGCTGCTGCACACGTCTAATCTTTTTTATAATGTTCCGGCCATTGAAGCTGCAAAGCTGTTCAATCAGGCATCTGGTATGGAGCAGGTGTTTTTTACCAATTCTGGAACGGAAGCAATCGAAGGTGCAATTAAAATTGCTAAGAAATATCATTTTTTGAAGCATAATAATCATAATGGAGAGATTATTGCCATGAAAAAATCCTTTCATGGCAGATCTATGGGGGCATTATCCATAACAGGGAAAGCAGCCTATCAGGAACCTTTTGCTCCTATGCTTGCTCATGTTAAATTTGCTGATTTCAATGATCTGGACAGCGTCAGACACTTGATTACAAAAAATACCTGTGCAATTTTTATGGAAACCGTGCAAGGTGAGGGTGGAATTTATGCTGCCACCGATTCCTTTATCAAAGGAGTTCGACAGCTCTGCGATGAAAACGAAATTTTGATGGTTTCGGATGAAATTCAATGTGGTATGGGCAGAAGCGGGAATATGTTTGCGTATCAGTTGTATGACATTGTTCCTGATATTGTGGTTTCGGCAAAGGCTTTGGGGTGCGGAGTTCCGGTAGGTGCAATTGGAACAAGAGGGGCAGCGACCGGTGTATTGCGCGCAGGCGATCATGGCACAACTTACGGTTCCAACCCTCTAGCAGCAGCCGCCGTTGTTGCTGTATTCAAACTTTACCAACAGTATGGCATATTAGCAAATGTCAAGGCCATGACGACCTATCTGGATAAAGCACTATCTGAATTAGCGGCTCAAAAAGCGGTGATCAAAGAGGTGCGCGGGCTAGGGCTTATGAAAGGAATCGAGCTGTCTATCCCTGCTGCACCCTACATAAATGCTTTACAAGAATCGGGGATTATTGTAATTCCCTCTGGTTCTCATGTGATTCGTCTGTTGCCTCCGTTGATTTTGCAGAAAGAGCATGTTGATGTGTTGGTAAATGCACTTAAGACAATATTGTAACTTGAGTATAATACATGTACGAGAGCACAGCGTGAGCTGATTGTGAATAGCATTTTAATAGTTTTACACACCAGGGAGGGATAGCAGTGAAAAAAATCGAAATCATCGCCCGAATTACCGAAGATAATGGTGCAACAACAGAGAATCCATTGATGATTTGGGAGAATGACGGTGATCATAAGGGCTATCCGTTTCTCTCCTCTACACTGACTTATCCAGGGTTGGAAATTCGACTTCACCAGCGACGGGCACTACGCGATGGAAAAGATGTAAGGTTGTCAAGGTATGAGTATGGTGTTTTAGTCTTTCTGGCACAGCGCCCCGGCTGGTTATGCAGTAAAGAGCAGATATTTGAGAATGTTTGGCATGAGGATAGTGAGAGCTACTTGACAGCCATCACCAATACTATCAGCAGAATCCGTCAGAAGATTGAGCCAGACAAGGAACATCCGGTTTACATACAGACAATATCCAACCTGGGGTATATTTTCGCAGCAAAGCCATTGATAAATTACTGTAGAGAAACATACGGCAAACCTTAATGGATAGAAAATGACCAAAGTAACAAACGATCTGTTGCGTAGGGATTCAGAAGCTATCATTTGAAGAGAAGTTGCAACTCAGGAGTGTATCTAACTTTAATGAGGGATATTTATTTAGATATCAGACGATATAGCAATCTTAATATTGTAAGCGCTTAATAACGACCCGCCTATAAAAAAGAGGCAGAATCTGAGACAATACTCACAGGACTTGAAAAGCTCACGGTGAGTTTATCGAGAGCAAGGACGAGAGGTGTCACAGATGGAAGACATATTACAAGTGCGGGAAGAATACCGTCTGCAGCAGTGGGGACAGATTGTGCAACAATGCAGAGAAAGCGGCATGAGCAATCGGGATTTTTGCCGTCAAAACGGAATCACAGAGAAAACGTACTATTACTGGCTGCGGAAACTGCGCATGGCAGCAGCCGGCAAAGATTCGCCCCGGCTAGTTGAACTGGAAAAGCCGGATTCAGCCAGGGACATGATCCACGTCCGGTTTCGAGACGCGGAGATGACTTTGCCTGCGGGTACGGATGCGGATGCCATTACAGCGATTCTCCGCTCGCTGCAGCAGCTATGATCGATCTGAGCCGGGTTGAAAAATACTATGTAGCCTGTGGATATACGGACCTGCGCCGAGGGATAGATGGGCTGGCTGCTATCGTGTCCCAGCAATATGGCAGAGATCTCTGCGAGGACAGCCTGTTCCTGTTTTGTGGCCGGCGTACAGACCGCATCAAAGCGCTGTACTATTCCGGGGATGGGTATATACTGCTGTATAAGCGGCTCAACAACGGTGCATTCGAGTGGCCGAGGGCGGAACAGGAACTCCGGCTGTTGGATGCGCGTAGTTTCCGCTGGCTGATGGAGGGGCTGAAAATCGACCAGCCGAAAGCAATTCAAAAAGGAAAAAGAAAGGAATTATTTTAAGCAAATAGCTGTACTTTTTGAGCGTTTTATGGTATAATTTCACCATAAGATGATAAGAAACGGTGGTGTTGGCAATGGGCAGGAAAGCATCTTCCTCTCAGGCCGGCGCCACCTCTTTTTCGCAGCTGCAGATAGAAAATGAAGCGCTCAAAAAAGAGGTTGCAGAGCTGCATAGAAAACTGGAGCGCATGAGTGAATTGCTGCTCAATGCGCAGCGTACCCGGTTTGGACAGTCCAGCGAGAAACGCTCCTATGTGATGCAGGGCGGCCAGCAGCTGAGGCTTTTTAACGAGGCGGAAGCAGAGCAGGATCATAAGGCTCCTGAACTGACAGAAGAGACAGTCGCGGTATCAGCCCATAAGCGGAAGCCGAAGCGGACAGTGGCCGAACTGACTGCAAACCTGCCTGTAGAGGAGATTCTGATCACCCTGCCCGAGTCCGAACTGGTATGTGACAGATGCGGCGGGAAGCTGGTCATGATTGGGAAGAAGCTGGAGTCCCAGCGGATACAGGTCATTCCCCGCCAGTGCAAGCTGCTGAAATATTACAGCTGCACATACGCTTGCCGGAAGTGCGAGGAAAAGACAGGCTTTGGAAATCTTATAACAACCGTAACCCCGCCCTTTCTGCTGAAGCACAGCCTAGCGACTGCTTCTTCGGTTGCCGATGTGATGATCCGGAAGTACGTGGATGGGCTGCCTTTAGCCAGACAGGAAAAGATCTGGGCGCGGGAAGGGCTGGAATTATCCCGCGCAACCATGTCCAACTGGGTAATCCAGACCGCACAGTGCTGGCTGAAGCCGCTGTACCGCTCGCTGAAAAAGCAGCTGCTGGGCTGTTCTGTGATCCATGCAGATGAGACGGTTGTACAGGTCCTGAAAGAAGAAGGAAAGCCGGCTGCCTCAGAATCGAGGATGTGGGTCTATGCCAGCAATGACCGCAGCGGCAAACCGATCCGATATTTTGAATACCAGCCGAGCCGCAGCGGCAAACACGCAGCAGCTTTTTTGAAAGGGTTTAACGGTTGCCTGGTAACAGATGGCTACGCCGGATACAATCAGGTAGAAGGCGTGGTGCGATGCGGATGCTGGGCGCATATGCGGCGGAAATGGCGGGAGGCCATGCCGAAAGGAGCGACGAAAGAAAACTCCAAAGCCGCCATAGGATACGATTACTGCAATAAGCTCTTTGCCGCAGAGAAGAAGTATGCCGGATTGAGCGATGCAGAACGAAAAACGGCGCGTCAGGTGGGGGTGGAGTCCCTGCTTGAGGCCTATTGGTGCTGGGTGGAAACCCTGGAGCCGGTTCCCGGGAGCAAACTGGCGGAAGCAGTTGCTTATGCCCGGAACCAGAAGCCGTATTTGAGCGCATTCCTCGACTACGGCGAAGTAGACATTTCCAACAACTTTGCAGAGAATGCTATCCGGCCGTTCACGCTCGGCCGAAAAAATTGGCTGTTCTGTGATACGCCGAAGGGCGCGGATTCCAGTGCGATCGTCTATACGCTGGTGGAGACTGCAAAGGCTAACGGCCTTGAGCCCTATGCTTATCTGCTTCAGGCACTGACGGAATTGCCATACCTCGGAAAAAGTCCAAGCCAGGAAGATCTGAATGCTTTTTTGCCATGGAGTGCAAAGATGCAGGCTGCCTGTGCTGCGAGAAATACGGCAACCGCTGGGGACCTCTATTGAGGCCCCCCAGTTTTTTGTGGACGGGGGATTATTATGCGCTTACGAAGAAACGGTCGAACCATCCTGTGAGTTTGGCGGCGGTGTTCGTCACATCTGTTCGGTCTGTGGATCCAGCTATACGGAGATCTCGACACCGGCACTGGGACATACACCTGTCGCAATCCCGGGCACTCCCGCTACTTGTACAGAAGCTGGTATTACTGAAGGCAGTAAGTGCTCGGTCTGCGGCGAGATTCTGACTGCCCCGGAAGACATCGCACCACTGGGCCATGAGCTCGAAATTGCGCAGCCTGTGGACGGGGAAAATCACAGCAGCATCTGCTCACGCTGTCAGAAGACGATTATAGAACCTCACAGCTGGGATGAGGGTGAAGTCATCAAAGAAGCTACAACGAGCCAGACCGGTGAGATGCGCTACACCTGCACGGTTTGTAAGGCAACAAAAACCGAACCGATTCCTCGTTTGTCAAGCTCTTCCGGCGGCGGTTCGTCTTCCGGAAGCTACACGGTTTCTGTGGTGTCCGGTATCGACAACGGCACGGTAACCGTTTCCCCGAAGAGTGCATCCAAGGGCGATACAGTCGTCATCGCGGTTAACCCGGACGATGGTTATGAGCTGGACACCCTGACTGTCACCGACAAGAATGGCGATAAGATCAGCGTGGCCGATAAGGGCAACGGCAAGTACACTTTCACCATGCCGTCCGGCAAGGTAACGATTGATGCAACATTCATCAAGGTAGCAGAAACTCCCGAAACGCCCGATCAGGTCGATTCGTTCACGGACGTGCACACGAATGACTGGTTCGCTAATGCGGTCCAGTACATGCTGGACAACGGCATGATGAATGGCGTTACGGATACCACGTTTGCCCCGAACACGACCACCACCCGCAGCATGATTGTTACCATCCTATACCGTCTGGAGGGTGAGCCGGATGCAGCAGCGTCCAGTTTCACCGATGTTGCAGCGAATATGTACTACGCGGATGCGGTTGCGTGGGCACAGGCAAACAGCATCGTCACGGGTATTACGGAAACTACCTTTGCCCCGGATCAGTCAATCACCCGCGAACAGATGGCTGCTATCCTGTACCGTTATGCACAATACAAGGGCTACGACGTAACGGCAAGCAACGATTTGAGCAGCTACACGGATGCTCCCCAGATCAGCGAATACGCAATTACTGCGATGCAGTGGGCAAATGTTGAGGGTTTGATCACGGGCAACACCAACACAACGATCAACCCTAAGGGCAATGCAACCCGTGCAGAAGTGGCTACCATTCTGATGCGTTTCTGCGAGAATATCGCACAGTAAGTAGAGCGGCAAATCTATAATTACACAAAAGGCCGACTGGATAAAACCAGTCGGCCTTTATCTTTTGCGCCGTAAGAAACCATGCGTTGGTTCTGGGAGCACGTCGCCTGACATCGCCCAACACGCTTGAATTTTTCAAACAATTTACACATTGCTACTTTTCGATTTTTCAGCGCAAAGATTATAATTTAGAAAAAAGAGAATGATTTTCTCTCTGTCTGAAAACATAATTGCAAGAAAAAAAGTAAAGAAGATAGTCAGTCGCTCGTATGGAAACTGGCGAAATCAGGAGGGTTAAAAATGAACGGTTTAGATAAAGCACGTGAAAAACTGGAAAAAGTAGGATTTGCAGGGCAGACATTGAATCGGGCAATGGAGCTGCTGGAGCGGACGAATGCTTCCATGCTAAGCAAAATCCTAGTCAAGATGGTAACTAAACGGGGATTAACGCCTTCTATGGCTTTGTATGAGGCCGAGAAAGGTCTGCGGGAAGCCGAGGAAAAACTAGGGTTTTCGTCTGAAAATCGGTCGTGATTCTCTTGACAAACCTTGACGACCTTACCATGTTTTAACTGGATGCATGATTTATGGCGGAAAATCCATTGTATATACATGCAAAAAGCCGGCTGGTTAATAATCCAGTCGGCTTTTGTTGTATTGCAGTGCATGGATGATCGTTGACCCGATCTGTCACCTGTGTTAAAAAAGGCACAGGAGGGAGAAAGCTGAAAGAAGCTGCCAAGAATGTTGGCGCTGATCAGATGGATAATGACCAAGGGGTGGCGGATGAGGACGAAAACGATCAAGCTGACTCGTCATATAGTGAGACGATTACCTCGCATGGACGGATGAATTCTCCGGACAAAGCAGAATCTGAGAGCAATGACGAGGTAAGCGCAGAAGCTGTATTTAGCGAGATGAGCGCCCAGATCGCCAAGCAAGCCGCAGAAGACGGGATGGAACAGGCGGTCGAGACCGCTTTGAAAAATGAGTATACAAACGACCTCAATCTTGCAAGCCAGACATCCCCGCATCGTGGCCGCCCGATCTTTGTCCGCCGTACGCATGAACCAACGGCTTCAGACATAAGTAAGTATGAGCGCGTCCTGAAAGTAGTAAAACCGTACTCCATACAGGCTCAGCGGCGCATTGTCCCCCTCTTGGAGGAACTGAGAAGCGGTAGTGTGGAACGCCATCGTCCCTTCGGACGGACCGTTGAGTCCAAGGACGGATACCGGCCGGACGGGAAGTTCTTCAGCAAGATCAAGCTACCTCAAGACCTTCCCGACATGGCTATTGCGATCCTCGTAGATCAATCCGGCTCTATGCATGGCGCCCGCCTCGATCAAGCCCAGAAAGCAGCAGTCCTGTTGGATGATTTCGCTACTTCTATCGGTATCCCGACTCTGGTAGTTGGGCATAACACGCACAACGCCAGCAAGGATAGGGTAGAAGGCACTGCACTGTACCTCCACGCTTTGTTCGAGCGGGTAAGTAACAAGGATAAGGCGCGGCTTGTCATGATGAAAGCAGATGGCTCTAACCGCGATGGTATGGCCCTCAACGCTGTCTCTGAAATCCTTGCCAAACGGCCCGAGGAGTATAAGATCCTGATCATCATTTCTGATGGATTGCCCAACTCTCAGGATTACGGCGGGGAATTGGCAGAGCAGGATATCCGGAACATTGTGGCTGCGGCCAAACGGAAAGGCGTACAGACCTTTGCAGCAGCTATTGGCTCGTCCAAGGAGAATATCCGTCGGATTTATGGCGAAGGTTTCCTAGACATCACTGATCTGTCTACGTTGCCAAGAAATCTGCTCAAGATTATTTCGAAGCGGATAATTTAATAGTGTATTAACGGACAATAGCCCTACCTGATTAAATCGGGTGGGGCTACTGCCAATTAGGGGATAAATGTCGCATTCTTCGAACCGAAGCAAGAAATTTTACAGAGCGAAAAATAAAAGCGTTTACAAAACCAAAAATACCAAAAATGTAAAAACCTTTTAAGAATTGTGTAAAATGTACAGTAAAACGCCAGATTTTTATTGAAAATATGGATGATTTATGCTAAGTTCGTAGTGGCAAATCTATTATGAACAACAAGGGTAATTCTTATATTGTTGGTTTCACTGGACAATAAAAGAAAACGCTTAAGTTTTGTGGGGTTAAGAAAATATATGAACCCGACTATCTATGATGTAGCGCGACTAACTGGCTTATCTATTGCAACAGTTTCCCGTGCATTTTCCAATCCCGAGCTAGTGCGGGAAAAAACCAGACAAAGAGTCTTTGAAGCAGCAGGAGTTCTCCACTATTCACCTAATGCCATCGCCCAAGCTATGGCACTTCAGCGGACAAACAAGATTGCCTTTCTCATTTGCAAGGAGGGCGCAACAATCTTGGACGAATTCTATGCCGGAATCTGCAACGGTATTATGCGCGCGACGAACCGGCTGGATTATGAACTTGTTATTTCTACAGCAGCAGATTGGAAGTCGGCGGCTGGCACTTCGAAAAACAAGCAAGTAGAGGGCGTGATTCTGGGAGGAAATGCTCGACCAGATATGATATCGGAGTTCCAGAGCCGAAAGGTGTCTGTGGTGCTGGTAAACAACCTCATTCCAGGGCTGGGTGTCCCTTGTGTGGTATCCGACGAATACGGTGGAGTCCGTCAGGCGCTGGAATATCTTATCAATCAGGGTCATCGCAACATTGCTATGCTGGCAGGGCGCTTTTCCCCCTATATCTTAAATGAGCGGTATCGGGCGTTTTCAGAAATCGTCCAAGCGCATGGTCTGCCTGTTGACACTTGCTATATAAAGTTGTGTGACCCTACAGTGGAGGGCGCTGCGGAGGCCTGTCGGGAGCTGTTATCTCGGGAGGATCGCCCCACAGCCATTTTCAGCACCAACGATGTAGTAGCGGTTGGAGCCATGAAAGCAGCCCGACGTCTGGGCCTGCGTATTCCCGAAGACTTGGCAGTAACAGGACTCGATGATAGCTCCGTATGTCGGATGTTAGAGCCGGAGTTGACCTCCGTTCACATCGACTGTTGTGAGATGGGGGAACTAAGCGTGAGGATAATGAAAGAACTGCTATCTGGAGAAAAAGGGGTGCCACAGGTTACGGTAGTTCCTACGGAGCTACAGATCCGGGGCTCCGCCTGAGCAACAGCGGTACAGCGATTCCACAAGAAAATGCCGCCCGCCATGGTGGCAGAAATAGGAGGGCAAGAGAATATGAAAGCGAAAAAACGAATAGGAACGGTGGGGAAAGCTATTGGCTGCGTAGTGCTGCTGATGGTTGCCTTGTTTCCCATCTACTGGCTCATAGCTATGGCCATCCGCCCTACGGAAGAAATGCAGGGGCACATCGCACTGATTCCGGATTCCCTGACCATTGAACATTTTGTCAGCCTGTTTGCTGATAAGGGATTTGGCGAGGCAACAATCAACAGCTTGCAGACTACCCTTAGTTCTCTAGTGCTGTCGTTGTTCGTGGGGATCTGTGCTGCGTACATCTTGGCTAGACGCAGGTTCCGGTTTGGACTAAAAAAGCCCATGACCTACTGGGTGCTACTGGTCCGCGTTCTGCCGCCGGTAGCGTTCACCATTCCCCTGTACACCATGTTCAGCAAGATTGGGCTACTAAATACCAAAATACCCGTGACGTTAGCTTGTGTACTAATCAACGTACCATTGATTATTTGGTTCCTTATCAGTTTTTTTCAAGACCTGCCGGAAGAGGTGGAGGAAAGCGCCAAGGTGGATGGAGCCACAGAGTGGCAACTTTTTGTGCGGATCGTACTGCCTCTGGTGGCGCCAGGCATTGCAGCGGTTGCAATGCTGTCCTTCATGTATGCTTGGAATGAGTACACCTATACCGTGATCTTCACCCGCAGTCCATCCAACTATACGGTGCCTCTGGCATTGTCTGTCCTAAATACAGAGGATAATCTGACTAACTTCGGCTTGGTGGCCGCTGGCGGTGTGGTCTCCGTCATACCCATTACCCTGTTTGTGATCTTTGCACAGAACTACTTGATCAGTGGTCTTTCAAGCGGTGCTGTCAAAGAGTAACAAAATATACGCAATCATGTTCCAAAACTATGAAAAGCGAAAATGTAGGAGGAAAAAAGAAATGAAAAGACTACTGACGTTGGTCCTGGCACTGTCCATGACCCTATCTCTGGCGGCTTGCGGCGGGGGTAACGATGCAGCTGGCGGCACCGGTGAAGATACCGGATCCGGCGAACCTACCAAGATGACCCTGATTCTGCGAGGCGGTGCTTATGGCGAGTCTCTGGAAGCCATGCTGCCCGACTTCGAGGAAGAGCATAATGTAGACATCGAGGTGCAGCTCCTGTCCTTTGATGATCTGCATACCGGTATTGCCTTGGACGCCGAAAATGAGACCGGCACCTATGACCTGTGCATGGTGGACGGCTCCTGGATGGCTGAGTTCACCGCCAACGGCGTTCTGGCAAATTTGAGCGAGATGGGCTATAGCTTCGACGATGACATTATCCCTGCTACCACCGAGATCTGCAAAGTAGGCGACGATATCTATCTCGCTCCCTATTATGGCAACGTGACGGTCATGATGTACAATAAGGAGCTGCTGGAAGCCGCAGGATATGCTCCCGAAGACATTGACTCCTTCGCTGACATCCAGGATATCGCTCAAAAAACCCGGGCGGCGGATCCCAACAAGAATGGTTTCTTGATCCGCGGTGGCAGTGCTGACAACATCCTCTCTGACTTCTTGCCCCACTTGGTAATTCATGGCGGCTGGGTTGTGGACGAGAATAACAACCCCACTGTTGATACTCCTGAGTTCAAAGCGGCTATGGAGGACTATCTGGCACTTTACAATGTAGGTGGCACTCTGGATAAGGACGACATCGTGGCTTCTGTTACCTCCGGCGAGACTGCTATGGCTCAGATCTGGCCCGGCTGGTATACTCCCACCGCTGATGGCACGGCTGACTACACCACCATCCCCACCAAGTTGACGGATGACTCTCAAGCTGTTGACGCTGTGGCTCTTGAGGGCGTATGGTGCATCGGCATTCCTGAAAACGCCCCCAATAAGGATCTGGCTTTGGAACTGCTGGAGTACATCATGAACCCTGAGGTGCAGCTGGCTTCCATTGAACATGACGGTGTTCCGTGCCGCTATAGCTGCCTGACTGACCCAACTGTCCTGGAGACCTATCCGCATCTGGAAACCGTCTGCGGCGCGTTGGAAACCGGCGTATACCGTCCTGTGATCGAAGAGTGGACTCAGTTTACCAACATTCTGGGTACGGAGATGGACAGCATCATCCAAGGTACTAAGACTATGGATGAGGCTCTGGCTAACGCCCAGGAGCAGCTGGAGCAGCTGATGGCTGGCTAACTATTCCCTGCAGACCGTAGTAATACCACCCCAGCGAATATTCATGCGGCCGGGGCGCCGTCACGGCGTCCCGGTTCGTTCATCTTTACGCTCCGAAGATGCTGGGCGAACCCTCCTGAATTTGTGAGGCTATTGTATGAAGAGATATGAAATCAGAAAATTGAATAGCGCAAGCGTAACAACGACCCGGTTTGGAATTAGTATGCTGACGCCCACCATGATCTTACTGCTGGTCATGACGGCGTACCCCATGATCTTCACATTTATTTACAGCTTTACTGATTACAATTATCTGAAAGGCACGGATCAGGCCTCTTTTATCCTTTTCAATAACTATACCAAACTTTTCAATAACGGATATTTCCAGCAGGCAGTTTGGAATACCATCATTTTTACTGTTTTGGCAGTGATTTTGGAGATGGGGTTGGGCCTCCTGATTGCAGTATTTATAAATTCCCTGCGGCGCGGGCAGAAGATCATGCGGACATTGTTGCTTCTGCCTTATCTGTTACCTGCTGTCACGGTGGCTTTGAGCTGGCGGCTGATGCTCTCGTCCAACTATGGAATAGTCAATCAATTCCTGGAAGCCTTGGGGCTGCCAGTCTTCAACTGGTTTATGGACACTAAGACAGCTTTCGCCACGATTTTGGTAATTGACGTGTGGCAGAATGTGCCGTTTGTGTTCCTGCTGCTATACGCCTCTTTGCAATCTGTTTCGGAAAATCAGTATGAGGCGGCGCGGATTGACGGCGCTGGCTTCTTTCAACAGTTCTGGTATGTAACCCTGCCTAACATCAAAAGTAGCTTAGCGTTGTGCGCTCTGCTGCGTACCATTGATACCTTCCGCCTGTTTGAGAAAGTGAATGTACTTACCGGCGGTGGACCGGCAGGTACTACCACAACGATCACGCAGTTCCTCTATACTTACGGGATCAGGTCTCTGGACTTCGGCTTTGGTAGCGCAGGCGCCATTGTTATGACGATCCTGGTGCTGATTCTCTCCAGCTTCTACATCAAACGGGCAATGGGTTGACGCCTATGGAGGGACTGAGACTGACCTTTGTCAACGTGGGCTATGGGGAGGCCATGGTGCTGGAATGTCCGGATCCGTCTTTCCCTGGCAGCACATTTGTGATGGTGATCGATGGCGGCAGCGGTGAGGCGGGGGAATACCAGACCAGCGACACAGGCCGTATCCCGTTGGGCGCCTATCTTGCCCGGCATGGTGTGGATCACATTGATGCAATGGCTGTCACACACATCCATGAGGACCATCTGTGCGGCCTGTTGCCGGTGGTGGAGCATCTGACACCCAGAGCCTTTTGGCAGACTTTGCCGGGGGATTTCTGGAAGCATATGCGCCCGCTGACAATCCCGACTGCAGGGCAGGCCATATCCCGGAGGAAGTTCCTTCAAGCACTCAACGATTATCAAATCATTTGCCGCCGCTTAAAAACAGAGGAATGCTGTAAAAGGACCTTGGCGGCAGGTGTCGTGCTGAACCCGTGCAAGGATCTGACGATCCGGGTGCTGGGGCCGTCAACCATCCGGGCGAAGCATCTGGAAAAGCTCTGCCGGGAATTGTATCAGGAAACGGAAGAGATTGCTTTCTGGCGGCGGTTGGATCAGTTGGACGATGTCATGAACAATTGCAGTCTGATCCTGCGTATAGAATACCGGGGAGTCCGGCTCCTGCTGCCGGGAGACACCAACTACATGGGATACGGTGATCTCACGGGAGAGGATCTTCGGGCAGATTTGTTCAAGGTGGGCCATCATGGTCAGCAGGACGGAATCTCCCGGAACCAGATCCAGCAGATTGCTCCAAAGGCGGTAGTGTGCTGCGGCTCCAGTGACCGACGTTACAACAGTGCAGAGCCGGGTATTTTGCAGATGATGGCAGACAGCGGCGCTACGCTGTACTTTTCCGACTGTCCCCCAAAGCCGGACGGTACAACGCCTCCCTCTCACCAAGCTCTGGTGTTTACGGTGGACGTTGATGGAACATTACATGGATCTTACCTGCCTTAATTTTACAACGAATATTTATTCATCGTATTTTGAAATTTTCACTCGATTCGGCACTCCACAAACTGACGAATTGAGGTAAAAAAGGAGGAATATCCGCTTGGCTTGCGGTGCGGCAGTGTGGAGACCTGTCGCAAATGCGTACCGGACTTTCACCGGACGTGAGGGGGAAGACGCGGAGGCGCTGCTCCCAAAGCCCAGTAACATGGCAGAAGTAATTTTAAGAAATATTAAAAAAGTCTATCCTCACCTGGAACCCAAGAAAAAGAAGAAGGGGGTTGAGGAGAAAAAGACAAACCTCCAGATTACCAATGAGGGCGTGCTGGCAGTCCAGGACTTTAATCTTGACATTGCGGACAAAGAGTTTATCGTGCTAGTAGGTCCTTCCGGCTGCGGCAAGTCCACCACACTGAGAATGATTGCCGGTCTGGAAGACATCAGCGGCGGCGAACTGTACATCGATGGCAAACCTATGAACGACGTGGCGTCTAAAGACCGGGATATTTCCATGGTATTTCAGAACTACGCACTATATCCTCACATGACAGTGCGGGAGAATATAGCCTTCCCACTGAAGCTGCGGAAAGTTGCCAAAGATGAAATTGACCGCCGGGTAAATCAGGCCGCGGAGATCTTGGGTATCACGGAGTATCTGGATCGCAAACCCAAAGCTCTGTCCGGCGGACAGAGACAGCGAGTAGCTATCGGCCGAGCTATTGTTCGAGAGCCCAAAGTGCTACTGATGGACGAGCCCCTGAGTAACCTGGACGCTAAGCTCCGCAACCAAATGCGAGCGGAGATCATCAAGCTGCGCCACCGCATCAACACCACCTTCGTCTACGTCACCCATGACCAGACAGAGGCCATGACGCTTGGTGACCGGATCGTTATCATGAAAGACGGCGTCATCCAGCAGATCGGCACGCCGCAAGAAGTCTTTGATCATCCTGCAAATCTGTTTGTAGCCGGCTTCATCGGAATGCCGCAGATGAACTTTTACAACGCAGAATTGGTGAAAGAGAACGACCGCTATGCCGTGGTACTGGAAAATGTCCGGGTAGAGTTGTCGGATGAGAAGCAGGCTAATCTGGAGAAAAACCAAGTCGCCCCGCAGCCCATTACTTTAGGTGTCCGTCCGGAGCACATTTCAATGGCTTCCGATGCTGCTCAGGCGGTGCATGGTACTGTGGACGTGGCAGAAATGATGGGTTCCGCTGTACACTTGCATGTGAGCGCTTGTGGAACTGACTCTATTGTTATTCTCCAAATGTTAGATCTCCATGCGACCGGTCATTCCATACCCTCTATCGGGGACACATTGAACTTCACTTTCCAAGGTAATGTTGTCCACCTTTTTGATCGGAACACTGCTCAAAACTTGGAGAAGTTTTCTGACTGACGGGCCGCAGTAATCCGCAGCGAAGTAGCATTTCCAGTACTGGATAGGGGAAAGGGTATCGCTCCTTTGTTGAAGACGCTATTGCATGGATGGAATGTTGGGTACATAATTCTCCAGCACGAGACCGAATGTTCATAATGGAAGGAGTTGCACGCAGTTGAGATCATTAAAATGGCTTATTTGTAGCATATGCATGATTGTGTTATCTGGACAAAGCGCCTTTGCAGCCGATGACGCGCTTAATATGACATACCGTGATAATGCGGTTGTTTTATCCGCAACCTCTGGCAATAAGATCCTAGGGGGAACTTTTCAAATTTCAGATTTCTGCATTACCCCCGGCCAAGACCCAGATCAAAAAAACTATATTGGGAAGACAGTCGCATTGGAAGGCAATGAATTCCATTTTCAAGTTGGTCGCAGCGGTTCCGAAGAGGTCGCGGACTGGTTTAATCAACGATTTTCCGGATATAACGATGATAGCTTAAATGGCGACCGGACGACTTTCGACCATACAGCGGGAGAACTCAACTTTGCATTTATGGGAGATCTCGTCCTTGAGGTTTCAACTACTGAATATCCTGGCGGATTATCTGTGACGTTTCCAGATGTTGTTTTTGCGCAGGGCAGTACCTTGTTCAGCAACAACTGGTGGTTCGGACAATTGAAAGGTCAGCATACCTTAGACAGCGATGGCCCTGAGCGGATGCTTGTTATCGGCAATGACGCACACGGAAATACAGTATTTGCATCATTCCAACGTGGCGGAAATGATGTGAATGAGGTAACCCTCTGTGCAATTGCAGCTGTGGAGGACTCACGACAATATGCCCAGATGCTATCAAATGTGCAAGATTCCTTTGCGTCTCTCCCAATTCAGGGAACCCAAGTGAATCTTAGCGGATTTCCTGGAAGCTATGATCCAATTGTGAACCATATTCAGGGCTATGCCCAATATGAGACAACAGATCAGGAATCCTATGTGATTTTAACACATAGCGTTGGAACAGCAGATTATGGTCACATTGTAATCGGCCCGAAAGATGACAATGAGAAATTAGGCTACAAGACCTACTTGAAAAATTGGCAACACCCTGGCGGTATTCAGATCATTGGCGACTACTTGATAGTTCCGAACGAGCAAGAGACGAGCGCAACTATTGCCATGTACGACCTTCGTGCCTTGGCCGTCGGCGAACTCCGACGTGTAGAGTCCTTTGATCTGCAAGTAAACCATAAAGTAGGTGCTTTGGGGATTACCTCCTATGAAAACGAGCATGGCGATATATATTATGTCTTAGTGGCTGCCCATTTGGACGGTGCCAATAGTGTTTACCATGTTTATCAAGCACCTGCCGAAGGTGGCATTGAGTCAGCGGTATTTCAACAAGTTGGCAGTTTTGCGCTCGATAAGGACTTTCAGGGGTTTGGACTTGTCACGGAATCCAGCACAAATCGCATTTATATGATTGGCCTTTGGTCAACTACAGAGGGCGCCTCTTATGCGGACTATGCATATCTATATGAACTGGATACGGACACTTGGAGTATTAGCCAGGAATTGAGTTCACACCATCTTGTAAGCACAGGCGGGGCTGTGGGTGTTATGGGCGTCCATTTCCGATATGGGGCAGGCGTTTCAGTTTCTGAAGAAGGAGAACTAACTATCTCTGCTACAGAACGCAATTCTGTGCTGGGTAGTTCATTAGCAACCAATGAATGGCTCTCGTGACGCGCTCCCCGCACTAAAGTACGGGATCTTACGGCTCGAAAGATAAAAATTCGATAATTTTCAAGATCCGCTGGGCGAGATATACCCAGCGGATTATTTGTCGCCTAAAACCACTCGATAGGCGAGTGTAATAGGTTGCAGTGGTCAGTAGTATTCCGTGCGGGTCTACTTTCGGCATTTCTGAGATTTCTTCATGTGTCGCGTGATCTTCTTCTTTGGGGCTTCCGGCTGCCCGAATTGCTTTGCAAGCTGTGAGTCAGTCGCTGTAGGAATTTCTTCGCCCTGGCTTCCAGCAGCTCGTTGGGACAATTCTGCGATGATTAAAGTATGTTGTAAAAAATTTTCCTTTCGAAGCAAAAAAGAGCAACCGATTTGTGCGATTGCTCTCAGAATTGATAATATAATTTTACAAAAGTTCTAATAGTTCTATATGAATGTGTCCATTTGTCGCTACCACACTGCTGCCTTTTTTCGGCTCAAGAGTTTTTCCCATAAAATCAGTTGCTTTTCCACCTGCTTCTTGAACTAAAAGCATACCAGCGGCATAATCCCATGGATTTAAGTATATCTCGAAATATCCTCCTTGCCTGCCGCAAGCGGTATATGCCAGTTCCAGTGCGCCAGAACCAATCCTACGAACATCTTGACATGGGCCAAATACCCTGCGGAAGCGAGCAAAGTTTTCGTCAGCCAGTTCTCTTTTGGATGTTCCCACTCCAATTATTGTGTCGGATAGTTTTTCTGAGTTAGATACGTGTATGGGGTGTCCATTCAAGAAAGCTCCCTTTCCTTTAATTGCTGTAAACATTTCTTCATGAAAAGGGTCGTATACAATTCCCATAGTAATTTCTTCTTGTTGGCAGAGCGCCAAAGATACAGCACTATGCTGATAATCGTTTATCAAATTTCATGTGCGTACGGGTGTCGTCATACAATCTCCTCTTTGCTTGATCGTTTTGGAATATACGGCTGTGTCCAAAGAATGGCGGAGAGCGAGTTCTACCTCCAGCAGGCGGGATATAATTGCTCGCCAATCGTCGGATAAAATATCCGCCGACAATCGGATTTTTGCTAAAAAAGCAGCCTCATTTCGAGGCCGCTTTTTTACTTGGCAGGAAACTCATATCCCATGCCGGGTATTTGCCATCCCATCTTAATGTGAGTTTGGCGTCATATGTGCCAGCACCATTCTTTTTCGGAATATTCTTCACCGTAATCGGCTTTCCAGCGAGCAGTTTCTTCATTTCTGCTGCCGTGACTCGGTGGTTTTGCAGTGGCGAGAACTTCGTGTTCACTCGGGGGACATAGAACTTGCAGGGTGGATCCGCCTTGTAATTCATGCAGCCGTAACCGGTACGCCCCTCAATGACCTTGCCGCCACAAACAGGGCATGCACCAAGTGTTTCCTTCTGGGCAATGCTTAATTTCCACTTGAGACGGCGTGTAGGCTGGTCAACATCAAGCTGGAGCTGCGCGTTATACGTGCCTTTCCCGTCTTTCCGTGGCGCCTTCTTCACGATAATGCTTTGCCCGGAAAACAGCGCTTTTGCTTCCTTCTCAGTGATCGTGTGTTTGGAAAGGGGCAGGAATTTCGGGTTGTTTGCAGGGAGGTAGCAGTGGCAGGCATCCTCTTCTTTCTTATAATTCTGACAAACAAACCCTTTTGCGATTGTCACCACTGTCCCGCCGCAAACTGGACATACTCCCACAGGCGTATGTGTAGCTGCGTTCTGTCCTTCGTAAGTAACCTTGGGAATGGGGGCGGACAGAAAGCGTTTCACAGACTCGAATACTGAGAGGATCAGATCGTCAGGCTTTGCCCGGCCTTCCTTGATATCTTCCTGCACGGCCCACCATTTGGCGGTGGTATCTGCAAGCCGGAACTCGTCGGGCATGGCATTATAGAGGGCGCGTCCCTTTGGTGTGGAAATCAGTTTCTTGCCATCTTCGCGCAGAAAATCGTTCTTGATCAGCGTACGGATGATGCTTTCACGGGTAGCGGTTGTGCCGATAGAGCCATTTTCGCCTGTGCGTTCCCTGTCCTTTTCGATTAGCAGTTTCTTGGCCTCTGGGTCAACAACATATTTTGCAATACGGGACATATCCTCTTCAAGCGTTGCAATCGTATAGCGGGGCGGTGGTGTAGGCAGGTGTTGCTGGGCGATACCTGCCTGTTACTTTATATGATACTCGTGATATTCATTTTCAAGCGGAGCCGAATCAGTTCAGCTGCCAATCCCGAATATCGGTGTGGTGTATCATATGAAGAAGAAATCAATCAAAGGATTTATAAATTCCCCACGTCACACATCAAAGTGAAAAATCGCAAGAGTTCCTACTTCGAGGTCATTACGAGTTTACAATTCGAAGCCTGCAACGAAGCTTTACAGCGAATAGTTCCTCGTATCGACCTTACTCGAATAGGCACCATTATAGATGAAAATTTATTTCGCCAAGTTGCCGAGGAGTTTCGCGGCCATAAAATCACGGAGCAGGAAGCCATGAGTCGTGTGGGGATTGCGTCAAGATCCACGTTTTACAGGAGACTTAAAGAATTTGTTCAGATGGCAGATTAAATATCATGGCTGGGCTCAGACACATCTTGTTTATGCCTCATATAAACGTGAACCGGTGTTAGTAGGGTACTTTGCATTAGCAGATAAGTATATTCATATTTGAAATATTTAAGGTAACTGTTTCCCGTCCTAGTGCTACCAACACAAGGGCGGGAATTTTACTTCTATTAATTCATGTCTCAGCGACAGATCAAGAGTATCTGTTAAAATCCATTAGGACTAGACAGGCAGAAAACATGACGCCAGCTGAATCAAAGTACGAGGCACATCTACAAAAGTGGGCAGAGACGATTCGGAAATACGAAGCTCTCTAACTCCGTGCAAGTGGTTCGCTGTAGCCGATTTTTGCAATAGGTACCCACGATGAAGGATTTTGACAGGTAAAATCCACTTAAAGAGATACTCCAAGGTGACGTAAAAAACAGAAGAAATATTTAAAACTTGTGCTTGGGGATTATTGCTCAATATTATACAGCATATTTGATTGGATGCTCTGGAGGCATACAGGTGTTATTATAAAAAATAGTTTCGTTGTTATAACAACGGACTTTCAATTTCTTTTATCATATACTAAATTCACAAACATTAGAGGAGGATGGATTTAAACTGAAAAACTAATGCAGACTGTTTCACTGAAAATATCCAGAACATGACCATTGTGCGGATGAAAGTCCTTCGCTGCAGTGGAGTGGAAGGTAACGCTTCAAAAGCGTTGCAAATGAGCATGAATTTTATCCCATGATAATTGACACCCCTCTCAATTGATGGAAGATTTCGGAATAAGCGCTCGTTCGGTTTTTTTCCGCCTGTGAAACATATCTGACAGCAAAACCCAAACTGTATTGGAGGCGATTGCTATGAGTATGAAAATAAAAAACATTGCGAAATCAGAGATCTTGGTGCTGAAAGAGCAGATATCCTATCAGGAGGGGCAGGTTGTCAGCAAAACGCTGGCGCAAAACCCTGCGGTGAGTATCACGCTGTTCTCCTTTGCAAAGGGCGAGGAGATCAGCACCCATGAATCGGGTGGAGATGCTTTTGTTACCTGTCTGGATGGTGCTGGTAAAATAACCATTGACGGCACGGAATACCTGCTGCACGAAGGGGAATCTATCGTCATGCCAGCCGGACACCCTCATGCGGTATATGGGCAGGAAGCATTTAAGATGCTTTTGATTGTTGTATTTTGAACAAATGAGCCGCGCAGCAAGCATCCGGCCCCAAAGCGTACCAAAAGCTTGAAATGGGTGAACAAGGCTTTCTAAATTGAGACAAACCAAGTCATTTGAAATTTTAATAACCGTACAAGGAGATCTAGTGTTATGGAACAAAAAATGTTTTGCTATCAGTGTCAGGAAACTGCAGGGTGCAAGGGCTGCACAATGTCCGGCGTATGCGGAAAGAAGCCCGATGTGGCGGCCATGCAGGACCTGCTGGTCTATGTCACGAAAGGAATTTCGGCGGTTACAACTGCACTGCGCCAGGAAGGCAAACAGGTACCCACAGAGATCAATCATCTGATTACTTTGAACCTGTTTACGACTATCACCAATGCAAATTTTGACAAAGAGAGCATTGAAGCAAGAATTCGCGCTACACTGACGGAAAAAGAAGTATTGCTGAATCAGGTGACAAATCTCTCCGCCTTGCCTGAAGCTGCAAAATGGGATGGCTCCAGTGACTGGGAGGAAGAGGCGCGAACAGTTGGCGTGCTCTCTACCAAAGACGAGGATATCCGTTCTTTGCGGGAGCTGATCACCTACGGCCTGAAAGGTCTGTCCGCTTACTCAAAACATGCGAATGCATTGCTGAAGGATGACGACGAGGTCGACGCGTTCCTTCAGCGGGCATTGGCAGCTACGCTGGATGACAATCTCAGTGTAGAGGACTTGATTGCCCTGACGATGGAAACCGGAAAACACGGTGTCTCTGGCATGGCTCTGCTGGACAAGGCCAATACGGAAGCTTATGGAAATCCTGAGATCACAAAGGTGAACATTGGCGTTGGGAAAAAGCCCGGTATTCTGGTATCCGGCCACGACCTGCGGGATTTGGAAATGCTGCTGGAACAGACGCAGGGAACCGGCGTGGATGTTTATACCCATTCCGAGATGCTCCCCGCCCACTATTACCCGGCATTCAAAAAATATCCCAACTTTATCGGCAACTACGGCAATGCGTGGTGGAAGCAGAAGGAGGAATTTGAATCCTTCAACGGCCCCATCCTGATAACGACCAACTGCATCGTGCCGCCCGGGGACAGCTACAAGGACAGACTCTATACCACCGGCGCGGCTGGGTATCCGGGCTGTACCCATATCCCGGGAGAAATCGGGGAGCAGAAAGATTTCTCCGCCATCATTGAACACGCAAAAAGATGTTCTGCGCCCACCGAGATTGAAACGGGAGAAATCATCGGCGGATTTGCACACGCTCAGGTCTTGGCTCTGGCGGATCAGGTCGTTGCGGCGGTAAAAAGTGGCGCGATCAAAAAGTTCGTTGTGATGGCGGGCTGTGATGGCCGTGCCAAGAGCCGGGAATACTATACCGAATTTGCCAAGGCGCTGCCGAAGGATGCCGTGATCCTGACAGCCGGGTGCGCGAAATACAAGTACAACAAGCTGGATTTGGGCGATATCAACGGCATTCCCAGGGTTCTGGATGCCGGACAGTGCAACGACTCGTATTCTCTGGCCGTTATCGCATTGAAGCTTAAGGAAGTTTTCGGCCTTGACGATATCAACGACCTGCCCATCGTCTACAATATCGCATGGTATGAGCAGAAGGCAGTCATCGTCCTGCTGGCGCTTCTGTATCTTGGCGTGAAGAATATCCATCTCGGCCCCACTCTCCCGGCATTCCTCAGCCCCAATGTGGCAAAGGTTTTGGTAGAAAACTTTGGTATTGCGGGAATTGGCACCGTGGAAGATGATATGAATCTGTTCTTTGGTGCGGATCAAAGTTGAGAAAGTGAATAACTGCAATCATATCGTCAGATGTAAGAACAGCACCTATGTCGGAAAATGTTTGACATAGGTGCTGATATTTTTTGGGGGGGGGGGGATACCATACAAAGGAAAAAACGATAAACAGAAAATAGGAATCTCGATTTATACCGTATGCGTCCATTGAGATTCTCCTGGATAATCCTCAGCCTCGAGTGGTCGTTTTCACCGGACCCGAACATCGTGTTACGATCAAAGGCTTTCAAAGTATTGCAACGATCAATCATTAGCTTCGCAAGAATCTTTTACAGATTTTAGCGCGTGATGATGGAGCCCCACTAGGAGCGGGGAAGCTGACCTGTTCCGTCCGGCTAAAGGCCACCCCCTGCCACGGCTGCAAACGCTACGGGGAGGGATGCATCCTGCCCTGTTACCGGGGCGTGACGGAGCAGGCGGCGTCCACAAAAAAATCTTTGTAAACTTTTTGCCTTTTTGGCCTTTTTGCCTGTCCTCTGTATAGTTGCACATAATTATGATATAATAATGTGCAAAGGGGGGGTGGCGATATGCCGCAGATCAGACCGATTACAGACCTTCGCAACACCAATGAGATTTCGGACATCTGCCATGCACGCCGGGAGCCGGTATTCATCACGAAGAACGGGTATGGCGATCTGGTGGTGATGAGTATCGAAACTTATGAGGCGATGTTGGAAAATGCAGCGATGGACACAGCGATTTCAGAAGCAGAGACCGAGTTTGAACGGGATGGACAGCTCCATGACGCAAGAGAGGCGCTGGCTTCTTTAAGGAGGAAGCATTTTGGATAAATACAGCGTCAAACTGATGAGCCGGGCGCTGCGGGATCTGGACGGCATCTATTATTACATCGCCCACACACTACTGGAGCCGGGAACGGCCCTTAATCTGGTGGACTGGATCGAGGATGTCATCTTGTCATTGGAGACGGTGCCCTACTACTGCTCAGCATGGAAACGAGGGGCTTATGCCAACCGGGGATACCGGCAGCTCTTTGTGGAGAATTACACCGCTGTTTTTCGGATTGATGAAGCAAAGAAAACCGTGATCGTGGTGACGGTCCGCTATTCCCCAAGTGAATTTTGAACTGAATAATGGATTGCGCGGAAAGCAGTCTGTGAAAACAGGCTACTTTTTGCATTCTGACCCCATTCCTCGCGTGTAATACATGTAAAATTTCTGAATACAAATATCGCTATCCAGCTCTCAAACAGCGAGCAGGATACTGGCGTTGTTGCTTAGGCTCGGAGATTTGACAATTACCTCCTATCCACCGGCATCGGTGCCTCCGTCACGCTGCTCTCGGGAAACAGCTTCCGGAGCACGTTGCCGTACATCGGATAGCCAAGGAACCAGGGCAGCTCCGAACCGTTGGCAGATGCATCCAGCACAGCAGCCAGCAGGGTGACATTGAGCGGCAGGGCGCAAAACGTGTCATGTCCGAGAATGCACAGCGGGGTGATGGAATCCAAATTACTGTAGACGGTCGCAGATGGGCCCACAGGTGCCGCGGCGCGAATGATCTCCTTGTGCGCAAAATCAGGATCAAGCAGGAGCTGGCGCAAAATATTTAGGCCGTCGCGTGTGAACGGAATTGCATAAAGTCGCTGATATGGCCGTCCCAGCACCTTGTAATCCAATGCACTGCCCAGCCGCTTGCCCTGCAGGAAGTTCATCAGTTCACGATCATTGCGGTAGAACAGGATGGCTTCATTGACCCGGAAATCATATCCGAATGTTGCGCCCTTCGTGTGGCGTGCAAATAGCTCTGCACCTTTCGCGAAATTTTTTTCAGAACGCTCGATCCAGCTCATACCACCGTGCCTGGGCGTGCAATAAACTGCCAGCGCACGGTTGCGGCTTGACAGGACACCAACGGCAGGGGAGAGGATCGTTGCAGGATCCTTGGATGGATTCTCCAGACGGGAGATCTCAACAGATCTGTAAAAGCAAAAGTCTGAGATCTGATCATATTTTGATCCGATGCTCGGGAAGAAAACTCCCTCCCTGTACAGCCCGCAAGCGGCTTCGTTCAGATCCAGCCCGATCAGCTGTGTGCGGCAGACCGGAGACTTTTCAGAATGGCCAAATACAGCAGGCAGGTCAATATCGCGCGGGTCTATCAGGGTGCGCACACCGGCTGCCGAGCAGAACTGTTCACACTCGATGATGCGGCACAGACGATTGATTGTATACGAGTCGCGCACATAAGGTGTCAACGGACCTATCTTGCCCGGACCGAGTGGATACAGATTCAGGTATTCAAGGGCAAGATCGGACTGTAGGAACAGCGATGGGAAGAAATCCAACACTGCCTTCCCGGTCAGCTTATAGTAGGATACCGTGTGCTTTTCCGACTTGCGATCCTTGACCGTACAGCTGCACGAAACCAGATAGTGCTGGTCGACGAGCTTTTTCATGGCAGCCCGGACCGATTGCCCGCTCAGATGTGGCAAGGCATTTTGTGCTGCGGTTGCAGTCAGGATACCGCTCGGAAGAGAGGCGAGGATAATCGTTTGCTGGGTAGTCAGGTTACTGGGAATCAAGGTAAAGACCTCCTGAAATTGTTCGGCGTCTGCGGTGGCATAGATCTTAAACCCACAGACGTAAATTGCTTGATGGATTGCATGGGGTGGATTGTGATGCTTGCAGTCCCACATGTGCTCAAATAGAGCACATGTGCTCCGGGATGTGAGGTGCAGCGGTCAGGACCACATGTGCTCAAATAGAGCACAAGTGCTCCGGGATATGGGGTGCAGCGGTCGGTCCCACATGTGCTCAAATAGAGCACAAGTTGCTCCTGAGGGGGGTAGATACTAAATCCGCATCCGTCTTCGCCTGTCGTGCACAGGATGGATCGAAACAGATCATGCAGATCTGTTCCGATACGGTTCCGGAAGATAAGGGATGGGGTCATCGCAGCGGGACAGAAAGCCTAAATCCATTGAGATGATCCCGTGCGTTATCACTTAAAATACGGCTTCCGCCCCGCAGCTTTTTATGATTGAGATGATGGCCGGAACCGTCAGCAGCCGCCAAAGATTGATGGGGTTCAAGATGGGTCTTTGCATATAGGGCGGCTGCTGTCCTCTGCACAGTCTGTTTCCCAGTGTTGGATTTGGTTCTGAAAACAGCGGGTTTTTGTCGGAAAAGCGTCTGTATATGAGGCGAATCGAACAGGAGCTTCGCAGAGTGGGGCTTCAAACTCCGGGGCTGGGAAATTCCCGGATTTTGCAGCCACTTTTTACTGCATTGTGACTGCAAATCGGGCGGTGCAAGGCCAGCTTCGCAGCGGATTAAGCACGCAGCAGACGCTCTTTGACCGATGGGAAGGACAGGAACGAGGCAAGGTCCGAGTCATTGGGAACGACGAAAACATAGGTAAGCGGGGCAAGATCGTCGTCCAGCGCAGTAGAGTGAAAAAGCGCGAGCTCAGTGCCGATATCCTGCAGGCCGAACACCGCGCAGATGAGGTCAATGATGGACTTCGATAAAAAATTATCGTTGTCCGGGTAGCTGATACAGCTTTGATGGTTGCTGCGGCTGTACACATGCCAGAAAAATACCGTGCATGGACTGGGAAGACAGCTGTTTGCGAGCAGACCGGCGTGGTATGCCTCCGCATGTGCCTGTTCCAGAGCCAGCTGGATCTCCTGGTCGTAAGGAGAGCCGGAAGCGGTTCTGGAATAGCGTGTGATCGGGTGGACCGTGCGCAGTAGGAGAACACCGTCGGCATCCACCTGAGCAGAGATGCCGAGACGGCGGCGTTCCGCATCTACTGATTTATGGAGCTGCTCCATAAGTGGTTCCAACGCAGGCGGAGCAGAGAAAACCTGGGGTCCCATGTGCTCGTAGAAACGGTGAAAAGCGTTGCAGCACGCGGCAGTTTCACTGATCAGATCGGAAATAACCTGTCTGGCTGCAGTGTCAGAGAGCGCAGGAGAGTTGCTGCGGATCAGGTCTTCCAGTGAACGGTTACAGCGTGATAGCCTGGACTGTGCCCGCTTCAATGCCGCAGAGAGTACATTGCCAGCATCCAGCGCGGAAGACAGCCAGCAGACAGTGTTCAAGTTCATTTTTCTCCTCCTCAAAGAGATTCACCGATCAGATGGGCGCCAAAAGCTGGATCGGAAACGGCTTAAGGCAGCAGCAAGGTGTACGGTTGCAGATTTTTTCGTCTGCGGGCAGCCGGACAACGCGCTTACTGCTTCGCGCAGCCAGACTGAAAGGTTACATAGAAAAACAAAACGGGGGTGCCAATACACCTCCGTCCTGACGCGGTAACACACTGTGAACCAGTAAGTTACCATTGTAATCCGGCAAAAATGTCGGATATTTGTACCCCTTTTGGCTGCAAGCAGGCAATACAGGCCTGTCAAAATAAAAAAAGACGCATCAAACCCAGTAGGGCAAATGCGTCCGTTGCGTTACTCAATTAAATAAATTAGGAGAAAAGCATATACGCTTTCCCGAATACTTCTTAATGCTTAATTATACTATACCACAGATTGACTTAAAGGTCAATATAAGTTTGAGAAAAATGTCAAATATCCTGCTTTTCAGCAAAATAAAGGAACATTTGTTCCGATGTTAAAATGCACAAACTATTGCTGCCACGAAAAAAGATGAACTGCTTCTCAGGTGCTGGTATGGGAGGGTATTTCAATTAATTTTTGATAAAAGTATGGATTAGGTGCTTCATAGGCGCAAGTATGAGAGAATATTTTCAAGCAAAAAAATGTCTGAAGTGCTTCATAGGTGCTAGTATAAGCGTATTTTTTTCGTAATAGTATGCTGAAGGTGCTTCACAGGTGCTAGTATAGCAGCTAAATTCCGAACGCTTGAGATGTGGATTTTCTGCACAATATTTAGCGGAAAACAGGAAAAAGACTTAATATTGTACGGATTTTGGAATGTTTTCCTGAAAACAAGATAATTGCATTGATGAAAATAAATTCTAATAAATCGAAAAATAATTGCTGAAAAATAATTATTTTGATTTTCCATCTTTTTTACAGCCTAAATTCGCGTAAATTTTTGTTTGTATCTCCGCCCGACTTGTGCTCAAATTGAGCACAAGTTGCTTCATTTCGAACAAGTGACCCGCCATAGACGCTGCGGAGGTTTGCTTACGACAATCCAGATTGATATCTTTCATGTTCTCGCCGAGCACAGATTTCCGGATATCATGACCGACTACATAGCCTAGCTATAAAAATAGAAGTATAGTCATTGCAGACTGAAATTTCAGTTTTCCAAGATCTACTCATTGCGCAGAGAAATGGCGGCATGGAAAAAGCCATCCCTGGGGGATGGCTTTTAAACCTGATGTGCAAGTATCCAGTGCAGTAGATCGGATGATTTTATTTCTCCGGCAGCCAGTTGAAGAATAACATCGGAAAGCTCCGTCTGCGAATACTGTAATTCGATACCGTTAAGAGCAAGGAACACCAGCATGACGTGAGCGCCAATCCGTTTATTTCCATCAATGAAGGGATGGTTTTTCACAAGGCCAAAACAGAGATGGGCTGCCTTTTGCTGAAGAGCGGGATAGACATCTTTTCCGTCAAAGGTCTGGAAAGGTGCGTTCAGTGCAGAGTCCAACATCCCTTCATCACGCAGGCCGGAAGAGCCGCCGGTCGCTGCAATGAGCTGTTCATGCAGCAGAAGTATCTGTGATTTGGATAGTCGGATCATTTGGCAAGTACCTCATAGGCCTGACGGTTTTTTTCTATCAGACGTTTTGAAATGGACATGACATCCTCATCGGCAGCAAGCTGCTCCTGTTCGGCGGCGCTGAATTCCATGACAAGATACCGGGGAACGTTATTTTTTAAAATGACGACAGCACCGCTTTCGTCAACAAGGCGGGCAACTTTAGAAAAATTCTGGTTTGCTTCCGTAATGGAGACCAGGTTTTTGGTGTTGATGTTCATAGGGAAACCTCCTTGCTTTCGTTACTTTTATTATAGCTAAAAGTAGGAGAAATTCAACCTATTTTCTGTAAATTTTTATGGTGGAGTGGCGGCTAAAGACAGGGTGCATGTAGAGCGTGTGGAAGACACTGTCAGACAATCATGTGTCAGTGTGAGAGAAAATGATATTAGACAATTCCTTCGGTAGCCGGTGAAAGAATAACGAGGGGCTTGATTGCAATGGAGAACGCTGTATTCGAATACCACAACCGAATGAAAAACTTTTCGTTTTATCTGTCGATTTCTTGCGGAGAAAATATTTTATCAGTTATAACCGTTAAAATTTAATTTGGTTGATTGAAAATACGGCATATCCGTGATATTATGAAAACAATCCAGAAAGGGGCAGAGCATTATGATTAAGCGAGAAACCTATATGAGCCGTATCCGTCCTTTCATCGGAAGCGACTTGGTAAAAGTCCTGACTGGTATCCGGCGAAGTGGAAAGTCGGTCATGCTGGACCTGATCAAAGAGGAACTGTGCGCCTCCGGCGCAGACAGCAGCCAGTTTATTTCTATCAATTTTGAAAACATGAGTAATGCGTATCTCTGTACTGCGACGGCACTCCACGATGAGATCATCCATCGAGCCTCGGAAATTGAAGGCAAGGTCTATCTCTTCTTTGATGAGATACAGGAGGTGGATGCATGGGAAAAATGCATCAATTCCTTCCGGGTAGAACTGGACTGTGATATTTATATCACCGGCTCTAATGCCAAACTGCTTTCTGGTGAGTTGGCGACCTATCTGGCCGGGCGGTATGTGGAGTTTGTAATCTATCCATTCTCCTTTGCGGAATTTATCGAGCTGTACCATACGATCTACCCGGATGCGGATATTCGTCAGTGCTTCAGCAAGTATCTGACCACAGGCGGTATGCCATATCTGTCCAACCTGCGCTATGATGAAACGGCCAGCCGTCAATATCTGCGGGACTTATTCAACTCTGTAGAACTCAAAGATGTTGTTAAGCGAAACAACATCCGGGATATAGACATGCTGGAACGGATCATTGCCTATGTCACCTCCAATATCGGAACCACCTTTTCCTCTACTGCCATTTCCAAGTATCTGAAAAGCGAAGGCCGTTCCGTATCGCCGGAGACGGTGTTGGGTTACATCCGGGCTTGCACCGAAGCCTTTCTATTCTATCAGGTGAAGCGTCAGGATTTACAGGGCAAGAAGATTCTCACTGTCAATGAGAAATACTATGTAGCCGATCATGGCATCCGGGAAGCTGTGTTCGGTGGTAACATGAAGGATATCAATCTGGTTTTGGAGAACATTATTTACATGGAGCTCCTGCGCCGGGGCTATGCCGTTACCATCGGCAAGGTGGGTGATAAGGAGATCGACTTTGTGTGTGAGGATCAGGGGCAGAAGCTGTATATACAGGTCGCATACCTGCTGGCCTCGGAAGATACCATAGAGCGGGAGTTTGGCGTCTATGACCGTGTTCGCGATAACTATCCCAAATACGTCGTCACCTTGGACGAATATGATATGAGCCGCAACGGAATTAAGCATCGGAATATCCGAGACTTTCTGCTGCAAGAGGAATGGAACTAATACAGTGGTCGGATAGTTCACAACGATTTATGCCTGTGGGATTTTGAACCGAAGAAGGGAAATGGACAGGTTTTGGGGGTGTGCCTGATGCCTATAAGTGAAGGGGAGAAAAGGAAAGGGTTGCTTGCATTTTGCTTACACTTTTCGGATGTTTCACGGGAGAATTGATGCCGAATACGGACTGCCAAAAGTGTAAACGAAAACACATGGTTTTGATTGCACAGTTGAAGCAATATTCGAAATGTGCAAGTGCCTGTGTTGCGTAGCACAATAATATTCTCTTTTTTTATAGACTTATCATGGGTAGACGGAAAACATAGAAATCATTTGTATACTTTGATATAATAATTCCAGAAATATAATCTTTTGATATATATTAGTAAATAATAACAGCGACTTATAAAAAGGGGGATGTTATATGCCGGTAGGGTTAATTACTTGGGAACAGTTCATTGCAACAAATACAGATTCTCGTGGCATTCGTTATAAATTTGAAGATTTGTGTCGTCAGTTATTTGCAAACGAATATATCTCTCATAACAAGAAAATAAAATTTCTTCATTGCAATCCCAATAATGCCGGACTTGAAACTGACCCTATTTTTGATGAAACTAACCAAAGATGGATTGGTTTTCAAGCTAAGTTTTTCGATAATCGGCCAGGATATGACCAGATATTGCATTCCGCTGAAAAAATAGTTGAGAATTATAAAGGGAAAGTTGATCATGTTATTTTGTATTGTAATAAGCCATTATCTATCGAGGCGGAAAACTATAAGCGATCCCAAAAACTTTTAGAAGATAATAATATCTCTGTTGAATTGGTAACAGATGATACTATATTAGATCAAGTAAGAAAATATCCTTATTTGGCAAACTATTATTTTGGGAGCCATTCAATTACCTATGAATGGGTTGTGAGTCACAATAGACATATGTTTGCTACACTTGGGGAGCGGTTTAATACTGATTTTAATGTCGATACAGAGTTCTCACTTCAACTGTCATTATTCGTTCATGATGAAAATGCAATTAAATATATTAATTCAAAGAAAGAGCATTTAAAGGGAAAAATTAATTCATTAAAATGGAAGTATAGTCAATATTATGACTATCTTCAAAAAATAAGAAATATTGTTGATGGTTTTGAGGATATTGAATACGACAATATAATGGATTCTTTTGGTTGGGAACATATTATTAAAAAAACTGTCGAGCTGGAACTAGAAAAATTTCAAGTCATGAAGGCTCAGCTTGAAGAAGAACAGACTAAATTGCATTCAATTGCTTTTGAAAAAAATGACATATCAAAAGAGGAAAGAGAACATGCAAAAAACAAATATTTTGATATTGAAAGAGAAATAAAATCACTACATACGCTTTTAGACTTGCCAAACGTTCTAGCAATTTCAGATGTTGAGCGTCGAATGATTACTGGTAAAATTCTTGCTATAACCGGAGAAGCTGGAATTGGAAAATCGCAGCCTTTTGCAAATGAAACCGCTATTCTACTGGATAAAAGAAGATATGCGCTTTTACTGTTGGCGGGTTCGTATTTTACTGATGAACCAATTTGCGAACAAATAATTAGAAATTGTGAATTGGATTGTTCATTTAACGATTTTATTGATATTTTTGAGGCTATAGGGGAGAAACAAGGAACTATAATTCCAGTGTTTATTGATGCCCTTAATGAAACTTGGAACAATGCCTTATGGAAAAACTCTCTACCCCAAATGATTGATAAGATTGAAAGCTGTAAATATGTAAAATTAGCATTCTCATTTCGCACAGAATATAGAAGTCAACTTATGAATCAATCTTTGATTGATAAAATATGCAATGGTGATATTTCCCATATAGCTCATATGGGATTTGAAAGGAATAGTATCGAAGCAACAAAAAAGTTTTTTGATTTTTATGGAATTCCATTTACTCCATCCGAATATTTTGCGTATGAGATGACGAATCCGCTTTTTTTAACATTATACTGTCGCACATATAGAGGGGATGAGATTGATCTTCCCACACTATATGATCGCCTTATTTCTGATGCAAATGATAAGATACAAACAGCTATGGCGAAATCTTTAAGAGTTAAAGGATACTCAGGAACAGAGGATTTATTAACTCCATTTGTTAATGAACTGGCTGAGTGGTTTGCTCAAAAAGGTGTTCGATTTATATCCAAAGAAGAATTGATTAGCTTGAACTACTGGAGACAGTATGGGATTGTTGCACCGCCATTTGTTCAGCAGGTTGTTAGAGAACATATTCTTCACAGCTATATATACAAAGGGAAGGAAGAGCTATACTTCGCTTATGACCAGATGAATGATTACTTCTGCGCAAAAGCAATTGTTAATGGATCAGAATCAAAGGATGAAATACGGAAAAAAGTAATTAATGATGTGTTGCAGATAAGAAATGGTAAAATAACTAATTTAGGAAATAGCGATGTTTTTATCAATATTTGTGCTCTTTTTGCGACGAAATATGAAGAAGAATGTATCGATTTAATTGATGAAGTTCGCAACGTAGATGAAAAAGCTCGTTTGATTAGTCGATATATTCAATCATTCCGATGGAGAAGTATGAAGAGTATAGCTAAACAAAGTTTTTTAAATTGTATCATCAAGTATTCTCCCGAGCCGAAAGATGTGTGGGAAGTATTGATTGGGAATAGTGTTAAGACAGAACATCCCTTAAATGCAAATTTTCTTCATGATTTTTTAAGTAGATATGAATTAAATAAAAGAGACTATATTTGGACTACATATATAAATATGCTCTTTTCGGATGAGTCCAACAGAGTAACCCAGTTGATTCAAATGTATGACAAAGGCGATTCTATTGCTATAAAAGATAAAAAGCAAACAGAACTTTTATTGACTCTATTTGGCTGGCTTCTTACATCTTCGGATAGATCGCTTAGGGATTATACATCTAAAGCTATGATAGAGTTATTAAAGGAGAATTTCGATTTATGTGAAGTTTTATTAAAGAAATTCGAGCATGTAAATGATCCATATGTATTCCAGCGCTTATATGGAGTTGTATTTGGAGCTTGTTGCAAGCGTAGGTATGCTCAGATGAAGGTGTTCTGTTCGCTTTCTGAATATGTTTATTTAACGATCTTTGACCAAAAAAATGTGTATCCAGATATTTTGCTACGAGATTACGCACGGCTGATAATAGAGAGATTTCTTTGGGAAAAATCTGATTATAGTGGAATCATTGACAGAGCGATGATTGCCCCACCATATAAATCTGATCCGATTCCTGTTGTAGACCAAGATTATACGAAGATGAATTTTAAGGGCGGATTATTTGCGATTAGCATGTCCATGAGATTCGAAAACATGGGCATGTATGGTGATTTTGGAAGATATGTTTTCCAGAGTGCATTGCGTTATTTTATGGTTGATCATCGGCAGATATTCAACTATGCTATGTCGTTTATCATTAATGATCTGGGATATAAAGAAGAGTGGTTTGGTGACTTCGATCAGTATAGGAAAAGATATAATTATAGTCGACATGATACAATAAAGGTTGAACGCATTGGCAAGAAATATCAATGGATTGCCATGTACAACATTCTGGCCCGAGTTGCTGATCATTATAAAATGAAAGAGCCGTTCAGCAGGGGGACTGATAAAGAGCTTGTGTTTACAGGGGCATGGGATCCCTATGTTCGTGATTTTGATCCGACATTAAATCCTAATTTTATGTGTTGTGAAGCTGCTCCGATTTTTAAACAGATAAATAAGTTTATCGCTACAGCCCGGAATGAAAATAAACGTATAGCGCTACAAAGTATGAATAATCAAAGAAAGTGGTTGGAAGACAAAGGAGCGTTTATTAGCAATCTAAAAGATACGTTGATTCTTACAGACGACCGAGGTGTGCAATGGGTTTCACTAACTAAAAATCTGACTACGGGACGCGAGAATATACGGGATGAGAAACTTTTAGTCTGGAGCTGGTTATTTGCTTATTTTGTAACGCCAGAGCAAGAAATGGAATTCTTGCACGGCGTAGATAAGAGAGTAGATTTATTAAATACGGAGTTGACTTTTATTAATCAGATAACTTCACTATATAATCGAGAATATCCGTGGGCACCTAGTTGTGAATCAATAAAAAAAGACTCATGGATTAATGCTACTATTAAGACGGGTGAAATTATTACAGAAACCGTACAGGTACCAGACTTATCTTCTTTAGATGTCATTCTTAGAGTATTAGATTCTAGTGAGTATGTAGAAAACGAAGATAAAGGGGATGTATTCGATAACTGTACGGGAGAAAAGGCGTTAGACGTAAATGATGAGGTTCAAATTCCTGAAATTAAATACAAGAACAAAATTATAGAGAAAGAAGATGAAAAGGAGATCGGAAGAATATTATATGCCGTGGCAAATTTATTATGGGAAGAAGAGTTTGATGCTTCTAAATCGGATTCATTATCTTGGAGCGTTCCGTGCGCAGAAATAATTGAAACATTTCACCTAAGACAATTAGAGTATGATGGATTCTATTATGATGAAGACGGAGAATTAGCAGCATTTGATACTACATTGACTCAACTTCAGGGAGGCGTCGTTATTCGAAAAGATTTGTTAGATAAATTTCAGGAGAAAAAAGGGATGAAACTTATATGGCTTTTGAATGGCAATAAAGAAATTCATAATTCAGATTTAAGTATATCTAAGTGGAGTGAATGGACAGGCCTATTATCATATGATAAAGATAATGTAAAAGAGAATATTTATATGATAAAAATAAAAGCATGAGATATGTGTGCAGATACGAAAGAAATTGAAACATTTGAGCATGTAAAAAGGAAACTCTCTTTATCTAAAAGTGTAGGAGCGATATGCAT
Organism: Intestinibacillus sp. Marseille-P6563; assembly: GCF_900604335.1. Classification (NCBI taxonomy): domain Bacteria; kingdom Bacillati; phylum Bacillota; class Clostridia; order Eubacteriales; family Butyricicoccaceae; genus Intestinibacillus; species Intestinibacillus sp. Marseille-P6563. The sequence goes on along the minus strand of NZ_UWOD01000001.1, from coordinate 3,435 downwards.
CTAGTATCAAATAATTATATCGTTTTCATTTGTGAGTATCTTAGTAAATATTCTTGTGTTTTTACCTGCGTTATGGTACAATACAGGCACGGGAATGATTCGCCTTAATCTCTATGTATCCCACCCGCAAAAAACAGCCCAAATCTGCCAGATAAAACTGGACGAAAAAAGAGACTCAAGGCAAAAAGCCTTGGGTCTTTTTTGCGTTTATGGGGGGATTTCGCGGGGGGAGAGGAGCGGAGCAGAGATAGAGGGAAATGAATGGAAGTGGCCTGTGCATCAGGAGATTGTTGGTAGCTGAAAAGTGAAGAAAATAAAAGGATTTAGCGGAAAGTGACAGGAAGTATAGAAGAAAAGTAACGAAATCATAGGAGCGGATACATTGCCGACGCCGCCGGTGGTGGTAAAAGCATGGCAGCAGAAACGAGCAGAACCTTTCAAATCCCGCCATCAATCGGTCGCAATCAGTGCATTTCCAATTATTAACTTGTGTCAGCTTTGCTTGGCGGAATGTGTCGGTTTTTCAAGGGGGGATGACAGCCGAAAAGACGGGCTTTTCATGAGTCCGTCTTTTTTCCTTCATAAAAATATTCATTTGGAATTTTTGCTGCATTATTTACTTTCATGCAGTAATGTGTTACGATAATTATAAATGAAGTTGCGGAGGGTAGGCAGCATGAATAGCAAATTGAAAGATGGACATATGGACGAATTGTTTACTGGCATCCTGTCCCTGAATACTGTCGAAGAATGCTATAATTTCTTCGAAGATTTATGTACGATCACCGAGCTGCGCGCCATGGCACAGCGTTTCCAAGTGGCCAAAATGCTGGATCAAGGGCAGATTTACAGCGATATTGTTCGTGAAACTGGAGCCAGCACAGCCACTATCAGCCGTGTGAACAAGTGCCTGATTTACGGCACCGATGGATATCGTATGGTTCTGGACCGTACGAAGGAGAAATAATGGATAGTTATCGCTTTCTTTCTTCTTATTATGATCGTTTTACCGAGGACGTAGGATATTCCCAGTGGGCGGATTTCTTTGAGCAGATTTTTGCACAAGCAGGACTTTCGCCACATTTGATTTTGGATTTGGCCTGCGGTACGGGTAGCCTGTCCGCAGAACTGGCCTGCAGAGGCTTTGAAATGATTGGTGTGGATGCATCTGAGGAGATGCTGATGCAAGCCATGGACCACACCATTGATTTAGAGCCCCGGCCAATCTTTCTCAATCAGCGCATGGAAGACTTGGACTTGTACGGTACCGTAGATGCCTGTGTCTGCTGTTTGGATAGCATCAACTATATTACGGATATCTCCACGCTCCGAGAGGCGTTTCGGCGTGTGGAGTTATTTTTAGAGCCCGGCGGTATTTTTATTTTTGATGTAAATACAAAACACAAGTTTGATTCCATGCACGGGGAGTGCTATGTCCGGGAAGACGAAGATGTATTTTGTGTGTGGCAGGCTGATTTCAATGGTGACCTTTGTCACTATGATTTTGATATTTTCGTTCGTTCAGGTGAACAATGGTCACGTTACCAAGAAGAACATGTAGAGAAATATTATAGCTTATCTTGTTTAAAAGAAATGCTGGACGAAATTGGCTTTACCCAAATCGAGGTATATCCCGAATTGCAAATTGCAACGCTAGACCAAGAAGCACTCGACCGAGAAAATCGAGTTTTTATCTCAGCAAGAAAGAGGAAATAAAATTTATGGATAAACGTATTCGTGCAATTGCTGCTAATGCAGCGATTCAAATCACGGCTGTCACCAGTACGGAGACCATAGAACGAGCACGCATGATTCACAAAACCTTGCCTACGGCAACCGCCGCTCTAGGACGGGTTCTCACGATTTGTTCTATGATGGGCAGCCAATTAAAAGTGGACGATGGGTCGGTAACCGTTCAATTCAAGGGAAATGGTCCCCTTGGGTCGGTTGTTTGCGTATCCGATTCAGAAGGCAATGTTCGTGGGTATCTGCAAAATCCTGCATGTGATTTGCCCCTGCGTCCGGATGGCAAATTAAATGTTGGTGCTGGTATCGGCCAAGGTTATGTCATGGTAATCAAAGATATCGGGTTAAAAGATCCTGTAACCGGGACGACGGTTTTAGTCAATGGCGAAATTGCCGAGGACATGACCCGTTACTTTGCCGAGAGCGAGCAAATTCCTTCGGCCTGTGCACTGGGTGTTCTAGTTGGCACAGATCAACATGTATTGCAGGCTGGGGGATATCTGGTGCAGCTCATGCCGGGTTGCCTAGATGAAGATATTGACCGGCTAGAGAAAAATATTCAGCAAGCTGGTGCAATGACTACCATGCTGGAAAAGGGTATGAGCTTGCAGGATATTGTTCGGACTATTTTGGATGGATTCGAAGTTGAATTTTTGGAAGAATCCTCTTTTGAATATCGCTGCAATTGTAGTCGAGATAAAGTAATCCGTGCCCTGATCAGCATGGGACGTAAAGAATTAACGGGCCTGTTGGAGGATGAAAAAGAAACCGAAATCACTTGCCAGTTCTGTGACAAAGTTTATCGGTTCTCCAATGAAGAAATTCAAAATATTTTAAATCAAGTGTAAATAATGGTTGACATAGCGCCGAATATGCTATATAATAATATTCGGCGCTGATGAGATGGAAGTTTAGCTCAGCTGGGAGAGCATCTGCCTTACAAGCAGAGGGTCACAGGTTCGAGCCCTGTAACTTCCACCATGAGTTGGCCCGGTAGCTCAGTCGGTTAGAGCGCTGGCCTGTCACGCCAGAGGTCGAGGGTTCAAGTCCCTTCCGGGTCGCCAATTTTGCCTCTGTAGCTCAGTCGGTAGAGCAGGGGACTGAAAATCCCCGTGTCGGTGGTTCGATTCCGCCCGGAGGCACCAAAATTTGCGGATGTAGCTCATCTGGTAGAGCGCCACCTTGCCAAGGTGGAGGTAGCGAGTTCGAGCCTCGTCATCCGCTCCATATGGTACCATAGCCAAGCGGTAAGGCGTGGGACTGCAACTCCCTGATCCCCAGTTCGATTCTGGGTGGTACCTCCAAATAAAAAGACTATACCCAAAGAGGGTATGGTCTTTTTTATTTGTTCTAACCAATGAAGCACCCAATCGCGCTGAGTCTGATCAACGACGCAAAAGGCTTTTTCATGATTCGTGAGATTCTTGCCATTGGACTGAGCAAACGCACCCGGCAGCAGCAAGCTTTGCTGGATGATTACCGCCATGCGTATTCTGTAACCACGGATTTTCGCTCAGATTATTTCAAGTCGGTTGCTGAAATCAACCAGCGAGTCGAACAATAACGGTTATTTTGTATACTTACCGTGAGCGCTGGCTGTATGCCGCAGATCGGCTGCGCCGGCAGCAGCCGGAGGGGGCTGTCAAGCTGGCCGAATCTGCGGCATAGGAAACTATACAAAATGGCACA